>CALABO010000014.1 GCA_937885575.1 uncultured Pseudomonadota bacterium | reverse complement strand
AGGGCGCAAATAAACTGGTGAACGGCACCACATTTGCTAATTCCCTTGCATTGAAGCAAAACATATTACCGGCCGGAACGAATGGTAATGTTGTAACATACAGTGGTACGGCTGGACAATTTGGCACACCGTTAAGTATAATGAATGGTCTTAATGACTTAGAGGAACTTGCGGTACTTGAGAATGCATATAATTTTGGGGATCCAGAAACTTCGCAAACCACGGTTTGGCCATTAGCCGATGCAACCAAACTAATAAACGGTCACGCCTTTGCCGATGGTTTATCTTTGAAGCAAACTGTGTTACCGGTTACCAGCAGTGGAATGGGCAACACACCGAACTATGTATATAACGCCACAACTAATCCGACGGCGGACGGGTCCGTGATAACCACAACAACGACCGCCGGTATCGTGGACCAGCGTGGTATCGCAACGGCGCCGACGTATGATGCAAATGATAATTTGACCAATGGATCATGGTTACCGACAATGAGTGCGGTTGAAAACATGGTATCAGGTGCGGATATTTCCACACACAAGGTTAATGGTGCCCCGCTTTCAAACCAAAATTCATTTTTCTATGGCGAAGGTATCGGGGCCGCCGCCACAGAAACCAAGACCGTTTCTATCGCATCCATTCCATCAACCGCGGGCGAAAATCCACCAACCGGATTAATAATTGTTGTTAAGCCAAAAACAGCAACCAACAGCAGTTCAACAATGAAAATCAAATTGAATGATTTCAATGCGGTATCTGTCAACTATCGTGGCAGCACAAGCGATTTGCCATCTGTTATATGGACACAATACGCAATGTCGGCTTTCGTCTTTGACGGAACGTATTGGCGCTATCTTGGCGATGGCAACAGCACATATAGCGCAATGGGGATTGCTGAAGGTCGGACAGGGTCATCCGGAACTTCTCGTGCAATGACCGCCAAAAACTTAAAGGGCATCATCCATGGAACAAAACTTACCCCGGTTACGGCGGACGGCATAACAACATTGACCTTTACGCCAACGAACGCGGCAATTGATGCATCAACCGATACACTTATGGATGCGCTTGGCAAACTCCAGGGGCAAATAAACTTTAAGCAAGACCAAATCGCCGCGACCAGTGACGGAACAAACAGCACACCAAACTATGTCTATGACACAACAAATAATCCGACCGCGGACGGGTCCGTGATCACCACAACTGGGACGGCCGGTACCGTGGCGCAACGCGGTATTGCAAATGCGGCGGTTTACACCACAACAAATAACGTTACCACACTTACAAACGGCGATTGGATTCCAAACATAATCGCACTTGAGACCAAGCAGAAAAAGAAAGTATGCTATTCATGGGAAACGGGGCACGACACTAATGATGATTACTGTCTATTGTGGTTGTTGCCGGATTAACGATTCTGTGTACAAAAAACAAAACGGTTGCTAAACGCAACCGTTTTTCACTAACACCAACCACTTTACACAGATCGCTAAATCCGCCCTATTCCATCGCGGCCAAACGTTCCAATTGGTCGGCGGCAATTAATGCATCAATCATTTCATCAAGTCCCGGCCCACCCGCCAAAATATCATCAAGTTTATAAAGTGTAAGTTTAATACGATGATCTGTTACACGCTGTTCCGGGAAATTATACGTTCGTATCTTTTCACTGCGATCACCCGACCCAACCATACTGCGCCGCGATGATGTGCGCGCCGCATCTTGTTCTGCCCGTTGTTTTTCATACAGTTTCGACCGCAAAACAGCCATGGCGGTCGCCTTGTTTTGAATCTGACTGCGTTCATTTTGGCATGTAACAACAATTCCGGTCGGGAAATGCGTAATACGAACCGCGCTATCGGTCTTGTTTACGTGTTGACCGCCCGCCCCCGATGCACGAAAAACATCGATACGTATGTCTTTTTCCTCAATCGCAACATCGATATCCGCCGCCTCGGGCATGACGGCAACCGAAACCGCACTGGTATGAATACGACCGCCCGCCTCTGTTTCCGGAACGCGTTGCACCCGATGAATACCAGATTCGAATTTCATGCGCGCATAAACGCCGTCGCCATCGATTTTGAATATGATTTCCTTGTATCCCTTTAACGAAGTCGCGTTTTCTTCGATAATTTCGATTTTCCACCCGTGCCGCAGCGCATAGGCCTTGTACTGGTTAAACAAATCGCCGGCAAAAAGTGCGGATTCTTCGCCCCCCACCCCCGCGCGAATTTCCATAATCGCACTATTGTCGTCCGCATCATCCCGCGGCAGCAAGGCAATTTGTAACCGTTTTTCTATATCAGGCAAGGCGTGTTTAAGGTTTTCTAACTGTTCCGCCGCGATGTCACGCAACTCTGCATCGTGCTGCATTTCGGTTGCATCGGCGATACCCTGCTTTGTTTGAAAATATTCATCCACCAGTGGCAAAATCTCCGCCACATGCGAATACTCTTTGGACAATTTCGTCAATTCCGCACCCGACACATCACCCGAATTCATTTGCGCCTGAATATCGGCGGCACGTTTTTTTATATCCAATAATTTTTGATCAATTATCATTTTTTGCGCCCCCGGTCACCAATTTAATCGCGTCCGCGACCGACAAAGTTTGTTGTTCGCCCGTTGCCATATCTTTTACCGACACAACCTTGTTTTTAACTTCATCTTCGCCAATTATCATACTGTATTTAGCCATAATTTTATCAGCATATTCAATTTGATTTTTGAACTTTTTATCCGTATCCAAATACGCGACCGACGGTATTTTCGCCGCCCGCAGGGCACTTTCGACCGTCAAAGCATATTGCAAGTTATCATCACCCATAACAAGAATCGCAACATCAACCGGCCGTTCCCACCGCGACAAATCAATAGCACCGGATTCCATCAAAGCAACAAAGATTCGCGAAAAACCGATTGCCGCGCCGACCCCTATTATTTTGGTCTTGCTAAACTTTTCAACCAAGTCCGCATACCGACCACCGCCGGCCGCAGTTTGTAACTCTGGATGATCTGTCAATTTGAATTCAAAAACAAGCCCCGTATAATACGCCAAACCACGCGCAATGGACAAATCGATTTCAGCGTTTTTTACACCGAATTGTTTCAATTTTTCCATGAAACCGGTGAGTTCTGAAATCGCAGCATCTAACTTATCAGATTTGTTTAAGAATTTTTCATAACCACTAATAAACACTGATTTTATTTCGTTTTCAACTTTTTTATTTTTAAGCGTATCGCTAAGCCCCAAAGCAAATTCTTCTTCGCCCATTTTGTCACGTTTGTCAATAAGCACAAACACCTCTTTCCTTTGCCTAGAATCAAGTTTCAAATAATCAAAAAGCGCATCCCAAAACGGCCGCGAACCAATCCTAACATAATTATCGCCAATAAATTCCGACACAGAATTCAGCGCCTGTTGAATTACAGATATAATTTCTGCATCATAATTTATGGACAAAGTATTAATGCCCATAATATCCATGTCCATTTGATAAAATTCACGATAACGCCCACGCTGACGCCGTTCACCACGATAGCGTTTTGAAAACTGGCTTGCCCTAAATGGAAAAACCAAATCATTCAGATGACCCGCAACAAAACGCGAAAGTCCAACAGTTCCATCATAACGCAACCCCATTTTTGTATCGCCATACTGAAACAGAAACATTTGTGTTTCAATTTCGTCCCAGTTATCTTTGTCAGACAACACTTCGGCCCGTTCAATCGCCGGCAAATCCAACAAAGAAAAACCCGCAATTTGTAAAACCCCCCGCATCCGGCGTGCGCATTCGTCAAAGCACCGTTGCTGGGCCGGTAATAATTCTATGAATCCTGATAAAGGTTTTGTTGGTTTCAAATCCATTTTATTTCCCCTATTCTATTTTATTGTATGGTTGAGTGGGCGTTCGCCCGTTGATTTTTTTGAAAATACAGCTAATACCGCACACCCAAACGGGCGTGATGGCGCACAAAAAAGAAAACTTTCTGAATCATCATACGACGATTATACATAAACCCTATGGGTTTTTCAATACTTTTTTCCGCCCTGCCCGTATCTGATGATGTAAATTCAGTAATTTAAGGAACATATAAACATCTATCGCTGCATAAAGCAGCAAGAATATCGCCAAACACACGACCAAGAATCCGCCTGCAACCGTCGGGAACACCAACATCAGCACCGACAGCACGACCATAATTCCCGCGGCAATCAAATCCACGCGATAATACCCGAACCCTATGCGCAACATATTTATCGCAAAGAACAGCATCCGCAACGCATTCAGCAAGAACAGCACCGCAAACACATATATCAACCCCACCGCCGCATCATGCGGATAAACGCAAAACACCACACCCAAAATCAGCGTCACCAACCCAAAAAACACATCATAAGTTCCGATACCGAACCCCAAATTCGAAACAAAAACCATACTAACGCGATACAGCCCGAACACAACCAACGCCGCACCGATTATAAATGTCAGAACCGACAAGAACTCAATCGGCCGCACCAGCATTAAGATGCCGGCGATCGTGAACAAAATCGCCTCGCCCACCAAAAGTGGTGCGGTATTACGATAAATCCGTTTAATAACTTCGCCAATTTTTTCACGCCGGGTTCCCGGGATAAAGCCAATTTGCATATTCTACCTCGCCTTTCGTGGCGTATTCTATCACATTTTCCCACCACAATGCAACATGAATAAATACACAAAAACTTTGTTGCAAGGGCGCGCGCGCCATACTATATTAAAGGGTATGAAATACACGGATGCACATTGTCATATCTTTACCGCGCCGGCGAACGACGAAATCGTCGGGCAAATCTGTAACGCAACGACCGTTGCCGATTGGGAAAAATTGACCCAAATTGCGGACGGGCGCACGCGCGTCTGTATCGGAATCCACCCATGGCATATTGATTCCGCGCCGGCCGATTGGGCGGATCGCATGCGAAAAATTCTGTCGTCAAATCCGCAGATTATGGTTGGCGAAATTGGAATTGATAAGTATCACCCGAACATCGACAAACAAATCGAAATCTTTACGCGGCAAATCGAAATTGCGATTGAATTCGGCCGGCCGGTGCATTTGCACTGTGTCGGCGCATGGAACAAAGTGCTACATATATTAAAATCGCACCACCCCCGCATTCCGATTGTCGCGCACGCGTTTGGCGGAAACGCAGCAATTATGACCACACTTGCCGAATATAACACATATTTTTCATACGGGGCGCGGGGTGACCACGTTGCCGACACGGCAAAAATCGCCCCAGTGGATAAAATCTTGGTTGAAAGCGATTCCGACACGCCAACCGCGCAAACCGAAATTTTGGCGACCGCCACGCGTGAAATTGCAAAACTGCGCGGATGCGATGTGCGCGAATTAAACGAACAAATTAACAAAAATTTCACGGGGGTTATAAACTATGCCGGATAGATTACATCGATGCCGTCTGTTAGTCGGCGAAGAAAATTTAGCAAAATTACAACACGCAACCGTCATGGTCGTCGGGTGCGGCGCGGTCGGTTCTTTTGCCATCGAAGCATTGGCCCGTTCGGGTATCGGGCACATAATTTTGGTCGATTTCGACGAAATCGAAGAATCAAATATCAACCGGCAACTGTTTGCCACCCAAAACACATTAGGACGCAAGAAAACAACGGCGGCACGCGAACGAATTGCCACCATTTCCCCGGACATCCATGTCACCGAATTGGACATTTTTTTCGATAAAAACACCCTGCCCCCCGTGCGTCCCGATTTTGTCATTGATGCCATTGACACAATTGGGTCCAAGGTTGCACTTTATGAGTGGTGCGAACAAAACGGCATTCCGTTTATATCGTCAATGGGCGCGGCGCGCAAGACCGATCCGACACAGATTAAAATCGCAAAACTATCGAAAACGGTCGCCTGCCCGCTTGCACGACAAATTCGAAAATTGGTCCGCGAACGGGGCCTGGGCGATTTTCCGGTTGTGTTTTCCACCGAACCGCCCGCACCACAAAAAACACCCGACAAAAATATGGGATCAATCATAACCGTCACCGGAACATTCGGCCTTGCCGCCGCAAATTATACAATAAAATATATAATAAATTCAAAAAGTTAAACAAATAAACTAAAGCCCTATATAAACATATTTCTGATTCTAAAAACACTTATTTAAACACCACAAATAGCATTTTTTCAAGTGTTTTGCCATTGGATTTACCGTCGTATGCGATTTTGCCGTCTTGCAAAATATATGCATAATCGGTTAATGGTAATAGGGTCTTCAAATTATGTTCCACAATTACAAATGCGGTGCCGGTTTGTTCCTGTAAATCTTTGATTTTATGAAACACGTCATTTATGAGTTTCGGCGACAAACCGATTGATGGTTCATCCATAAAAATCATTTTTGGTTTACTGATAAGTCCACGTGCCAATGCAACCATTTGTTGTTGCCCGCCCGAAAGTTCGCCAGCCGGGTCAGATAGTTTTGCACGCAAATCCGGAAAATATTCCAAAACATCGTCCAAGTATTGTGGAAACAGCGATCGGTCAGCCCAAGAATGTGTTGCCAGTTCTAAATTTTCCATAACGGACATTTCTGGAAACACCCGATTTTTCTGGGGAATAAAACAAATACCGTTTTTAACCAGAATTTGCGGTGACGGGCGCAATTTTTTTCCATCTAAATAAATTTCACCACCCATTGGCTTTATAACACCAAAGGCGGTCTTTAACAACGTGGATTTCCCCGCGCCATTTGCCCCCATAATAACCGTTATACACTTATCACGAAAAACAACCGATATATCGTTCAATATCGCCTTTTTACCATACCCCGCCTTGATATTTTTTAATTCCAGCATTTTTATTCCTTTATCGCCACAGGTCTACCATTTTCCATTTTTTTGATTGTTGTTTCAGAATAAATCAATCCGTCTGCATCTATTTGCATTTTGCCACGTGGGCTGGTGTATTCTGTTGAAATTTGTTTTATATTTTTTGCCATATCGTCATCATTTTGATTCGTTGGCAAACCATATTTTTCAATAAAGTTCGCAATCAACATAACACTGTCATATGTATTGATACTAGCGGCCTGGGGTGCTGATTTGAACCGTTTCGAATATGTTGTGTTAAATTCATCATCGGCATTTTTCAAATCAACAAAAGGCTGGTTATTGAATAATTCTGGATTTTCTGTGAATGCGAAAATCAAGAAAGAACTCAATTCGCCACTATATTCATCACGCAACATTTGTTTGGCAAATAATGTCAAAGCGGGTTCCACAAGGTGCATAAAAACCATATCAGGTTTATTTTTGGCAATTTTCGCGGCATCTGATGCAAAATCGCGCTGTTCCATATTTACGCGTACCACAGACAACACTTTGATATTATTCGCCTTTAATACGGGCTGTAATGTTTGCAGTATAAATTCACTTGAAACATGATTAAATGTCACCAAAGATATTGTCTTCATATTTTTAGATTTCATATAATCAACCAATTTTTGTGATGCCTCAGGCACAGAATAACTGTTTACATAATTGAATTTATTATCACCGATGGAACTGTCCGCCGCAGATGAAATATGCAAAACTCTATCTTTATCTGCCAAAGGTTTAATAATCTTGCCTGTGGCAGTATTAAAAGATACAATACCGGCAACATTATCTGTCTTTACCAATTTTGTATATATTGAAACGGTCTTGGCGGGCGCCAGTCCCATATCTTCAGCAATAAACTCATATTTATATTTGTTTTGTGTATTTTTATTTAATTGTTCAACCGCCATAATTGCACCGTTCTGGGCCGCCGTTCCCATTTGTGCTGCCCCACCAGTCAAAGGCAAAACTCCACCAATCTTTACCACCGGCTTATCGGATTTTTCACGGTCACAACCCGCGATTGCCAATACTGCACACAAAATCAGAAAGATTCTTTTCATTTTTACCCCCTATTTTTCCATAATTTCTTTTTTACCGTTCACGACGTGTTGATAAATATGATTGTGTATAACTAGATCTTTATCGCCACTGACTTCCAGTTTGCCAATCGGTGATTCTGTTTCGGCGGCGGCGACAATAAATTCGTCCATATTACCAGTACTGGCATTTTCAAACCCGTTTATCAATGCCATAAGCATTGTATAAACATAGTCCGCATAGAATAAATTATCCGTTCCCCCCATTTGTTTATACCTTGTTATAAACCCGGGATTTGATTGGGCGGTGTCAACATCCCACACACCGTTCAACATTTCAAGATTTGATGTCATCCCCAACAATTGGAACCCGGTAACGGGAATATTTACCTTGTTTTCACGCAGTTGTTTAAAGAATATATCTGTTTCGGGCGGGGTTGCTTCGAACACAATGTAATCAGGTTTCACAGATTTAATTTTCTGTATCAAAGCAAAGAAATTTTTTTCATCAGGCATAAAATTTTCATTCATAACAATTTTTAATTCTTGGGTATAAACCGGCAACATATCCGCCACCATATAATTCATAGATGGTATATTTTGATAAATAATCGCTATGCTCTTTTTCTTTTCAGATTTTATCTTTTTTGAAATCATTTCTGCCCCAGTGACAAGATCCGGATACAAACGGAAATTATATGCACCTACACTGGCCTCTGGCGCGGAAACAAACCAAAACGATGGTATTTTATTTTCCTCTGCAATAGGTGCCACAACCATGGCCGTTGATGAAATATACCCCATAACCGCATTTATTTTATCTGTAAACACCAATTTACGAATAATCGTCGCCGCCTTGGCGGTATCAGTACCAGAATCTTCTAGAACAAATTCATAATGATTTTTTGTGTTTTTAATGTCTTCTTTTACCATTTCAATCGCGCGCTTGGTCGCGTCACCATAACTTGCCATATCACCCGACAACGGCAGCATCATACCGATTTTTACCACCGGTTTGTTTGTCACATTTTCATCTTTGTTATCACACGCAACCAAAGATAACGCCATACATAAAATACATAATAATTTTTTCATTTTTTACTCCTATTCTTCAACAACCATCGGTTTACCGTTAATTACTTTTTTCAGCACAGCATTTGAATTAAAAATCCCGTTTTCATCTTGATAAATTTTACCGACCGTGCCATCATATTCTTTGATTTTTAATAATTCACCTATGGCTTTTTCCTTGGTTTCCGCCCGTTCAAACGCTTCAACCAACAACATAACTGCATCATACGTATTGCCAACACTGTAAATATTATCCGATTTATTATGCGATATGAATTTATCGACATATTCTGGCTTTAATTCCGCTGCATCAACGAACCAGTTTCCCTCTATAACACTTTTGTCATCAAGAAGATTAAACGCCTCTACAGATGTCACAGGGACGGTGTTTTTATTTTCTTTTAATCTTTTTAAGATTATATCCAAAATCGGCGGGAATTCCATTACTACATAAAGTCCCGGTTTGGTCATCGCGGCCTTTTTCAGCAACAAATCAAAATCTCGATCTTGGTCATTTGTGCGAAATTCAGTAAACTTGATTTTATGTTGTGCCAATAATTCTTGTAAATTTTGTGATACTTCCAAGCCCGCCTGATCTATCGCCGTAATAATTACAATATTATCCAATTTTTCATTGACAATTTTTTCAACTAATTTTTTTACTTCATATTTAGGCTGTGTCCAATGAATAAAGTTATATTTACCGTCGGCAACCGCCGGATTAGACGCATTTGCAGAAATATGTATAACCTTGTTTTTTTCGGCCACAGGTGTCGTAATCAACCCAATTTTCGCCGCAAAATCTATAATCGCGTCAACTTTATCAACACTGATAAACTTTTGATTCACCACCGCCGCACGTTTCAGTTCGAAAAAATTATCTTCTATAACAAATTTGTAATTGTATTTTAATTCTTTATCTTTTAAATCTTGTTCGGCAACCTCTACGGCCCCCTTAAAAATTGCCCCTATATTACCCATATTCCCACTCAAAGGCAACGAAACCCCGATTTTTACCACCGGTTTATTTTGCGGATTATCATTTTGTTTGTCACACGCCACCAGTGATAACGCCATACACAAAACACATAATAATTTTCTCATTTTTTACACCCCCAGGTATGCTTGTTGAACGGATTTATCTTTTAATACCGTGTCCGGTGCGCCTGACGCCAATAATGCCCCATGGTCCAAAACGATAATATGGTCGGAAAGTTGTTTTATGAGTCCCATATTATGTTCGATAATTACAACGGTTTTGTTTTGCGCCTTTAATTCACCGATCAAACCCAACACATGTTCCACGCGTTTCGCAAAAAGCCCAGAAAACGGTTCATCCAGCAAATAAATATCCGCGTCTTGAATCAATGCGCGCCCCAGTTCCAGCAATTTCCGCTGGCCATACGATAATTCTTCGGCCAATTTATGACGATGCGCCGTCAGGCCGATTTTTTCCAATGTTGCATTAACGCGTGCCATCATTTCTGGTGTTTTGAATTGGTGCAGAGATTTGAATAAACCTGTTTCCGCAATCGCCAAAAGCAAATTATCATCAACAGATAATTGATTTATCAAACGACCGTCTTGGAAAGTGCGGGCTATACTTAGGTTCCGCAATTTGATTGGTTCAATAAAATCAAAAGTTTTATCGTCAATCGTAATTGTTCCGCAATCGGGTTTATATAATCCCGATATCAAATTCATGAGTGTTGTTTTCCCCGAACCATTTGGACCAATTAACCCTGTTGTTTTACCGGCGGCAATTGATACAGATAAATCATCAACGGCACAAAGTCCGCCAAATTTTTTTGTTAAATGTGTTATTTCAATTCCTTTCACTTTTACATCCTGTATTTTCCAAATAATCCGCGTGGGCGATAAACCATTATCAATATTAATGCCAATCCGTAAATAATCTGTTGCAATTGCGCCGCAGTTTCGTAAGGAAGCCCCACAAAACGCAAAATCTCTGGCAAACTAAGCAATATTAATGCGCCCGCAATACTGCCAATGCTTGATGCCAGACCACCGATAATAATAATCGTGAACAAGAATATACTTTCGTGAATTTGAAAAGTGCTGGGGTCGATAAACGCAATATATGATGCAAACAGGCCACCCGCAACGCCCGCAATCACCGCCGACAGCAAGAATATGATATTTTTGAATCTTTCAACCGGGTATCCCATAACGGTTGCCAATTCTTCGTCTTCACGAATTGCCTTTAATCCGCGACCGTATGACGATCGGTCAATCCAACGATAAAGTGCAAAAATCAACGACAATATAACAAACGCCAACCCCAGAAATGCGGCATTTGAATCAATCGCAAAACCAAATATTGACGGCTTTGGAATGCCGAATATGCCAAGTGGTCCATTTGTTAAATCTTTCCAATTCAGCAACAACGAATATACGATGATACCAAGGCCCGCGGAAACAATCGCATAATATCCAGCATTGAAGCGCGATAAAATACGGCCAACGATATAGGCAACACCGATATTTAAAACCGCCCCAATCAGCAAAGATACAAAGAAATTTATGCCAAATTCTGTCATCACTATGGCGGTGGCGTACGCGCCGATTCCATAGAACGCCGCCGGCGCCAAAGATAACAATCCGGTCATACCAACAACCATGTTAAGCGATAACGCCAACACGCCATAGATACAGAACAAAATTCCCAGGTTTATCAGGTATTCCATTTTTTATTCCACCACAACCGGTTTGCCGTTTTCTATTTTTTCGATGATTCCATCAGAATAAATTATTCCTTTCTGATTCATGTGCAACTTTCCATTCGCACCGTTGTAATCAGATATAATATCGTGCAGTTTTTGCCCGTAATCGACATTTTCTTTGCCGTATTTTTCGAACATATTATAAATTATCTTTATAGCATCATAATGTGCGGGCACAGAAATATCAGAAACTTTGCCTGAAAATTCATTTGCATATTTTTGTTTGAAAACGGATGTCCCCGACGGCGCATTTATAAAATAATTTCCATCAAACAAAGCCGGTTCATTACTAAACGCGAACAAATAATATGTGGTAAGTTTCCCGGTATACCCCGCGATTTTAAGTTCCCGCGCGAAAATACTCATCAACGGTTCGTACGCATACAGCAAAACGACATCGGGCTTTTTGTTTTTCACGCGCAACGCTTCGGACTTTACATTTTTTGCGTCGGGCAGTATTTTTTCGGTCGCCACAATTTTTATATTATTCTTTTTTAATTCCGGTTCTGTTGCCGCCAAAACCGCCTCGCCCGCCATGTGATTCATTGTGACGATGGCGATTGTTTTGACTTTTTGCGTTTTCAAATATTCGGACAATTGTGCCGCCAATGCGTTCAGATCGGACGAATTATTAAAAGTATATTCGTTGTCGGCAACACTGCCATCCGCGGAAAAAGATATATGCAAAATTTTATCGTTTTTTACCTTTTCTTTGACCGCATGACCCATGGCGGCATTTTCTGAAATCAACACATCGATTTTGTCATAGTTTTTTAGTTTGTCGTATAAACTGACGGTTTTTTTCGGGTCAAACCCATCTTCCATGACAATTTCGTATTTGAATTTATTGTTTGGGTCGGCGTTGATTTCGTTCAACGCCATAATCATACCGTTTTTAGCAGATTCACCCATGCTGGAATTATCGCCGGACAGTGGCAACACCGCGCCGATTTTAACCACCGGTTTATCTGATTTTTCGCGGTCGCACGCCACCAAAGACAACGCCATACACAAAACACACAATAATTTTTTCATTTTTTACTTCCTTTTGGTTTTGTTGATTTAAATTCACAAGATACTTTTTTGGGTGCGCGCACAAATATCCCATTTGGTTGCCACCACAACAGCAAAATAAATATCACAAATGCAATCAAATCACGCCATTGACTTGCAAAAAACCAAACACCGATATTTTCCGCCAATGCCAAAACCATAGACCCCAGGTACGCCGCCAAAACCGTTGGACCGCCGATAATTGCACCAATCATGCCCTTGAACAAAACATTGAACCCCATTGTTGGTTCCATACCCGTATCAAAACCAACACACACGCCATATGCACCCAAAATTGCACCAACAACAATGGACACAATTATAATTACACGATTTATGTTTATCCCGGTTGTGTATGCCAAATCGGGGCTTTGTGCAATCGCGCGGATTTCTTTACCAAGGAAAGTTTTTTGCAACAAAACATATATTCCAATCAATGATACCAACCCCAGTACAATTATTATCAACTGTACCAACGGCAAATGCGCAAACCCAAGGTTTATCTGTGCCAAATCCATAACCGAACCCAATGTTTGATACTGGGGTCCAAATATCAAATGAATAACAGATTCAAATATAGTATAAACACCCAACGACACAACCAATAAAACCATAGGGCTGGCCCCCGCATTACGCATTGGACGATATATAAATGCCTCCTGGGCCCAGGTAAATAATATCACACCCAACAAAATCAATGGATATGCATAAATACCAAAAATTGGCAACAACGAATACCCAAGGTATGCACCCAAAGCCACCGACGCACCCAGCGCCATGTTAAAAAACGGCGACACAGAAAACATTAACCGAAAGGCCATCGCAACAATCGCATACCCCGACCCAATAATCAGGGTATTCAATAAAACAGACGATAACACACCAATATCAGACAATGCATTTCTTCCTTGCCCGAAAATTCTAATATAAAATTCCCAAAATGTAAACAAAAAACCGCCCGCGGACGAACGGTTACTTAACCTTGCCACACGAAGCGTCATGGACGCGAAGTGTGGTCGGGAGGCGACAATGAGTAGGCAAGCCGTGCATCCAAATATGGATGCCGGCGAACCGTCACGAATGCCCCGCAGGCACCCGTGCCGAGGAAAAGATTCGAACATTGACAAATTTTTTGTCGTTTGAATCCACAGTTCCACCAATAATTTAACAAAAAACACCACCATTTCGGTGGTATTTTTTTGTTAAACATGGTCGGGGCGAAAGGATTCGAACCTTCGACACCTTGCTCCCAAAGCAAGTACTCTACCAGACTGAGCTACGCCCCGATGCGCCACAAATTATATATTATTTTTTACTTAACGCAAGTGTTATTTATACCAACCATTGACAAATCAATCTTTTTTGCAATAATAACAAAAAAAGGAATTCATATGTCCAAAAACAAAACCCCACGTGTTGGAATTGGTTGTTGGATTTTTAATCCGGCGGGGCAAGTGTTGCTCGGGCTACGGCGTGCCCCACATGGGTATGGCACATGGGCGGCACCGGGCGGCAAACTTGAACTGGACGAAGAACCCGCGCATTGCGCCGCGCGCGAACTGCGTGAAGAAACCGGAATAATTATCCCCGAAAAAAAATTCCACCTTGTTGGCATCACCAGTGATATTTACCCCGACGCGCACTATATCACCCTGCACTATCGCGTGGACGGTATTACGGGCGAACCAAAACTTATGGAACCGGAAAAATGTGCCGAATGGAAATGGTTTTCACTTGATAATTTGCCAGGTCCGATGTTTTTATCCGCACAAAATTTACTGAAAACACATCCCCGAATATAATCCTTTTGATTTTCGGTGGTGGCGCACTATATAATTCACATGGAAACAAGAAAAGGAGAAAACATGAAAAAAACACTTGTTGCGTATTTTAGTGCAACCGAAACAACGCGTGGCCTGGCCGAAGATTTGGCGGCGGCGATTGGTGCCGATTTGTTTGAAATTGTGCCACGGGAAAAATACACAACCGATGACCTTGATTGGACAAATAAACTAAGCCGCACAACGACGGAAATGAACAACCGCGCGTGTCGCCCCAAAATTGCAAAGAAAATCCCAGACATTTCAAAATATGAAACGATTTTTGTCGGGTTTCCAATATGGTGGTATCGCGAACCGTCAATCATCGACACATTTATGGAATCTTATGATTTTGTGAACAAAACAATTGTTCCGTTCGCCACATCCGGGGGCAGTCCAATTGGTGATGCCGGCAAAAATATGCAAAAACTCGCACCCGACGCACGCGTTGAACGCGGTACCCGCCTGGACACCGGCCTTTCGCCGGATGCCCTGCGCGAATGGGCAAAAAAGTGGATGTAAGCGAGTGGGTAGTGTAAGTGGTTAGTGCAAGTGAAACGGCGCATTTGCGCCGTTTTGTATAAATATATTTTTGCAAAAACGCTTGATATTTTTGTTTTTTGTGTTATTTTGAAAAAAAACAAAAAGGCAAAAAAAAAATGAAAAATCAAAATAAACTTTATGCACTGATATTGATGCTATTACTCGCCGGATGTAAAAACAAACACGGAACCCAAGCGGATTATGATTATGAACTATCGTACCCAAAGGGTGTGGACACCGTCTATGTTATACGAACACTGGATCAGGGCAACGCGACTGGCAATGGTGCATCTAAATATGTGGCGGCAACAGATAAAAATGCTAACGATTATCATATGCGCTTTGATTTAAATAATGCTATGACTATAAGGAGTAACAACCGCGACCATATTCTTTCCTTTATATCCCCTGGGGATACACTTGTTATGGATGGTAATTGGGTTATAAAGAATCTGACATTTGAACACGAAAAAGCCAAATACTATACGAAAGGCAAATAAAAAAATATAATCAATCAACGGGCGCATTTGCGCCCGCACTAACACCAACACTAACCACTAACACTTACACTAACCACTACTCATACCTTAAACTATCAATCGGATTTAGTTTTGCGGCCTTTATTGCGGGCATCACACCGGATACCAGCCCGACAAAAATCGCAACCGAAATTGAAACGATAACCGGCCAAATGCTAAACGGCACATTATAGCCCAACACAAACCGCCCAACCCCCTGCGACAAACCAACACCAAGTATCAAACCAAACATTGAACCGATAAACGAAATCATAATTGATTCAGACAAAAACTGCGTAACGATTGTTCCCTCTTGCGCGCCAATCGCCTTGCGAATCCCGATTTCGCGGGTGCGTTCCGCAACGGACACCAACATCATGTTCATAATTCCAATCGACCCAACCAACAACGACACCGCCGCAATCGCAACCAGCAATAATGTCAAATAACTGCTGACCGTGTTCATCGTTTCCATAACCTGTTTCATGTCGGTTATTTGAAAGTCATCCGGGGCGGTATCCTTTAATTTATGCCGTTCGCGCAAAAGTGCCGTTATTTGGTCCGTGGCGATATTATTATCAGAATCTTGGTAAAGTTTTAACGAAATCATCTGGACGGCGTTCGGAAACCGCGACCCCGCAAGCCGTTTTTTAAGCGTGGTTATCGGAATTATTACCATATCATCTTGGGACCCCATACCCGCCGCACCTTTGGCCTTGGTGACACCAATCACGGTCATTGGGGTATTACGCACACGGATAATTTCACCCACCGGATTTTTTGGCATACCCAATTCTTCGGCCGTTTCCGGTCCAATAACCGCGTATGTCGCCGCGGTTTTAACCGCGTTCATTTCAAAGAACGAACCGTATTCCATTTCTATATTCTGCACGGTGGCATAGCCCGGATACACACCAACCATTGACGTGGACCAATTTTTGTTTCCATATACAACCTGGGCACTGCTGTTTTCAACCGGCGACACCGCCGCAACATCGGGCAGGCGCGCAATAAAATCAACATCGTCCAATGTAAGTGTCATACGATTACCACTGCGCACACCCGCGCTCTGCGCCGCACCCGCACGAATCATAATCGTGTTTGTCCCCAGTGATGAAAACTGATCGGTAATTGATTGCTGAACCGTTTCGCCGACCGCAACCATAACCACCACCGCCATAATTCCGATAACAATCCCCAGCACCGTCAAAAAAGACCGCATTTTGTTCCCCGAAATCGACAGCCAAGATTCGTGTGCAATATCATAGAATGTCATTTTTTGCGCGCCTTTTGTTCGGATTTAAGCAACACCGATTCATTTTTCGGAATCGGCCCATCGTACGTTATATGCCCATCATAGATATGAATTACGCGCTTTGCATACTTTGCAATTTCAAATTCGTGCGTAATCATCACAATCGTTATTCCCAAATCATTATTTAATTTTTTAAAAAACCGCAAAATTTCATTTCCCATTTTGGAATCGAGTGCACCCGTCGGTTCATCAGCGAGTATAATCTTTGGGTCGCCCGCCAATGCACGCGCAATCGCGACGCGTTGTTTCATCCCGCCCGAAAGTTGCGTTGGCAAATATGTTTCAAAATTTACCAAATCAACAAGTTTTAACATTTCGCGCGCGCGACTAATTCTTTCATGCATCGGCAATCCACGATACATCAGCGGCAACATCACATTGTCCAAGATGTTTCGCTTTGGCAAAAGGTTAAAATTTTGAAAAACAAAACCAATATATTCATTACGCACCTTGGCCAATTCATCGGGATAAAGTGTCGTTATATCTTTGCCATAAAGTTCGTATACACCCGAAGACGGCGTGTCCAATGCACCAATTATATTCATGCATGTTGACTTGCCACTGCCCGACGGTCCCATAATTGCAACAAATTCACCCGGCATAATGTCAAAGGTATTATCAAACAAAACCTGTTGTTCGCCCCCGATTTCAAGCGGGAAACTTTTACAGATTTTTTTTAGCGAAATAACCGGTGTTTTTTTCATACGCGCCCCTTATCGCCGTCCGCCACCCGGCATTCCGCCCGGTGCGCCACCACCCATCATACCACCACGATTATTACCGGGCCGGCTGGTGCTTGATTTTTTCTGCTGTCCCATGTATCCGATTATAACTTTGTCGCCCTCTTCCAAATCATCAGATATAATTTGTGTTTCGGTTGCGGTCACCAAACCCTTGGCATACGGCACCAAAACAACATTTGACCCGCGTTTAACCGCCAAATGATTTGCCGGCGTAATGTTTTCATCCACCACTTCCACAATACCATCGAAACTGCGCAACAAAAGTGCGGAATTTTGCACTTTCCACGTATCACGCGCCGCGTTTACAATAATCGTCACAAACGCCGTCATCCCGGGCATAAGGCGCAAATCTGAATTATCAACATCAATAACAACCGTATAAACCACAACATTTGATGTCGTTGTCGGCGAAAGTCGAACCTGGCGTACGAAACCGTTAAATGTTTGCCCCGGATACGCATCAACCGTAAAGTTCACATCTTGTCCCTGTTTGATAACACCAATGTCGGCTTCGGATACCGATGTTTCAATTTGCATTTTTGTTAAATCTTCGGCGATTTCGAATAAATCTGGCGTTTGGAAAGATGCCGCAACCGTTTGCCCTTTATCCACCTTGCGCGAAATAACCGTGCCGTCAACCGGCGACACAATCGTTGCATACGAAAGGTTCGTTACCGCCCTATCATATTGGGATTGCATACGCTTGACCGATTGCAATGCCTGTTCATATGTGGATTGCGATTGTTCCATTTCCGCACGCGCAATATAGCCTGAATCATAAAGTGATTTATTGCGATTATAATTGCTTTCCGCCAAATTTAATTGCGATTTTGCGGATTCCAGTGATGCTTCGGCTTCGTCCACCGATGCCTTTAACACCGACGGTTCAATTTCCAACAACCGGTCGCCTTTTTTAACAGTGGAATTATAGTCAACAAAAATTTCCGAAATTGTTCCCGAAACTTGCGACCCAACATTGACCGTATTTACCGGTTGAATTTCGCCAGTTGCCGTCACGGTTTGCGACAAATTACCACGCATAATATCCATTGTCACAAAATCTTTTTTTGCAACCTTGGCCGCTGTTCCAAAAAACGCATAAACCATAACAATCGCCACCGCGCCCGCAATACACCACCATTTGTGCCGCCGCACCCAATTTCTTCTATTTTTATTCATCTTTGTTTCCTTCTAGTTCAGATTTCAAATCGCCAATGGCCAACGCCACCGCCGCCCGTTTAATAAACAAATCATACTTTGCCGCGTTGTTTTGCCTTTGCGCCGACACCAGTTCTGATTGTGCCGTTTGCCAATCAAGCATCGTTGCACGTCCAACCTTGTACATACCACTTGTCACCTTTTCAGATTCAGTTGCGGACTTTAACAACGCGTTAGTTTGTTCCAAAACCGTTTGCGCGGTTTTATAGTTGTTATACGCGGTAAAGACATCCAATTCCGCGGCATTCGCCGTTTGCTGTTCATTATATTTTGCGCGGTCATAGTCCGCTTCGGCCGCACGCAGGCCATACATATTCGCAAATCCCGCGAAAATCGGCATTGATGCGCGAATACCAATCGAACCATTTATTTTGTTTGAATTCGGACTAAATGTCCCCGACAAAGTATCATCGTTCCAAGATATTGACCCCGATGCAGAAATCGACGGCAAATTCCGCAGAAATGCCGAATTCCGCTTGTGCCACGCGGCATCTTTATTCGCCGATGCCTTTAATAAATCCGGCCGTTTTTCACGCGCAACCTTTAACAGTTCATCAATATTTTCATTTTCCGCCTCTGTCCCAAAACTTGACGACATATCTGCAATTGTTATATCGCCGTCCGCCGGAAACGAAAGTTTGGTAAGAAGTGTTCCCTTAGTAATTTCCCGATTATTTTTTGACCGTTCCAACGACAATTTCGCGCCCGCCAGTGTGGTTTCCGCCTTTAGCACATCGGCACGCGCAACCGCGCCCGCCTTGAACTTTTTATTCGCCGTGTCATACGCGGTCTGGGCCACGGTCAGCGCGGATTTTGATGCCGCAACATCCGCATCCGCATTTAATAATTCATAATAAGAACCAACCAAACCATAAACAAAATTTTGCACGGTCGAACTAAAATCAAAACCGGCGGCACGATACGCGGCAATCATTTGATTCATATCGGCCGTCCTTTTTCCAAAGTCAAATATCAAATAAGACGCGGAAATCGATGCGCCATACCCCCAATCTTCCCATTCATGGTCGCGGTAACCCTTGCTTGCACTGACACCGGCATTTACAGACGGCAAATAATTTGCGTATCCGGCGTTTTTGCTAAAATGACTCGACCGCAGTGACGCATACGCCGCCGCCGTTTGCGGATTCCGACAAAGCCCAAGTTTTATAACATCTTGCAGTGATTGAACACCATCCGGCACCGTCCGCCGCGTGGCACAATCATCATCCGCCATCGCCAACACCGGCAAAATCAGCATAATTGCGAAAAAAATCCCCTTCATTCAAATCTCTCCTGACGATACATTATACCGAAAAAAATCCTAAAAATCATTATTTTTATGAAGATTTAAAATTTTTTTAATAACCACTTGACAATTTATTTGTTTTGTATTACATTAAAAACAACTTCATAAAAAGGGAAAAAATGAAAAAGGATAACAGAACAAAATTATGTGGTGCACTGCTTATTACATGTGGTGCCGTCACCATGCTTTGGACCGCACTCAGAATCGGTGGGGATAATTTGGCAAGGTCCGATACCAAAGCCCCCGTTTCAGAAAAACAAGCGGTGTTCAAAGAATTTTTCCCAACCAACCCAAAACATGTTGCCCTAGGATTTTTGGGGGCAATTACCACACTTGTCGGCATTGGGCTTATAAATAAAAAAGAAAAATAAACAAAAGGAGTAGAAAATGAAAAAAGATAAAGCTTTACGTTTCATGGGCGGAACACTTATTGTCCTTGGTCTTGGTATGGAATATATCGTTGCAAGCACTGACCAAGATTATGTAAACGCACCTTCACGAAACAGCGTCATAAATCCCACAGAAAACGCAACGTTCCAAGAAGATATCAAATCCACCAACAATTTATCGTGGAAAGGTGCACTCAGCATAGCGGCCGGCGCAGGTTTGATGGCCTTGGCAAAAAAACAACAATCCAAATAATTCAAAACCGAAACATTTGTTTCGGTTTTTTTTATTGCCTTGACGTGGGTGTTTTTATTAAACTGGAAATATGGAAAGGATTTTTCGGTTTTTTATCGCGCCCTGCTTTGCCCTGTGTGCCGCGGTTGCCGCGGCCGCCACACGAAAACCGGCGATGTATGTCGATCCGAACGCATACGCGTATATGTACCCGTATATGAATAATCAAATGCGAACTGACCTGAACCCCGGCACCAGTGTTTTAATGACAAATAACCCGATTGATGTGGTCGTTAAAACCAAAAGGATGTCCGAACCGCGGCGCGTTGTTCCACGCACCGCATCGACGACAACGGCGCGTGCCGCAACGACCGCGCCAACCGCAAATTCAACCCGCCGTGTTGTCGCGCGCGCGGCAACAAATCAATCCACTTCGGCACCGGCCACACGCGCCACGCGCCGCGTTGCCCAACGCACCGCACGGGAAAATGCACGCGTCACCGCAAACACAACGGAAACGGTGACGACCACATACGATGTGCCGATGACACGGTGCCTTGCGGGTTATACCGAATGCATGGATAATTACTGCGCCCGCGCGAACACGGCGTATAATCGTTGCTATTGCAGTGCGCGCCTTACACAAATCGATTCCAAATACCAAGATGAAATCAACGACATGACACTGCAAATAATTCGCCTGCGCGGTGGCGGCCAATGGACGGACGAAGAAATGAACGAATATTGGATGGAACGCATCGGGCAATATGTCGGCGAAAATTCTTGGATGAAACTTGAAAACGCAATCGATATTGATTGGCCAAGTCCCGAAGAACGCCTGCAGGGCCAAACGGTATTCTTAACCGGCCACGAATATTGTGTCGCGCACCTGCGCAATTGTGCGTCAATGTCGTCGAATATGCGTGATGCGTATCGTTCGCGAATATCGCGCGACTGTGACACATACGAACAAAATATGCAGCGCGTTCACGATGCCGCCGCCGCAATGATTGAATATTACAGCGAATAGTTATCATTTCCCCCGCATTGATTCACAGGTCAAATTATGCCGGTATATATTCCGCGCCAAATCGTCACTTATTGTATCCCAATCGGCCGCGCGCCCATAGATAAATTCGCACGGACATACCTCCGCCGCCGATTTATTCCGCAATGGTATATTTCCGTCGCAAGATGTCACGAATATCGCGCACATTGGTATGAACAGTTTTCTCATTTGCCCCCCTTAGCAACTTTACATTGTTTATAATTTCACTTGTTTGTGCATTTGCGCCGTCGGCCACGCACTTTTCGCGTGCGATTCGTGCGCCAAAGAAATACGCACCGAAAACCATCGCACAAACCGCGATTATTAAATACTTTTGCATTTTTTCGCCCCCGCAAAAAGAAACGCACCAAATGGTGCGTTCATTATTGATTCATGGAATTAAAGAAATCATCATTTGTCTTGGTCACACGCAGTTTATCAAGCAAGAATTCCATCGCTTCCAGTGTTCCCATCGGATTGATAATTCGGCGCAAGACATACATTTTCGCAAGTAAATCTTTACCAACCAGCAAATCTTCCTTGCGCGTGCCGGACTTGGTAATATCAATCGCCGGATAAACGCGCTTGTCGGACAATTTCCGGTCAAGTATGATTTCACTGTTGCCGGTTCCTTTGAACTCTTCAAAAATAACCTCGTCCATCTTGGACCCGGTATCGACAAGTGCGGTCGCGATAATCGTCAAACTGCCCCCGCCTTCGATATTACGTGCGGCACCAAAGAACCGCTTTGGCCGTTGCAGAGCATACGCATCAACACCACCGGTCAAAACCTTGCCACTGGACGGGACAAAGGTATTATATGCACGTCCCAACCGCGTAATAGAATCAAGCAAAATTACGACATCTTGGCCGGCTTCGACCAAACGTTTCGCCTTTTCGATAACCATTTCTGCAACTTGGATATGACGCGTTGCCGGTTCATCGAATGTCGAAGATATAACTTCGCCCTTGACACTGCGTTGCATATCGGTCACTTCTTCGGGCCGTTCGTCAATAAGTAGCACGATAAGTTTAACATCTGGATAATTGGTCGCAATCGAATGCGCAATATTTTGCAGCATAACGGTTTTACCGGTGCGCGGTGGCGCAACAATAAGCGAACGTTGCCCGCGTCCCGTCGGCGATATAAGGTCAATGACACGCGCGGACAGATTGCGCCCTTTGTCGGTATCACCAATAACCTCCATCTTTAACTGTTCGTCCGGGTAAAGCGGCGTCATATCATCAAACGACACACGGTGCCGCAATTTTTCCGGATCATCGCCATTTACGCGTTCAATTGTTTCCAACGCGAAATACCGTTCAGATTCATTTTGTGGCGCCTGAATTTGTCCTTCGACATAATCGCCGGTCTTTAACCCATATTTTTTAATAAGGTTTGGTGACACATACAAATCGTCCGGCCCGGCCAGGTAATTGCTTTCCGGCGCGCGCAGGAATCCAAAACCATCCTGCAAGCGTTCAAGAACGCCGTCACCAATAAGTGTAATTTTTTTATCCGCCGCAAACCCGCGCATAACCGCAAAACGCAATTGTTGCACATTTAATTGCGATGCCTCTTCAATGCCCATATCTTCCGCCATTTTCAACAGTTGTTGTGGCGACTTGGCCTTTATTTCATTTATATGCATTAAAAATCCTTTTTCTGGGAAATCTTGTGATACAGAACGCACCACAACCTACTTCAGCGCATATTATTACACATTTTTATCAAAAAGTCAAGCAGAAGTGATTAGTGCAAGTGGGTAGTGGCCAGTGAAGTGGGCGCGCCCCACTAACACTAACCACTTTCTCTTGACATTACCCCGAAATCTTGCTCCAATAAAACTACATGAAACAAAAGGAAGAAACATGGCAGGAAGTATAAATAAAGTAATTTTGGTTGGTAATATCGGGCAAGATCCCCAGGTTCGCACTATGCAAAGCGGACAAAAGGTGGTAAGTTTTTCACTGGCGACATCTGACCGCTGGCGCGACCGCCAAAGTGGCGAACAAAAGGAACAAACCGAATGGCACCGTATCGTGATTTTTAGTCCTAATTTGGTCGAAGTTGCCGAACGCATGCTACAAAAGGGAACAAAACTTTACATCGAAGGCACGCTTCGCACGCGCAAATGGCAAAATCAACAAGGCATCGACACCTATACGACAGAGGTTGTATTAAATCAATTCAACGGCACGATGGTTATTTTGTCTGGTGCCAAGGCGGTTGATTCAATGTCGGGCGCCGCACCCGCCGCCGCGCCGGCACCGGCCGAAGAAATTTCGATTTCCGAAATCGGCGATGATATACCGTTTTAGTGTAAGTGATAAGTGTTAATGATTAGTAAAAAATAAATGTGGGCGCGTTCGCGCCCACACTAACACTAACACTAACACTAACACTAACACTAACACTAACACCTAAAATCTATACATACCTGAAAGTTGAAGTTTGTGCATCTGAACATTCGCATTGTATTGATAGCGATAATCTAAACCGACATGCACACCGTTGACCGAAAGGAATTCGATACCCGCACCCGCATGCGCCCAAAGCGGATCAACACCGATATCATATTCACGCCACGGATTCACGACCGCAAAACGATAGTGCATTTGATCCGGCGATTTGATCAAGTCATATTCCACGCCAACCGTCGCATATGGCCGGAATTGGAACCACGCCGATGGATAAATACGTTTTTGCGCGGTAAGTGAATATCCCGGTGTCAAAATCAAATGCCCATCAAAATCAAGATTCATATAATCCGTCCCCCCAACCTTTTCGGTCATATCAAATCCCGAATTATACCCAAGGCGCAAATACACATTGCCAATAACATATTGATTCAACCAATCATGAATTATACCGGTTTCCCCGACAAGCCCAAGTGAAAACGCATCACCCTCTATACGACCATTAACCCATGTCTGGTCGCGTTTAACATCGATAAAGTTCAAATCCAACATCGCATCACCATACCAACGTGCCTTGATACCAAGCGTTTTCATAAAATACGCACCACCACCGACATTAAGGTTACGAACATCCGTATCGACATATCCTGTTGCCCGCGTTGCCCCATAGGTCAAATTGATTACATCATTGTCTTCGCCACGCGCATGTCCGACATGTCCCATCCATCCAAGAATCAATGTATTATTTGCCTGCCAATCATAGCCGAAATTAAAATTGATTCGCGAACCATGCGCATGATTATCGACCAAATCATCCCAAAAATATCCATAATCTCCAATAAACCATAATTTGTTCAAACGACGATTACGATTCCAAATTGCTTCATCGATAAATCGATTCGATATATCTTTGAACACGGTATGAGTATTCAATTCCAACATGTCGGCAATCTGGTTCGCCTCACGCAACTGAAACACACGACTAAACGCACGAATAACATCCGGCTTATTATACGCCCAATAATACATCATACGCTGATACAATTCTTCACTAACCTCGGACATCACGGTATTATCAAACAGTATCTTCATAACCCCTGCCGGCGAATCATATGAAAAACCCTTGGATATCAACAAATGTTCAATCAAATCGTCCAACGCACCGGCCGATTGATATTCACCGATTGTATAGTAAGGTGCGCTTGCCACAATCGGTTGTAATTTAAATAATCTCCCACGTGGCAAAAATTGATCATCAAACACTACATACAAACTATCGTTAACGCCATCCCCATCTGTATCATATGACACAAGGTGTATCGGCAAATCATCCCCAGTTTGGTTGTAACCACCCGCTGCAAAATAATCCATACAAATTGTTCCATCCGAATTACAGAAATTTATACTAAGTCCTGCAATCCGTGCTGCAAGTTCCTGAATACCCTCACTCGCATGCAAAAGCCAAATTGCTGTCGAAGTTTCCGTAATCATTCTATTCAAATTTATACCGATCTGCGAATCCAATAAAGCCGTCCCATTCGGTGCCGATGCATCCCCATTCACATCCGTAATAAGATGTCCCGAAACAGAAATTAACGGTTCCGCTCCACTAGCATTAGTTATTGTGGTAACCTCGTGTTCCTCGTCAAAAGTCGCGGTTGACCAATATGTAAACGCATCGCCCGAATTTGCGAACGCAACTAAACGACTTGCATCGTCAAAAATATAATCTCCACCAACCGTCATATGCGCAAGTCCGATTATATCCGTTCCACCTATTATATCGCCACCGACAGTTATATACATACCATTTGGCGTTCCCGAATTATAAAAAGCAACATTATTTCCACCAAGGTTTCCACCGATGTTCACCGTCCCAGTATAAAAAGCGATACCGCCACCATTACTCGAAATAACATCATTTGTAACATTTACCGTCTGCGCAAAAATTCCCAACCCATTACCCGAACCATTTGCCGAAATACCGCCACCAACGGTAATGGTATAATCTTCGGCATCAATATCCGTCCAACCACTGGTAATATTCATGCCACCACTGGCCGCACTGGCCAATCCCGCACTAAGGTTTCCATAAATCGCGACCGCGGCATCCGACACGACGGCCTCTGCATTAGATACATTAAGCGCGCCCCCTTCGGCAACCGAAAGTCCGCCTGTCCCAATCGATATAATCGGTGCAGACAAATTCATCGTTCCACCATACGCATAAACACCATCCGCATTGATAGATGTTGATGCCAACAAACTCATTACCGCCGCAGAATCAGAATACCCATTTCGAATCGTATTTGCATTCAATGCACCATTTGTGACATTGACAGTAAACGATGTTAAATTATTATCAAAGAACGCGTCAATCCTATCGCCCAAAGACAAAGTTCCAGTGGTCAAACTAAAGGAATTTGTTGCACCCATGGACGACAAATCAAACCCATGCGCAAGTGTTGTTGCCCCTGAAATATTACCAACAAAATTTCCCTTGTTGATAAACGACGCAACATCACTGGCATCACCACCAGTTAAACTTAGCGACGACGCATTTATATTCAATGTTCCCGAATTCGAATCGTTTGTAATCGTTTGCACGTTAATCGCACCAGCGGTTATCGACATTGTCCCCGACGATTTGTTTTCAATACCACCACTTGCAATATTAAAAGTCCCGCCCCCTAAATTCACCGTGACATTGCGCGCATCCAAAGATTGGAATGTGCCACCCGTCACGTTCAAAGAATTTCCCTGAATTGTGACATTACCGGCATTACCTGTTCCGGACGCAACAAATTGCCCAAACGTCAAAGCGGCACCATAAAGGTTCAGCCCACCATACGCCTCAACCGCGGTGGCACTAAAATTATACCGCACGCCGCCCGTACCGCCAATGGTCAAACTTTTACCCGCCGCAATTTCTAAAACCTGTCCAATCGATATACTACCACCGGTTAAAATAGAATAATTTTGATTGATGGCCGATTCGGCAAAAATACTGCCCGTGGCATACGGCATAACCGCGTTATATCCGACATAAACACCACCCGCGGTCGTAAGTGACCCGCCGATACTTATCCCCGAACCCGCCTGAAAAATGTACGATTCGTCGGTCAAACTTAAGTTGCCGCTAAACGACTCATTGCCCGGAAATGTGGTATCCGCAAACGCACATATCGGTGTCAGGCAATATAAAAATGGCACCAACTTTTTTATCATATTTTTTTGTTCTTTTTCTCTTTTCTTGTTGCTATATTATACCACAACTTGGAACAAAAAAAAAGCACCAATGTAAGTAAAGGAGAAAAAATATGTATAAAATCACAAAAATTCATGCACGACAAATTATGGATTCGCGCGGCAACCCAACAATCGAATGCGATGTGACATTGTCCGGCGGCGCGATGGGTCGTGCTGCGGTTCCATCGGGCGCAAGCACCGGCTCGTTTGAAGCACTCGAACTCCGTGACGGCGGCGATGCCTTTATGGGCAAAGGTGTCTTAAAAGCCGTCAAAAACGTAAATGAAATTATTGCACCCGAACTTATCGGTATGGATGCGGGCCGGCAAACGGAAATCGATGAAAAAATGCTGACACTCGATGGCACGCCGAACAAGGATAAACTGGGTGCGAACGCGATATTGTCCGTATCATTGGCGGTCGCGCGCGCGGTCGCAAATCAAAAACAAATTCCGCTTTATAAATACCTTGCGGAAATTTATGGAAATCCAAACCCGCATGTTTTGCCACGCCCAATGATGAACATTATCAACGGCGGCGCACACGCGGACAACGGCCTGGATGCCCAAGAATTCATGATAATTCCGAACGGTGCACACGACGAAGCCACGGCGATTCGTATGGGCGCGGAAACATTCCACCATTTGAAAAAGATTCTAAAATCCGGCGGTCATTCGACAAACGTCGGTGACGAAGGTGGTTTTGCCCCGAACTTTGATTCATGTGCCGCGGCACTGGACGCAATCATCGCCGCAATTCGTGACGCAGGCTACACGCCGGGCGAACAAATTTCAATCGGACTGGACGTTGCGTCATCTGAATTTTATTCGAACGGCGTTTATAAATTCGAAGGCAAAGAAATGTCCGCGGACGACATGATAAAATTCTATGCGGATTTGATTGAAAAATATCCAATTATTTCTATCGAAGACGCACTGGCCGAAGAAGATTGGGCGGCATGGAAAACACTTACCGAAAAAATTGGAAACAAATGCCAATTGGTCGGTGACGATTTGTTTGTGACAAACCCAACGCGCCTTAGACGCGGAATCGACGGCGGCGTTGCAAACGCAATACTTATCAAGGTAAATCAAATCGGGTCGTTAACCGAAACATTGCGCGCAATCAAAATGGCCCAAGATGCAAACTATGGCGTTGTAATTTCGCACCGCAGTGGCGAAACCGAAGATACAACGATTGCGGACCTGGCGGTTGCAACAAACGCGGGGCAAATCAAGACCGGTTCAATGTCGCGCACCGACCGCATGGCGAAATACAATCAGTTGTTGCGTATCGAAGAAGAATTGGGTAATAATGCAACATACGGAAAGTAGAAAATGGCACTAAGCCCTGAACACATTTTAATAATCAAATATATTGTGGCGACAATTACGCTGGTCGCGATTATACTCGCGCCGGCGTATTTGGCCGCCAAATCTGAAAAGCCAAAGGCCGTCGCCATGCGCATCCGCATTGCATCATGGGTATTTGGATGGACCGGCATCGGATGGCTGCTCGCCCTATTCTGGGCGGTGAAAAAGTAGTCCCCTTCACCATAGTGAAGGGGTGGACGCGAAGCGGACGGGGTAGTTCCCAGTCATCCCATATATTTTCTTTGTCATCCCGGCGAAGGCCGGGATCTTGTGGTTTCAACTGTAACGATGGGATACCGCGTTTCCGCGGGGTGACGTTGAATAACACGAAATATATAACTATTTAGCATAGCGAAAAAGCTCTTGACGAAAATTACGATGATCTTGAACACTAACCGCACATCCTACTGAGCATAAGTAAGTACAACCATCGCCCAAATCATCCCTAAATACCCAATACGATTGTTTTGGACTTGTCATCTTACACCAACACTTTCCACCGCTTTTTTTTTCGGTTTGTTCTGAATAGCTGGATTTTCCTTCAATACCGGATTGTCTATTACATACCGACGTGCCGTAAACTTCATAATCTTGAAATATCACCCGCCAACCATCCTCACTATCAACCGAACATCTTGCGTTTCCCACACCATAAACACACCAGTCTAAACCATCAGACCGGAAATATTGGTCGTCTTCCCACGGTTTCTTGTCTGCTCTTTCTTGCTTTTTCTTCGGTTCTTCCTTCTTTTCTGCTGGCTCTTGCTTTTTCTCTTCTTGTTTTTTTTCCGCGGTTTTTTGTTCTTGTTGTTTTAGTTCTTCCTTCTTTTCTTCCTTTTGTTCTACTTTCTTCTTCACACACAGACCGTTACCGTCCACATCATAACCTTTGTTGGTATCGCATTTGTCTGCGCGACATGAACAGTTTACACTGTCACCCGCACCCTTTTTGGTTTCACACCGAACGCCCAATGTTGTTTTAACACTTTCACCAACTTTTTGATAATGCCCCTCTAACCAACCATACGGTTTTAACCTATTTATATCCTCCGCAATACACGCTTCCCCAACAACACGGTCACCGGTATTCGTCGCACTACCCGGTGATGTTGTTTTTTGTATTGAACCCTGCCCTGGTTTTGATATTTCTGCCGGTTTAGATGCGGATGAATTTTCACCCAATGTATTTTTTTCCGTACTTATTGTTTCAACGCATTTGCAATCAACAATTTCGCCCGCTGAATTTGAACATTTTTTATCATTATCTTCAATTGCGGTAAACCACACACCCTTATCATCGTTGCATTTTTCGCCAATCGCACCATCGACCGCGGATGTTTCAATTCCACCATTATTCCCATTTGTGGCGTTACGCCTGCGCTCCTCTTCTTCGGCACGTTTGCGTTCTTCCTCCGCCTTCTTCGCCTGTTCTTTCGCAATATCATTTTGTATCCGATTCAAATCATTTTGATGGCGTTCCAATGTGCTTTTTTCCATTTCGATTTCATCCGAAAGGCGGTTGCTCTTTGATGCCTGGGCAATGTTCACACCGACACCGACCGCGGTCAGACCAATCGTCGATATCCCCGCAATCATCCATCCTTGCTTTTTCCCCTCGCATTTTTCAAGTTGCTCTATCTTTTCCTGCTTTTCTTGCAGCAACCGGCGAACCTGGGCACTCATTGCGACACCGTGTGCATCACCAACACCCACACCCAAAACCGCAAACAGACCAACAAATGATATTATCTTTTTCATTTTTTATTTCCCTTTTTGTAAGTCATTCAAATCTCTACGCGCATCTTCAACCTGGTGCTTGGCGTCAGAAACATCTTTCTTTACACTTTCAAGTTCTGTTTTCTTGTCTTGAATCTTGTTATGTTGCACGATTGCCGCAATCCCCGTCGCCGCAACACCAACACCACCAACAACCGTCGCCGCGACCCAGCCCTTGCGCTTGCGTTCACACGTTGCAATTTGTTCATCCAATGCCTGAATATCATGGCGCAGTGTTGATACAACCTCCATCTCGCTCATACCGTCCGCACCGGGAACATAATCAAGTGCGCCATAGTCATAATCCGAATAATACGCACCACCGGTCGATTCACCGAACGACCGTTGTTTCAATGTCACGCCGAATGACAGTCCCGGCAGTAAGCACAACGCCACGAACATAAACGTTAGATTTTTATACATAATGAAAACTCCCTCGCTATCCTTTTGGGATATTATATCACAAAAATTCCCATTTAAAAAATGTTTTTTATTTTCCATTCACAAAAAAACATTGTCATCCCGCTGTAAAGCGGGATCTTATTGAACTTCGACGAAAACCTATGAGTTCCCGGCCTTCGCCGGGATGACGGCTTTTTTGCGAAGGGGAATAAAAAAAGCATGGCGACACGTACGTGCCGCCACACCCAATTGTAAAAAGAGAAAACCTACCGTTGCGTTGGATCTTCACCCCCGCGGAGATTTACCCCACGACCGGCAAGAAACTCGTTAATCGGGAACACTTCCTCGCCGGGACGACCGAACCGCCCTTTTACTACTGCACGCAACGTTCCTGCTTTCAAATCACTTTTTGTTACCATTTCAAACACCTCTTTCAAAGCATCTCTCTGGTGATTGCCACTATACACCAACAAAAACTTTTGTCAAGCGTTTTTGTGACTACCAATTTTGATATTCTGTTTCACAGTTTCCGTTTTCACAATCCGTATAGAATTGTTCAACATTTACATCCGCAACCGGTGCGTATCTTTCACCCGCCGGTTCCGTATATGTGACCTCTTTAACAACGCGCACACGGCGGTTTTCCGCATTACGCACACCGTCCGGTGTCGGCACTTTCAGGTCTTCTTCGCCCGCACTAACCGCGACAATCTGACTTGCCGGGATACCGCGTTCAATCAGCATTTTTTGAACCGCTTCGGCACGACGACCGCCAAGGGCATAGTTGTATGCCTGGCTGCCCGAAGTGTCGGTATGTCCAACCACTGAAATTTTGACATTCCGATTCGCCTGGGTGACCTGGGCCAATTGGCGAATAATGTCATCATATTCCGGCTTTACTATCGCCTTGTCAAAATCGAATCGGATTTCGAACACTTCTTCCATAACATGCTGTTGTGGTTCAAGTGGAATCTGTTGCACTTTGATAACCGTCGTTTCATCGCGCATGCGCTCAACCGGTTCATTCTTTTTAGCCGCCAATTCATCAAGCCGCGCATTTATCGCCGCCAATTCGCCACGCATCATCATCATCAATTCAATGAATTCATCACGCGTGACCAAACCATCCGCAACAATCGTTATTTCTTTATCTTCTGGTTGCGCCTTGGCACACGGACAATTCGCGGTCGAATTTTGCAACGCCACCGGATTAGAATTCACCGTCAACGATATCGGCTGATAATTTTCTTGAACACTTTGTTGTGACCCGCCCTTGCCACCATTTTGTTGCGCACATGGGCAAGCGGACTTTTCCACCGTACTGGTATTTCCGGCGTTTTTAACATTATTGCTGTTGCGGGTACTGTTATCCGTCAACGTCTTGTCACCGCCATAGATATTCTGATTAAAGACCATCGGCTGCACCGGTTCCGGATTTATAAGATTTTCCGGCACATTGACATTATTCACAATAATCACACCATCGCGCGCCCGATTCGTTCCACGCATCGCCGACATATTTGTTGTTTCCGGATAGAAAGTCCCAATCTGCGCGCCACGCACCTTGTTCACCGTACGCACACCTTCAACCGTGGTTTCGGTCACCACCGGATTTATCACGCGCCCACCCGTGCAATCCCGCAACGCCGTCAAAGTGTTTTCAAACCTAGTCTGGCATTCACGTGCGGTTGCACCCTGGCCACTCGCGGTGGCGGACAGCCAACAATCATATTTTGCCTGCAACTCCGCAGACAATTCCGGTTGTGTCACGGTCGCGTCATTTTGAAACAGTTCAACCATATCGTTATAAGCCATCATCAAATCGTATGCCGCGGCATCATCTTCAATTGGCCAATTATCGATGGATTCAGGATACGGCACTTCGCCAGAAAATGCGGCCACCGCCTTTTGTGCAAACAATTCGCCGACATCGGGATACCCACTGGTCCGGGCATTATAAATTGCATAAGAACGATAATTCATCGCCAATTGGTTAAGGAAAGAATCCCGGTGTGGCGCGGAATACACATCCAACCCTTCGACATAGTCAACGGTTGGTGTCGCCATATAGCCACCGTCAGCATCAACATTTGAACGCGCACATGCGGCCAAAGAAAGCACGCCAACAACCGCCAACACGCGCGAAATTGCACACAACGAAACATTTGATTTTGATGTCATAAAGAAATCCTTTCTCTTACCTTGTCACACATTATACCCTGTTTGCAAATTTTAGTAAAGCAAAAAACGACCACAATTTTCTATTTATCTAAAAATTGTGCCGCAACATTTGCGATACCACCGATATTACCGAAACCCGTTTGTCCAACAACACTGCTGACCGCGCCCATAATAGACTCAGTATTCGTCGGCTGTCCAAGGTTATTGATGGTTCCCGTTATAAACCCGCCAAAGGTTTCTAATCTTTTCGCCGCCAATTTGTTAGTAGAACATTTTGTTGCTTTTTCTAATAGCGCCGCCGCCTGCGATGCTTCACCTTGGGTGTAATCTTTATTTTCAAAATCAATCATATCAAACAGTGTCCACATATTCGTGACTTTCTTGCGGCTGTTTTTACTGCACATACTAAGGTTATCGCCACCATCCGAACAATATTCTGCAACCGATGCCTTTGGGTATCCGTCCCACACGGCATGCCGCGCCTCTGATTCTGTAAAGGTATCCCAACATATTGTTGAATTATCAACGCCAATACTGGTCCCCGCATAGCGCACTGTGGTGGCATAACTTTCGTTTGCACTACACGCACGCACCGAACGCGAAGCCGCAAAAGGATTTCGCCCGCCGGCATTTGCCCATTCCTTTATCATATTATTTACAAAGGCAAGTTCGCGCGATGTCGGTTCACATTCTGCGGTCAACGCCTTTTGCTGTTGATTAAGTTGTATAACACTAAGCACCAAATTCGCCGCCGTCGGCAACAAACTTGCCCCCGTTCCGGTTGTCGATGTTGACGCGTCACGTTTCACAACCGAATCCGCCTTTTTCGGCATCAACACATTTGCGGCACCAAAGGCCGTTGCACATACCAAAACCATCAACGAAAAACTCACAAAAGTGCCAAACTTTTTCATTTCCTACATTCTCTTATGGGAATAATTATATCACAAAAAAAGCAAACAACCAAATATAAAAAATTGCTTTTTGGTTTATGGTGGGCTAATATTAAACGCATGAGCAAAGATAAACGCAACTTTATAATTGTTGGTCGCCATCGCCGGTGGCAAAGACTCTGGCAATTTTTCTTTACCGGATGGGGCATCACGATGATTGCCGCACTGGTTGCCGGCGCGCTTTTCACGCACCAACTATTGTGGACACCGATTTCGATAATAAATATGACCGACGTTATGCAAAATCAGTTCAAAATGTCCGGTGCATCACTCAGCGGTGTCGATTCCAAGGGCGGTCCCTTTCAAATCACGGCACTAAGTGGTCGTTTGGAATATGACCGCCCAGACATTATCTTACTCGAAAAGATATCGGGATACACAACGCAAATGCAAAACGGGCAAAAAGATGTCTTGAATTTTTCCGCCGACGGTGGCGAATATAATATCAAAACAAAAGTTTTGCAACTTGCCGGAAATGTGAATATAATTTCAAAAAACGACGGTCACAAATTACAAACATCCGAATTAACAATAAGACTTGGTGAATAAAAATGGTAAAGGAATCTGTATTAAAAATTGAACATTTATCCAAATCATACGGCCGCCGCGTGGTGTTGCGTGACATTTCGATGATTGCCCGCCAAGGCGAATCGGTTGGCCTGCTTGGGCCAAACGGCGCTGGAAAAACTACGGCCTTTTATTGCATCACGGGCCAGTTAAATGCGTCACGCGGGCGAATATTCCTAAATTCCCAGGATATAACAAAATTGCCGTTTTACCAACGTTCACGCCTGCACATTGGTTATTTGCCCCAGGAAAACAGTGTTTTCCGCGGACTTAACGTTGAACAAAACATCATGGCAATACTGGAGGTCACCGAACCCGACAAAAAAATCCGTAAACAGAAATTAGATGCCCTGCTCGATGAATTTTCTATATCGCACTTGCGACACAGCCCGGCGACATCATTGTCTGGTGGCGAACGCCGCCGCGTGGAAATTGCACGCGCACTGGCCAACGACCCAAAGTTCATATTACTTGACGAACCTTTCGCGGGAATCGACCCAATCGCGGTAAATGAAATCAGGGGGTTGGTTTCACAATTAAAAAATCGTGGTCTGGGTGTGATTATCACCGACCATAATGTCCGCGAAACACTGGGTATCACGGACCGCAGTTATGTTCTGCACGACGGTATGATTCTTAAACACGGAACCAGTGACGAAATAATCCGCGATGAAATGGTAAAAAAGGTTTACCTGGGTGAAGATTTTACAATGTAAGTGGTTAGTAGTCAGTGTAATTGGTTAGTGTTAGTGATTTTTAGAATAAGTTTATATTTGTGCAATTATTCCAGATATTGCTAACCACTGCCCACTTACACTAACCACTAAAAAACGCCCAACGGGCGTTTTTTAACTTTCCTCTCTTTCTTGAAACTCTTCTTCCGTTTCTTCCTCGTCTTCGTCAACGGCATTAAGGTCGATTTCTTTTGGCACACCGATAATATCCTCAATTTTTTCAGATGCGGCCTCTACATCCATTTTGTGCAGAACGGCAAATTCCTGGGCCATACGTTCAAGTGCACGCATATAAAGTCGCCGCGCCGAAAAAGGGATCGTATCGGTCGGATTCCGCCGTTGCAGGTCACGCACAACCTCTGCCAACTTCATTGGGTCGCCCGAATTTATGTTTTCTTCGTATTGCGCCGCACGCCGCGCCCAAATCATACGCTTGGCCCCCGCCTTGCCCTTGGCGGCGGCAATCGCCTCGTCCATCTTGCGCGCGGACGAAAGCGGCCGCAGTCCGGAAATCTCCGCACGTTCCAACGGCACACGCAATGTCATGCGACTTTTTTCAAAATCGATAACCAGCATTTTTATTTTCTGTCCGCCGATAACCTGCTCTTCGGTGCGCACAAGTTTACCAACACCCTGGGTTGGATAAACGACATACTGACCATTTTTAAATTCTAACTTTTTACTTGGCATAATATCACTCTTTCTATTGCCATTCTCCCTGTCGCGACCATTATAACATAAAAATATTTGAAAAACAAATCAATCGGGCGAAAAAATCGCCCGAAAAGATTCTTGTCTAAAAATCGGATTATTTACGCAATGTTCCACGCAGACGAGTCCCCGTCCGCCGCACCGCCGGCGCGCGACCGGTATTTCCGGAACCTTCGACCCGGATTGCGCAAACCCATTCGCCATCTTGCAAAATCGCATCTTCACCCGCAGGACATACCGGTTTTTCCAGATTCCAACTAAAACATCCGCCCTTTTGCGATGACGTGTATGTCGCCGAATCCACACCACCACGGGTATAAGAACCATATTCCGCGTTCCACACACCCTTTGGCACACCGGTGCACCACTTGCGATCACCAAAGCATTCAACACATTCGCCGGTCGTATCACACAACTCCACCGGTGCGGCCGTCGCGACATAACCGGTTGCCGCACGGTCCCCAGAGCCCATTTCACGCCCAGTTTCCAAATCAACACACCATAACTTCTGGCATTCCCGGGCCGCGATACCGTCAATCTTGCCCCGTTCCACCAAGACATAACCCGGCCCGCAATCGCCCGCAAACGCGTTGCCACAAATCAAAAGAGCAAATAAAATTTTCTTCATATTCCTTCCTTTGTGACAATTTTACACTTTTTTGGTACATTTTGCAAACATGTTTTTTATTGCCCAAGTGCACCCGGACTAAACCGGCCAATATTATTAAACAATTCTTGAATCGCGTTCAGTTCAATTGCCGCCGGGATTTCGGTTTCGTCCGAATCAATACACACATCCGGCAAATCATCATCGTGCAAAATCTGCGTCTTGGTTACACGCGCGCCATTGACCCACGCAAGCAAAATTGTTTTGTTATCATAGGTAAGTGGAAACGGCCCATGATAGTTTTCATCTTCGCCGAAATAAATCCAAACCTCGTCCCCATAAATTGTCTTTACCTGGGGCGAACCGATTAAATCCTCTAGCTGTTTTGTAGTTTTTATATTGGCAACCTGGGTGTCCAAATCCTTCGGAAAAACATATCCGCGATGTTTCGTCTGAAAAGTGCAAGCCGCAAGTGCCAATGACAAAATTAAAATTATTTTTTTCATCTTATTATTTCCCTTGGTGGTACATTTATTTTGCCCGTTGGCTTCATTTTTTGCAACACTTCTTTTTGGTATTCACAAGTATAAATCAATTTCTCAGGATCCATCCCGGCGAAATTCGCACACCAACTGGCAAATTCTTTGGCATCAACATACCCAAGATCACCCCACAATTCTAGAAATTTTTGCACTGCAGAACAAGGCGATATTTTAAATCTCTCCTCAATACTAGAAACTATTGACCGCACCAACAAATATGCCGATACATAACCAGACCGAAAGGAAGCTATTTTTTCCCTATTCTTTTCTGTATGTGGCACTTTGTCATCGTAATAATCCTGTATAGTGTATATCTGCGGCAATGTACACATCCATTCCAAATGAGAAGGAAGCCGACGTTCATATCCCAACACATACCACGGAATAATTTCAGCAAACCCTTCGCCAAAAAGCCTGGCCTGTAGACCAAATTTGCTATGAATGCAATGTGCTAATTCATGCAACTTAGATACCCGACCAAATAAATTACTTACTTTCACATGTAATTTTTGCTGTAACTGACACACCGCTTTTGGAAAACCGTCTTCATCAAGGCAAAACTCCGGTCTACCACTAGCCCCTTCATACTCTGTACCCCTGTAAAAATCATCTGGAACAAAATAAATATAAAAAACACTTTTTTTATTATCTGGATAATCGATTTTAATCTGGCTTATTTCTCTCACTAAATCCGACCACATATCCACCGCTTTAGTATAAAGACCAAGGTCATAATTTTTTGCAACATCTGGCAACATACGGACATGCAAATTGTCATTTACAATGCGCATCTCGGATTCTTTCACAAAATCTTGTATGGCCGACCAAACCATATACTATCCCTCACCATTTTCTTTGACTGTGTTTGCCTGCATCATCGCAAAATGCGCGATGTATTTTTTAAGTTGCGTCCGATACTCGTTATTTTCCTTGGCATATTCGACCAATTTATCAAAGTTCGGATTCGCCGCACGCGCCGCACCGAACCGCGTTTCGGTCTTAAGGAAATCTTCCAACGGCGCCAAATTATCCACATTTGAATCCATCACCAATGGATTGTGCCCTTCAACAATCAGGCGCGGGTCAAACCGATAAAGCGGCCACGCACCCGTGTTCACCATTTGCATTTGATGTTCCGGCCCATTTTGCAACGCGAACCCATGCGCAATACACGGCGCATAGGCCAAGATTATTGACGGGCCATTGAAACTTTCCGCCTCGCGAAAGGCCTTTATCGCCTGAACCGGATTCGCCCCCAATGCAATTTGCGCAACATACGCACCCGACATCATCGCAATCATGCCCAAATCCTTCTTTGCGTGATTTTTTCCACCAATCGCGAATTTCATACTTGCGCCGAATGGTGTCGCCTTGGATTGCTGACCCCCGGTATTCGAATACCCTTCGGTATCAAGGACCAAGATATTCACATTTTCACCACTGTGCAAAACATGATCCAGTCCGCCATATCCAATATCATACGCCCAACCGTCGCCACCAACAATCCACACGGATTTCTGCACAACATCACCCAACATACTTTCAGCCAAACGTGCATCAGGCGAATCAATTTTTTCCAATTTCTTTGCTAAATCTTCTTTGATTGCGCGCTGTTTTTCAATATCGGTTTCCGCAAAGATTTCTTCAACATTTTCTATACCCAACTCAAACAGCAACCCGCGCAGCATATCGCGCCGCTGATTCAGCGCAACCCGCATGCCCAAACCGTATTCCGCGTTATCTTCGAACAACGAATTCGACCACGCCGGCCCGCGCCCGTTTGCGTCACATGTCCACGGCGTTGTCGGCAAATTCGCCCCATAAATCGAAGAACACCCCGTCGCATTTGCAACCACCATATGGTCACCAAACAAATGCGCCATCATTTTAATATAGGGCGTTTCGCCACAGCCCGCACACGCACCAGGGAATTCAAAATAATGTGGCAACAGTTCGATATGCTTTGGCATATTAAGGTTCAGTTTTTCGCGCGGCACGTCCGGCAACTTTACCGTTTCATCAAACGCCCGCTGGTCATCAGAATTCGCATCAACCATCGAAAGCGCAGAAACCGGACAATTTTTCACGCACAGCCCACACCCCGTACAATCCGCCGGCGAAATCGCGATTGTGAAATACATATTCGCACCCAATTCCGGCGTTTTCATAGGAACGACAATAACACCCTTGGCACGTGCCTCATCCGCCTGCTCTGCCGTCAGTGCCTTGATACGAATCGCCGCATGTGGACAGAGCATTGAACACCGCCCGCACTGAATACACTTTTCCAAATCGCACTTTGCCACGCGCGATGCGACCGCACGCTTTTCGTACTTTGATGTTCCAACCGGATATTGCCCCGCGCCGAATTCGCCGCCAACACGAAACCGCGACACCGGAATTGCGTCCCCGCGCCCCGCCGCCATTTCGCCAAGCGTCCCCGCAATTATATTTGGCGCATCCACCGTCATCGCCGGCACAAAATCCGGTGCAAAGTTCGACACCGACGACGGCATATCAAAGTGTTTCAAATATCCCGCCGCCCTATCCACCGCCGCCCAGTTCGCGGCAACCACATCCATACCTTTTTTCTTATACGTCTTTTCAATCGCGGCCTTGGCGGATTTTGCGGCAACGGCGGGGTCAATAACCCGCGTTAAATTAAAGAAATTTAGCATTATAAATGTATTGATACGGTTCCCCAATCCCAATTCCGCCGCCGCGCCGTTCGCGTCCAAAAAATACACATTCGCGCGCAACCGCATAAGGTGTTCCTGCACAGTTCTGGGCAAATTTGCAAACGCCACATCCGGCGCAAGCGGTGTATTTATCATAACCGTTCCACCGGCGCGCAAGGATCGAAACACATCAAACCTTTGTGCAATCATAAAGTTCGAAACACTTATGAAATCTGCAACCTCTACCAAATACTGACTTTGAATAGGTTTATCTGAAAACCGAATATGCGACGCGGTAAGCCCACCGGATTTTTTCGAATCATACACCGCATAAGATTGCGGATACAGTTCGGAATTTTCCCCAACAATTTTCACGATATTTTTCACCGCGCCAACGGTTCCGTCACTGCCGATACCATATAAAATCGCGGTTTTTATATTCGGGTCTTCAACCGAAAACGCCGGATCGGTTTTAAGCGACAGCCCCGTCAAATCATCATCAATTCCAACCGTGAAATTATGATGCAATGTCCCGCGTTTCATATTTTCAAATATGGCGGCAACATCACGCGGTTTGAATTCTTTGGACCCCAAACCATAGCGCCCACCACACACACGTGCCCGATCACCAACAACGGATTTCACATCCACATAAAGTGGTTCACCAACCGCGCCCGGTTCCTTTGTCCGATCAAGTACCGCAATTTGTTTTACACCCTTTGGCAACGCCGCCAAAAACGCATCCACCGGGAACGGCCGATAAAGATGAATCTTAATCAGGCCAAATCCGGCCGGCAAATGTGCGATTGTTTCTTCAATAGTTTCACATGCGGACCCAAGCGCAACAATAACATTTTCCGCCTTTTTATCGCCGACATATTCAACCAGGTTATACCGGCGCCCCGTAAGTCGCGCGAATTCATCCATACATTCCGCCACAATTTTCGGTGTCGCGGCGTAAAGTTCATTTGCGGCCTCGCGCCCCTGAAAATAAACATCGGGGTTTTGCGCGGTGCCACGAATTGTTGGATTATCCGGATTCATACCCATCGCGTGATAGCGCGCAACCAAATCTTCGGGAATCAATTTGCGTAAAACTTCGTCATCGATACGCGCCAAGCGCGATTCTTCGTGACTTGTGCGGAAACCGTCAAAGAAATGCAAAAACGGCACGCGTGCGCGCAGTGTTGCCGCATGCGCAATCGCCGCCATATCGTGTGCCTGTTGCACATTATGCGATGACAACAATGCAAAGCCAGTCGAACGCACCGCCATAACATCACTGTGGTCGCCGAAAATCGATAGCGCATGCGTGGCAAGTGCGCGCGCCGCCACATGCATAACAAACGGCGTCTGTTCGCCCGCGATTTTATACATATTCGGAATCATAAGCAAAAGCCCCTGCGACGCGGTAAAAGTCGTGGCAAGTGTCCCCATTTGCAACGCGCCATGCATCGCGCCGGCCGCGCCACCTTCGGATTCCATTTCGATTATTTGCGGAATTGCACCCCATATATTTTTCTTGTGCTGAAACGACCATTCATCGGTCAGTTCACCCATCGTACTGCTTGGGGTAATCGGGTAAATCGCCGCAAAGTCCACACAGCGATACGCAACATCCGCCGCCGCCCAGTTTCCGTCAACAATTAAATTTGCCATATCTTTATCCCCTGTGATTTTTTTATTTCGCCAAATCATACCCCCATTTCAAACCAAAGGCAAGGGATTAAAATTACCAAGATTCATTTCCCGAACCCTTGAAACCCTGATTTTTATAACTATATTTTCGGCATCGAAAGCGCACAGGAAATAACAAAAGGAGTTTTTTATGTTCAAACCATTAAATAACTATGTGCTAATCAAGCGAATTGACGAAGACAATAAAACCGCCGGCGGAATCATTATTCCGGACGCCGCCCGTGAAAAGCCCGCGCGGGGCGAAGTAATCGCGGTCGGCGACGGCGAATTTCAAAACGGCACGCGCATGGCGATGACCGTAAAGCCAAAGGATATTGTCCTGGTCGCAAAATGGGCGGCATCTGCGAACGAGGTTAAAATTGACGGCAAGGAATATGTTCTTGTCAAAGAATCCGATATTTTGGGAATAATTAAATAAGGGGGAAAGTTATGGCAAAAGATATTATTTTTAATACTGATAAAATCGCGGCGGGTGTTGATAAACTTGCCGATGCGGTAAAGATTACTATGGGCCCAAAGGGTCGCACGGTCGTCATCGATAAATCATATGGCGCGCCGGTCGCAACCAAGGACGGTGTTACGGTCGCCAAGGCGGTATCGCTAAAAGAACCGGCGGAAAACATCGGTGCAAGGATGATTCAGGAAGTCGCGAAAAAGGCGGGCGATGATGCCGGTGACGGAACAACAACGGCAACGGTGTTGGCGCAGAAAATCTTTCGCGAAGGTCGCCGCGTTATCGCCGCGGGCATGAACCCGATGGACATAAAGCGCGGAATTGACATCGCAACCGCCGCGGTCGTGGCGGACATTGAATCGCATGCGCGCCCCGTTAAAAACAGTTCTGAAATCGCCCAGGTCGCAACAATTTCTGCGAACGGCGATGCGGACATTGGTAAAAAAATCGCTGATGCGATGGAACGCGTCGGCAAAGAAGGCGTTATCACGGTTGAAGAAGCCAAAGGATTGGACACTGAAATCGATGTCGTCGAAGGCATGCAATTCGACCAAGGTTTTATGTCGCCATACTTTGTCAGCAATAGCGAGAAAATGATTGCGGAACTTGACGGCGCGCAAATACTTGTTTCCGAAAAGAAAATCACGGGGATTCAGGCGTTGTTGCCAATACTGGAACCAATCGCACAACAGGGCAAACCGTTGCTTATTATCGCCGAAGATGTCGAATCCGAAGCACTGGCGACATTGGTGTTGAACCGTCTGCGCGGCGGATTAAAGGTTTGCGCGGTCAAGGCACCGGGTTTTGGCGACCGCCGCAAAGAAATGTTGCGCGATATTGCGATTGTGACGGGTGCGACGGTTGTGTCGGACGATATGGGTATGACGTTCGAAAACCTGACGCCGGCGGTGTTGGGCGCGGCAAAGCGTGTTGTTGTCGATAAATCAACAACACTTATTGTTGGTGGCGCGGGCGATAAAAAGGCGATCGCCGCACGTGCGGACGAAATTCGTGCGAATATAAAGACAAGCACCAGTGACTATGACCGTGAAAAATTGTCGGAACGCCTTGCCAAAATCGTTGGTGGTGTCGCGGTTATCAAGGTTGGCGGCATGACCGAAGTAGAGGTCAAAGAAAAGAAAGACCGCGTTGACGACGCACTGGCGGCGACACGTGCCGCGGTGGCGGACGGAATTGTCGCGGGCGGTGGCGTTGCACTGTTGCGTGCGGGTGCGGCATTGGCCAAGGCCAAGGGCGAAAACGCCGATCAAAATGTCGGTATCGATATTGTTCGCCGCGCAATCGTTGCACCATGCGCGCAGATTGCCGAAAACGCCGGCGTGTCGGGCGAAATAGTTGTCGGCAAAGTGTCCGAAGGCAAAGATTACAACTTTGGATACAACGCGCAAACCGGCGAATATGTCGATATGATGAAGGCGGGAATTATCGACCCGGCCAAGGTTGTAAAAACCGCAATCATGGCGGCATCTTCAACCGCTGGCGTATTATTGACGACCGGTGCGGTGATGGTTGAAATTCCCGAAGAAAAACCCGCATCGCAAATGCCCGCCGGCATGCCAGGCATGATGTAAAAAAGCCCCATACGGGGCTTTTTTTTATTCAAAATCAATATCTAAATCTGTGAAATCGTCGTGGTCGGCGTCGGGGACGATGATTATTTTGTCGTTATCGCCAATCCATTTCTGCGAAAGTTCCATCGGCACGACATCATCGTCCGCGCCAACATAGTGCAACGCACGCACGTCCGGCAACCGTTTCAGGTTCAACGATTGCCGCAACGGTGTGTCCCCAAAATACGCCGTCCAATCCGCATGATTCAGCACGCCCGCAATCGTAATCCACTTTTTAATCGGCAACGCCGGGTTGCGCTTTATAATCAAACCGCCGACCATCGCACCGCCGGAATATCCAATCAAAACAATTGGCCGGCCGGATGCAACCTGGGTCACGGCCATACTCATCGCATTTATCACCGCCGGCGCGAAACGCCCATCGGTCCAGTATTTTTCGTCGCATTTTTCGGACATTATATACTGGCACGGGCGCGCCATATAAACAACATTTGGGGCGGTATCGCGCATCGCCAAATCGCGCACCATTGTGTCGCGCGGTGTCGGGTCGCCCGTCGGTGCGCCATAGGCATCAAACGAATGGCCGTCGCCCTCTATATAAATATGCACCGGCGCGCGTGTGTCGGTGTTTTTTTGGTATGTCAAAATATCAAACTTGCCCGTGTGCACCGTGACCGGCGCAAAATCATCCGCCGGCCGCCACGTCACCGCACAAGAACACAGTAAAAAAGCAAAAAATATCCCCCGCATAAGACAATTATACACCCAAAATAAAATTTCACCAAAAACAATAAAATTATTTGACAAATGATTTTTTTATACTATATTTATAGCACAATAATCAAAAAAAGGCAAAATATGTTTAAGAAATTAAAGATGAAAATGAATGCGAAACGCATGCGGCGCGAAGCCGAATATGCGGCGGCGAGCAAGCGCATTCGCCAAACAGAAACGGGCTTTGAACGCGCGGTGCTGTTTCCTTTCCGTTTAATTGCGCGCGCGTTGCGGTGGATTTTTGACACGGTTTGCGCGTTTTGTTCGTGGATTTGGGACGGCATTGTTTGGGTCGCCAAGAAAATTTGGAAATGGCTATGTGGCATAAATTTAGTCGGCCTTATCAACCTGACTTTGTTGGTTGCGATTATCGTTCTATTTTCTATGCTGATAATCAATATCGTGAATTGCCGCCACGCGCCGGTTGTTGTTAATGCAACCGAAAAGACCGTGACCATAGAGGCAAAACGTGGTTCGCGTGTTATATCAAAAACCATACCGGTAAAACGCGATGCGAAAACAGGCAACATGGAAACGACAATCAATGTTGTTGAAACGAAACCGTCTGATGACCCAACACTGCGTCCACAAGGCGATGGGAAAATCTATGGCGATGTTATAATCGAATCACGCGAAGAGGCGATTGTTTTGAAAAACGGCGCGCATATTCGCGGGAACCTTTACCTGCAACACATGTATAAATACGTGTTGCCGTGCGACATCAAAATCGAAGGTAATTTATTCCTGCGCGATTTGGGCATCTTGCATTTTTGCGGGCGTTTTGATATCACTGGGAACATATACGTCACACCAAGTTCATCATTTGGTCCGATTCCAAAGAACGCATACCTTGGCGGACAGATAATTTTGTAAAAAGGGGAACAAATATGAAAAAAGTTAAACTTAGTAAAACACAAGGTTCAGAATGGCGGGTTTCATACCCATCTTGGAACGGTCGTATATCTGAACATTATCAAAGCGCGGCCGAAGCATTGATTAGATATCTGCAATTACGATTCAAAAAATCAGAACATGGTCGGAAACATCGGTAAAAAAACGCCGACTGGCGTTTTTTTTACTACCAAAAAAATCAAAAATGTGGTATAATACGCGTGCACACATAACAAAAGGAATTATTATGAAAACACTTGAAAAGATTTTATCAACATTGGTAAAAAATTTGGGCTATACGATTGTCCTGGTTTTGGCGATAATATTATTCGCAATATTTTCTGATGGTTTAATCAGTGGTGCAATAACCGCACTGTCGGCATTAATCGCATACGCATGCATTGTTGCACTTCACCGCGAATTCAAGAAAACACCGGCCAAGACAACAAAGCCGAATAAAAAGAAATAAAAACTTAACAAGAAACGGGCGCGAACGCGCCCGTAATTTTTGTACCTAAAACAAATTATTTTTTGTCGGATTGTTTATCGTCATCTTCATCCGAATCGGACTTTGGTTCCGCCGCGGTCCGCGCATGTTCCGCCATTTTCGACAATGCAATTACCATTTCCATACCGCGTTGCAACTGATAATCCCGTGCATCTTTTTCTTCATCGGTCAATTCGCGGTCGTCATCGTCTTCGTCTTTTTTCTTGGTATCATCGGACTTTTTCTTTGCTTTCTTTTCGGCCTCTTCATTTTTTAGTGCATTACGGAAAGACGCTTCGGAATAAAAACTTTCACGTTTTTCAATCTTTTCAACCTTGCTTTGCAGAACCTCTACATCTGGGGTAATCCCCGTATTTTGAATTGAACGGCCACTGGGTGTATAGTACCGCGCAATCGTCAAATGAATCGCCGTGCCATCGCCAAAGGGCTTTTGTTGTTGCACACTACCCTTGCCGAAACTCTGCGATCCCATAATCACACCGCGCCCGTTATCTTGAATCGCGCCCGCAACAATTTCCGACGCGGACGCCGACCCATGATTGATAAGCACCACCAAAGGTTTGCCATTTATCATATCGCCGGGCGTTGCCATACTCCGTTCTATGTCGGTTTTATCTTTTCCGCGCGTGGAAACGATTTCGCCACCATCCAAAAAAGCATCCGACACATCAATCGCCGCGGTTAAATATCCGCCCGGATTATTGCGCACATCCAGCACATATCCCACCACATCTTTCTTTTCAAGTTTAGTTATCGCATCGCGCAAATCCTTGGCCGTTGTCGCACCGAAATCAGAAATACGAATATACCCAATCTTTGGCGTATCTTCGTCCGCATCGGCCAGTGTTTTTTCACTGAACTTAACCGATTGCACCTTGATAATCGCACGTTTAAGCGTCAAAGTTTTTGGTTCATTTGTTCCAGACACAATGGTAAGTTTCACCTTGGTTCCGGGTTTTCCCTTCATTTTTTTTACCGCCTGGTTCAATGTCAAATCGAACACCGGTTCATCATCAATATGCGTGATATAGTCACCGGCCTTTATCCCCGCCTTGGCCGCCGGCGTATCATCAATCGGCGAAATCACACGCACCGCCCCACGGTCGGACGTAATTTGTATTCCAAGCCCACCAAAAGAACCACTGGATTTATCATTAAAATCTTTGAAATCATCTTTGGACAAATACGACGAATGCGGGTCCAGCGCTTCCAACATACCGTTCATCGCGCCTTCCAACATTTTGCGTTCGTCGGCTTCTTCGACAAAGTTTTCACGCGAAACCTCAAACACCATGGCAAGTTTTTTAAGTTCAGAATATATTTCTTCATCCGTCATATGAACGATTGGTTCTTTTTTCTTTTCCGGTGCCGCACAAACAACCGTTGGCACACACAAGGCAATCAAAACGAAAATTTTTTTAAGCATAGTAAAATCCTTTTGCGCAAAGTTTATAATAAAAAAATCCCGTCCGCAACAAAAAGTGTTAGTGGGAAGTGTAAGTGGTTAGTGCTAGTGGTTAGTAGTCTCTGGAATCGGTTCGTGATTAGGTTTTTTTTCCAGAATACAAAGTTCCCCTCTGGCCAGAGGGGTCCGACCGAACGGTCGGGGGATGTCGCCCACTACCCACTTACACTAATCACTCTTCCTTAAAAATCCTTGCGGGGTCAACGGCCTTGTCGCCACGCCGCACCTCTAAATACATCTCTGGCTTGTCCGGATTCATACGCCCAACGGGTTCGCCACCAAGGACTTCCTGGCCCACTATAACATCAATGGTCCCAAGGTTTGTCATAACCGTATTATACCCATTTTTATGCGAAATAATTATAACGCGGCCAAAACCCTTGAAACTGTCGGCAAATTTCACAACACCATCGGCGGGCGCGGACACCAGTGCATCCGAACGCGTATGAATCCGCCACCCGTCGGACTTTAACCCCAGCGCCGTCTTTTCCCCAAAGCGAACGACAACGCGCCCGCGCACGGGCTGATTCAGCTTTCGAATTGAAAAACGCGCATCTGCGGACATTTCGGAACTCCCCACGCCGGCGGACAATTCAGAAATACTTTTTGCGCGCGCCGACAATTCGCGCAATTTTTTTTGCAATGCCGCATGTTCGCCCCGCAACTTTTCGTTTTGTGCCGACCGCCGCCGCAATAATTTATCAAGCAAACTTTTTTCATCGGCATATTTTTTCGCGGTTCTATCAAGTTTTTCTTTTTCAATCGCGCGCGCTTCGCGGATTTTATCAAGTTCATCGATTTTTTTTGCCGCGTCCCTAATATGTTCCTCCAAATTATCGGCCATCCCCGTCATCACCGCCGAAGTCAGAACGAAATTGTGCATATCTTCGGTATCGAAACTTGGGTTCGCGGCAAAGAACAAAACCGTCGCCGCCGCATCCGCCACCCGTTCACGATTTTTTTCCAACTCTGCCGAAATCACTTCGCGCCGCGCGTCCAATTCCGCAATTTTCTTGGCCAATTCCGCCCGCAATTCTTCGAGTGACGAAACCTTGTCCGCCGCGGTCACAAGTTGCTTTTTGGTCTTTTCCACATCACGGTCCGATGTTTTAACCTGCTGTTCAAGTTGCTTGTTTTTCTGTTCCGTTTGGCGAATTTGCTGTTGAATTTTATCAAGTTCCGAAGGGGCGGCCACCGAAACACTTGCCCCCCCCAACAAAACCACCAAAGCAACAACCGCGCGAAACATTTATTTCACAATCACCTTTAAGTGTGTTTTTTTGCCACGTTGCACCATAAATTCCGGCTTTTTCGCAACAACCGCGCGCCAATCGGTAAGTTTTTCGCCATCAATCTGAACGCCGCCTTGCTCTATCATACGGCGCGCATCAGATTTCGTATCAAACAGCCCCGCCGCACACAGGAAATCAAGCGCGCCCATTTGTTCCGGCATTTCGATTTGGACACTCGGCACATTTTGCATATCACCCCCGCCACCAAACAGCGCCGCCGCCGTGCGTTCCGCATCATCCGCCGCCGCCGCACCATGCGCAATCGTCGTCGCCGCACGGGCCAGAATCTTTTTTGCATCGTTCAATTCCGAACCCTGCAATTTGGAAAGTTTTTCAATTTCATCCATCGGAATTTCGGTGAAGATTTTAAGGAACTTTTCCACCAATTCATCGGGCGTATTACGAAAGTATTGCCAATAATCATACGGCGATAATTTGTCTTCATTTACCCAAACCGCATTGCCCGCGGATTTACCAATCTTATTCCCGGCCGCATCGGTAATCAGTGCGGTGGACAAAACATACGCTTCCTTGCCCAACTTTTTGCGTATAAGTTCGATTCCCATAACGGCGTTGCCCCACTGGTCCGCACCGCAAAGTTGCAACACACAACCATATTTTTTATAAAGTGTCAAAAAGTCAACCGCCTGGAAAGTCATATAATTAAATTCCAAAAATGTCATACCGTTTTCCAAGCGGCGTTTTACACTTTCCATGGATAACATACGCGGCACGGTAAAGTCCGTTCCAAACTGCGCCAAAAAATCAATATGCCCATAATTTTTCATCCAATCATAGTTATCAACAATAATCGCATCCGATGCACCATCGCCAAAATTCAAAAACTTGGAATAAGATTTCTTAAGCCCCGCGATATTTTTGGCAAGTGTTTCTTCGGTCATCATCGGCCGGCCCGTATCACGCCCCGACGGGTCACCAATGCGCCCGGTTGCCCCCCCAACCAACATCAATGGCCGATGGCCATATTTTTGCAACCATCGCATCATCATAACGGGGACAAGGTGCCCCACATGCAACGAATCCGCCGTTGGATCCGACCCCAAATACGCGGTGATTTTGCCATTATTTAGTGCATCGTTCAACGCGCCCATATCAGAACACTGGTTTATAAACCCGCGCAATTCCAATTCATGTAATAAGTCATTTTGCATAATATACCTCAACTAAAATTCAACCATTGATTATGCCAATTCTAACCGAACCCCTAACAAAATTCAACCAAACTTTTTTCGTAAAAACAATTTGACAAAAAGTTTATATATGCAACAATGCAAGTAAAAGAGGCAAAAAATGAAAAATGCATGTAATTTATTGATTGAACTGTATGCAACAAAACTGACTAAGCGTGATTTGTTGGACGCCTATCTCATCTGGATGAAAACAAAATCAGAACCGGAATTTAGACTTGGTGCGTCCGCAAGTGAAAGATGTAAGCATGGAACCATGTCAGACGCACGGAAAGCGGCCAAACGTTTTATAGAGCCCGTATTTGAACAATTGTATAATAAAACAAGAAATTTTCATAGCAGTTATCAATACGAACTATATGACTTATTACGTTCCGCGATAGACAATAATATAATGAATAATGACGGCCAAATATTGGATAGAAAACAATTCGTAAACGAAATTCTTGGCAAATGTGTACTGCCTAATAATCTTAGGTACATGACAGACACACATTTACCAGTTCAATTACTTTTTTATTCTTTAACAGGTCTTGATTTTGCACATATAATTCTGGAACAAATAAACCATGTTGACATACCCGACTATGCCACTCAGTATAAAGAACAGGTTAAACAAAACGGCATAGCCAGTAATTTTTATACACTGGTATGGGCGCTATCCGATTGCAGAGAGCCAGAGTTATTTTACGGATATAGACCCATTGTGACCGATGACGATATACGCAACGCCGTCGGCACCGACCCCGATAATGTTCTGAATTTATGCAAAACGATAGTATCGCGTATGTCTGCAAATGTAAAAAAATAAAAACAATAACAATTCAAAAAACACGGGCGCAATCGTGTTTTTTCCCCGCCATAAAAAAACTCGTCACCCCGCGCTTGACGCGGGGTCTCGTCATACAAGTCGTGAATTTTATTCACTGCAACCCCGCAGAGATACCGCGTGAAATCACCCACAAAAAATGTTGCTCATTTTTTACGGGGCCCGATACCGCGGTATGACGATTCTCTGGGATTACATAAAAACGCGGGGCTTTTGCCCCGCGCACTAACCCCTGCCTCGCTGTAGCGACAGCGAAAGCGGGACTAACACTTACACTAGTGTAACATTTTTGCTACTTCGTCGGCCAAATTGTCTTCGCGTTTTTCAATACCTTCGCCCAGCACAAAATACGCAAAGCCCGCCAATTTACCGCCCGCTTCGTCCAGCACCTGTTTCACGGTCTTGGACGCGTCCATAACGAACGGCTGTTCTTCCAAAACGGATTCGGCATAGTATTTTTTCATGCGACCTTCGACCATCTTTTCAACGATGTTTTCCGGTTTGCCCGCCGTCGCGCCGGATTCAATAAAGACCTTCTTTTCGCGTTCGACCGCCGCCGGATCAACATCGGCAATCGTCATAAATTCCGGCTTGTTCGCGGCGATGTGCATCGCGATTTTTGGACCAACTTCGGCAATTTTATCGCCGTCACCATTTATCGCAACCACAACACCAATCTGTCCCATACCCGGAACCAGTGCATTATGAATATAACTGAAAATATGGTCACCGGAAACCTTGGAAATACGGCGCAGGTTCATATTTTCACCAATTGTCGCGATTGTCGCCGCAATATCATCATGCACCGCGGCAAGTGTCGCATCAAAATCGCCCGACAATTCCAATGCTTTGTTTGCAACATCCGCAACCAATTTTTGGAACTTTTCATTTTTCGCAACAAAGTCGGTTTCCGCGTTCAATTCCACAACGCAACCCATATTGTCGCATTTTACAACGGTAACCAAGCCCGAAGCCGCCACACGACCGGCCTTGGATGCCGCCTTGACAATACCTTTTTGGCGCAACCAATCGGCCGCCGCATCAATATCGCCATTATTTTCAATCAATGCCTTTTTGCAATCAAGCATCCCCGCGGATGTTTTTTCACGTAATTGCTGAATAAGTTTTGCTGTCACTTCCGCCATTTCTTTTCCCCCTTTTTTTAATAAAGATTGATTTTGTTGCCCGATTTTTTCACACCGGGCAACACACACTTTAATTATTTGTCGGTTTTTTCTGCCTTTTCGGCTTTGTCCGCTAATTTGCTGCGGCGAATTTCGCGCGCACCCGACACCTTGGATTTCTGTTTCATTTCTTTGTCTTTCATTTCATCTTCCAACGCATCGTTCGCATCGTCGGCCATAGATGCCTCTACTTTCTTGCCGGCCGCACCGCCAAGGCGCTTTTCAATACCGGACAAAATCGCATCAACACACAAATCGCAATAAAGTTGAATCGCGCGTGACGCATCGTCATTTCCCGGCACCGGATAGTCAACCATTTCCGGATTCGCGTTCGTATCACAGATTGCAATTGTCGGAATATCCAAATTTTTCGCTTCGCGTACCGCGTTCATTTCGCGTGGCACATCAATAACAATCATAACCTGCGGGATACCGTGCATATCCAAAATACCACCAAATACATCGCGCAATTTTGCGACTTCTTTGGTCATAACGCCGACTTCTTTCTTGGTAAGGCCCAATTTTTCGGCATTTTCAATATCAGATTCCATCTTTTTCAAACGGCGAATCGATTGCGACACGGTTGTCCAATTGGTAAGCATACCGCCCAACCAACGATTATTCACATAAAATTGTCCGGTGCGTTCCGCCGCATCTTTGACAATATCTTTGGCCTGGTGCTTGGTCGCAACGAACAAAACCTTGCCACCGGCGGCGGTAATCGCCTCCAACGCGACCAGCGCGCGATGCAACAGCGGTGCGGTTTTATTCAAATTGATAATATGAATTTTGTCTTTGACCCCATAAACATACGGTGTCATCAACGGATTCCAACGACGGGTGTGGTGTCCGAAATGAACGCCGGCCTCCATCAATTGTTGCATAGAAAATTTTGGCAATGCCATGATTTATCCTTTTTGTTTCTGTTAAATCCTCGCCACGGTGGGAAATACAAACCGGAAAGCCCGGACAGAAACCCCACACAACGGCTGTGTTCTTCGCACCAATTTTTTGGCACGTGCCCGCATAATATGACAAAATTTCAAAAAAAGCAAGTATTTTTTACAGTGTTAGTGTTAGTGATTAGTGGTTAGTGAAACATACCCTGCCCCGTTCCACGGCCCCCCCTAACACTAACCACTTACACTAACACTTTTTACTTGTGTTTTGATATTTATATTCTAATATGTAGTTGTGAACTATTAGGATTGGGGAAAAATCGATGAAAACAAAGAATAAAAAATCTGTGGGCGGGCGGATACGCACCGCGTTTGTCATTGCAATTTCCGCCGGAGTCGTTGCGGCATCTGGGCTTTATTGGCTTGGGCACCGTGGCGCGCATACCACAAGGATGGATGTCTATGTCGTTGCACCTAACCCAACGAATTTTACCGATGATATGTCCACGGTGCTTTCGAATAATTTCCCCGATATAAACAATAATCGGGATTTATCGCGACCGCGGACACTGCGCATATCATACGATGCGGTGTCCGGCCCAAATAATCCAGCGTTTAAATACGATTCGTCTGATGCGTCGATTGCACAAAACATAAAGATTTCGCCCGCAATTCGTGGCACATGGAAAATGCCGAATCCGAACGAAATAATATTTACCCCCGAACAAGATTGGCCGGCCGGAACCAAGTTCACCGTGAAAATCAATAACAAACTGTTCACGCGCGATGTTCGACCCAACCGTTCAACCGTATCATTCAAAACAGAACCGATTGTTGCCACAACCGATATATTTAATACCTATGCGACACCGGGCGAAAAGAATTCGGTCACCGGCGTTGCAATAATATCTTTTAATTATCCGATTCAAACGCGCGACTTTGCGGACAAGGTTTCAATGAAACTTGACGGGCGCCACATTGATTTTACCGTTAAATTCGACCGATACATGCGCACCGCAATGATACAAACGGCACCAATCAAAATCACAGATGAACCGCAAACTTTGCGTTTCAAGTTGAATCGTATATCTGATGCCGATGAAAAATCGCGCACGGAAAAAATCACCGCCAAAACAATTATAAATTCCGCAGAGGATTTCTTTAAAATCGCGGATGTTTCGACAATAACCGCGGATGACCGGTTCGGCGCACCACAGCAATTATTACTGTTAAACACAACCGCGGCGGCAAAAGAAAATACAAATTGGTCAAAATATATCAATGCGTATTTGTTGCCAAAGAAAAATCCATCCGAACCCGACGAAGATGTTCATACATGGGCGCGGGATGAAATCACCCCTGAAATCATCGGTAAATCTGAAAAACTTGCCCTTAAACATGTTGATTTTGTAAATCCGGCGGGCACATATCAATACGCATTTTCTTATGATGTTTCGGACGATGTGGCAAGGTATATCTATGTCGATATCGCGCCCGATATGCAATCGGAAAACGGATTTACGATGAAGACCGGCATGAACACCGTTATGCCCGTCGCATTCCCAGAACGCAGTGTAAAGATTGTTGGTCGCGGTGCATTGCTCTCACTTGCCGGTGATAAAAAATTGGGACTTGTTGCACGCGGCGGTGTTGATACGGCGCACGTGGACATATATAAAATAGAATCGCGCGAAATAAATCACCTTATTACACAAACTTATAATCTTTTTTCTAACCTTGAATTCCGCGCACCTTGGGTTTTCGATGCGTACGATATGTCCGTCGTTTTTCAAAAGAAAATACCGTTCGCGAACACCGCACGCGACCACGTGAATTATACATCTATCAACCTTGGCGAATACCTTGACCGAACATATAATGACCAAACCGGCATATTTGTTATAAAGGCCGGTGCAACACAAAACGATGCTGAATACGGCGATGCACGACTGATATTGCTAACTGACCTTGGAATTATCCGCAAAATAAATCTTGATAGGTCTTCGGTCGTGTTCGTTTCATATTTGTCCAGTGGTAAACCCGCCAAGGACATTGATATCACGGTTCTTGGTCGCAACGGTCAACCAATTTGGTCGGGCGTCACAAATTCGGACGGCGTTGTCGATATTCCGCACTTTTCACATGATGAATACAGAAATGAAAAAGAACCAATTGCCATTGTTGCGCGACACGACAACGACGTGTCATTTATCCCATATAGTGCCGAAGGTGAACAAACAACCGAATTTTCAAAATTCGATATCGGTGGGACGTATGCGTCAAACACAACGCCACTGCGGTCATTTGTATTTTCGGACCGCGGAATTTATCGCCCGGGCGAAACGGTGACGATCGGCGCAATTGTCGAAAATCAGAATTTTTCATCTGTTGCGGAAATTCCTGTAAAGATTGAAATTACCGACCCGCGTGGTCGCACGGTCACCGAAAAAAAGATTTCATTGAATTCTGACGGAATGTTTGACATTGCCGCGCAACTATCAACCGATGCAACCATTGGCCGGTACGATGTGAATATTTATTCACTAAACAATCGCGGCCGAATCCAAGATTCTATTGGAAACAGTTATTTCACCGTCCAAGAATTTGTTCCCGACACAATGAAAATCAATGCCCACATTGATGATTCAAAAACAACAGGTTGGATTTCGCCTGAAAACATCGGGGCGACCGTGTTTTTAAACAACCTTTACGGAACGCCCGCAACCGATAGGCGGATTTCGGCACATGCGACATTGCGCCCGTTTGACTTTACATTTGACGAATACCGCGGGTATAAATTCACCGGTAATTTCACATCCGATGGGGCTATGTCGCGTGGTCTTGCCCGCACCGGTCAAACATTTAGTATTGATTTACCCGACACGCGAACCGATGAAAATGGCGTTGCAAAACTAGACGTAGATTTTAACCGCGAAATTCCAACCGGAACATATATGTTAAACCTTGAAATCCGCGGATTCGAAGCCGGCGATGGAAAAAGCGTCCAAACCGCCATTGCATCACGCGTTTCAAACCTGACGCACCTTGTTGGTTTTCATGCGGATTCCGATTTATCCTATGTTGCACGCAATTCAGAACACAAAATCAAACTTATTGCACTGGACAACAATGCAAAGGCAACAAACGCCGAAAACCTTAATATAAAGTTGGTCAAACGCGAAAATTTAACAACACTTATCAAAGATTATTCGAACAATTACAAATATAAAACCGTTGCACGCGACACTGTCATTTCTGTGACACAATTGACGATACCTGAAAGTGGAACCGAAATTGAATTAAACACGAAAAATGGCGGAACATATTATGTTCAGATAACGGACACCGATGAAAATATTTTGGCAAACATTGAATACTTTGTTGCATCAGATGAAGATGCGGAACTTGGTGGTGATGCAAATGCCGAATTGCAAATCAAACTTGATAAAGATGAATACAAACCCGGCGAAACGATAAACATCGGTATCGTTGCACCATATACCGGAACCGGCCTCATCACAATCGAACGTGACAAAGTTTATGCGCACACGTGGTTTAATGCGACCACCACCGCATCGACCCAGAAAATCACCCTGCCCGACAATTTCGAAGGCACGGGTTATGTCAATGTTTCCTTTGTCCGCAACATCAACAGCCGCGATGTCTTTACCAGTCCTTACACCTATGGGGTTGCACCGTTTTCAACGAATATCGACAAACATAAAATAAAAGTCGAATTAAACACTGAACCCGTTATTCGCGACAGCAAATTAGACATTGAATATTCAACCAACAAAGATTCTGACTTGATGATTTTTGCGGTAAACACTGGAATTTTGCAAGTTGCGGGATATGAATTACCGAACCCAATCAAACACTTCTTTCAAAAGGCCGCACTTCAAGTGGAAACCACACAAATATTATCATTGTTGCTGCCCGAATATAACATTTTACGCGAAGTCGCCAAAACCGGCGGCAGTGATGATGTACTTGCGGATTTCGCAAACGAAAAATCGGCCCTGGTCAATCCGTTCGCACGCAAGAACTTGCCGTCTATCGCATTTTATTCGGGCATATTGAAAACAACCGCAAACGAAAAGAAAAATATAAGTTTCGAAATTCCAGAATACTTTAACGGTTCAATCAGTGTTTATGCCGTCGCGGCATCAGACGGTGCAATTGGTTCCGCACACACATCTACAACCGTTCAATCACCGGTTATTATATCGGTATCCGCGCCGTTATTTGTTGCGCCAAACGATAAATTCACCGTGAACACAATTATATCAAACCTGACCCCGGAATCCGGCGAAAATGCAACCGCACGCACGGACGCAATATCTGCAAACAAATTGGTAACCATTGCAAATGATTCTAATACTATGACTGTTCCAGAAAATACGGAAAAACTTTGGGCGTTTGATGTGACGGCAAATGGCACGCTTGGAACCGGCGACATAAATGTTTCAACAACATTGTTTGATGACAAAAATACCGCCATCGCATCGCGCCGCACTTCAAGCAGTTTATCAATAAGACCCGCAACAACATTTTTAACGGATATAAAAACAGGAATATTAAAAGACACAAACACCACACTGCGGCATTTTGAAAACGATATGTACGATGAAAAATTCGCGCGAACAATTTACATTTCCCGTTCGCCGTCTGTCCTTGTTCGTCCGCTGTTTATGTATCTTAAAAATTACGATTACACATGCACGGAACAAATGGTGTCCAAAACATTGCCATACGTTTTGATGCCGGAAAATAAATTGCTTGGCACCGAATACAAAGATTCTGCCGAAAAGATTGCGAAAACAATTCAAACCCTTGGCAATCGGCAAAATAATGATGGTTCATTTACACTATGGGCCAACGGTTCCGATTATATTGAAAGTTTGAAAAGTGACACAACACCATATGTCACCGCGTATGTTATGAACTTTTTAACCCTTGCACGCCAAGGTGGTTTTACTGTGCCCCAATCGATGTTTGCACGCGGGATTGATTTCCTGCGCGAATACGCGGCGCAAAACACAACGACCAAGACCGACGCATTTGCCAAGGCGTTCGCAATATACGTCCTTTCGTTAAACGATTATGTGACGACAAGTTATATTGACTCACTCGAAGAATACACAAACGAAATGATAAAGGATTGGGAAACCGGTCCAATCGGTGCATATATTGCCGCGTCTTACAAAATGCTTAAACAAACGGACAAGGCGTTTAATCTGATTTCAAAATATCAACCAAATAAGCCGTCACCAAAGCACATTGATAACATATTCGATAACGTTGTGGCAAACGATGCAAATTATACATTTATCATGCGGCGTTATTTTGATACGGCAAAGAACGATTTGGAACAAAGTATCGCGGAATACATAAACGCCGGGAATTATGATTCTTTTGTCGCGGCGGCGATTGTTATGTCCGAATCCGGCGCAAGCGAAAACCTGACCCTTGGCGATGTCGATAGTATATCCATACTTGCCGACGGAAAACAGGTTAAACCGCAATTTGAATCGGGCGCAGTATATGCAAACTTGCCACGCGATTTAACAAAATTGAATATCGGTTGCAAGAATTGTAAAGAACCGCTTTTCTATACAATGTTGCAACAAGGTTTTCCGAAATCCGTGTCAAACACATCCCACGGATTGGAAGTCACACGCAAATACTATGACGCGGACGGCAACGAAATTCATTCTGGAAAAATCGGTGATATTGTCGATGTAAAAATATCGGTGCGTGCGCGTGGCGACACGGACTATGTCCAGAACGCGGTGATATCGGATTTATTACCGGGCGGATTTGCACCGATAACCGACTCGCTTACGGGCGATATGGATTTCAGTGAAATTCGCGAAGACCGCGTGCTGGTATACGCGAACATTGGTCGCACACCACTGGTGTTTTCATATCGCGCGCAACTATCGGTCGCCGGCGAATTTACGGTTCCGCCCATAACCGCGGCGGCGATGTATAATTCGGCCATTCGCGCCGTTGGCGATGGGGACAAATTCACCGTATCAAATGAAGCGAATTAAAAAAATCTTCATCCGTTTCGGAATTATCATTGGCGCGCTTGTTGTCATATGGGCGATTATCAGGTTCTTTTTTACCGCACCGATTTTGAACGACATTTCTTTTTCGCGCGCATATTACGATCGCGATGGAAAGTTATTGCGCCTAACACTTGCCGCCGATGACAAGTATCGCGTTTACACCCCGCTTTCGAAAATAAGCCCATACATAGTTGATGCGATTATTTTATACGAAGACAAACATTTTTATAATCATATCGGCATAAATCCAATTTCACTTTTTCGCGCGATAAAGCAATACGCGTCCAACACCCCGCACCCAGTTGGCGCATCAACCATCACCATGCAGGTTGCACGATTAAAATACGACATAAACAGCAAAACTTTTCTTGGCAAAATGCAACAAATCGCATTGGCAATTTACATAGACCTGTTTCATTCCAAAGATGAAATTATCGAAGCATACCTGAACCTTGCGCCGTACGGTGGCAATATCGAAGGCATCGGCGCCGCATCAACAATATATTTTGGCAAACCCGCGCGCGATTTAACAAAAATAGAATCAATCACACTGGCGACCGTGCCGCAAAACCCTGTAAAGCGCGGATTAAACACAACCACCGGCATAAAAAACCTTGAATCTATGCGTAAAAATTTGATTGAACGATGGGTCGCCGAATATCCAACCGACACAAACCTTTTGACCTTTGCCGATATGCCAATTGAAAAAAAATCGCCGCGCGATCTGCCCTTTTTGGCGCCACATTTTACGGATTTTTTGAACACGCAAAAAATAAAGAAATCTGAAATCACGACAACATTGGATTTAAATCTTCAAACCAAAATGGAAAAAACAATCGCGCGCGAAATCGCCACACGCCGGTCGCACGGTGTCACAAATGCGGCGGCGATTTTGGTGAATTATAAAACAATGGAAACCGTTGCGTATATTGGTTCGGCAAATTATTTTGACCGCGAAATATACGGTGAAAACGATGGCGTTCGCGCCCGGCGCAGCCCCGGTTCCACACTAAAGCCCCTTATTTACGCAACCGCGACCGACATGGGATTGATACACGGCATGACATTACTGCGCGATGCGCGGGTGAACTTTGGCGTTTATGCGCCGGAAAATTCAGACAACGATTTTTACGGTCCCATCCTTGCGCACGACGCATTGACGCATTCGCGAAATATCCCGGCAATAAACCTTGTCCGCAAAATCGGTGCAAAAAATTTTCATAAAATTCTGTCTGATTCCGGCGTTGCAAACCTGCGCCCGGCGGAACATTACGGCATATCCGTTGCGCTTGGCGGGGCGGAGGTTTCAATGTTCGAACTTGCGGACATATACGCAACAATGGCGAACCTTGGCACGCGGCGCGCAATACGCACAACCACCGATGCACCCGACGAAACCATCACACAAATTTTATCGCCCGAGGCATTTTTTCTAACCATCGACATGTTGGGGCACCAATCAGCACCGACGAAAAAAATTCCATTTGCAAAAAACACGCAAAGCCCGATAAAACACTATTGGAAAACCGGCACATCGTCATCGTATCGCGACGCATGGACGGCGGGAATTTTCGGCGACTTTGTTTTGGTCGTGTGGGTCGGCAATTTTGACGGCACCCCGAACAATGAATTTAGTGGCGCACGTGCCGCCGCACCAATATATTTTGCACTTGCCCAAACGGTTGCAAACCACTATGCATCAATCGGCACACCAATCAGGGACAACAACTTTATGCGCCCCGAATTAAACGTAATAACCGTCGATATGTGCGAAATCGGCGGCAACATCGCCGGCCCATATTGCCCGAAAAAAGTCGCGTCTTATTTTATTCCTGGCAAATCACCACTTACCCGAAACACCGTGCACCGTTCGATTGCAATTGATAATAAAACCGGCCTGCGCGCGTGTGGTGCCGACCAAAAAACCACACACAATGAAATCTTTGAATTTTGGGATTCGGAATATATCGATATGTTTCGGCGCGCGGGTATCCGGCGAAAGACCGTGCCGGCGCTTATGCCCGGATGCAAAGCCATGGAAACAAACGAAGATTGGGATGCGCCAATAATTGTGTCACCAATTCCCGACACAAAAATTGTAATAACCGCAAACCGCGATTTTGAGCCGATTGGATTTATGGCATTCGGTGCGGACGCGGATGCAAAGTTATTCTGGTTCTTGGACGACAAAACCTTAGGTTCAACCAAAAGCGGCGAAACATTACAATACAACGTCCCCATGGGCGAACACATATTGCGCGTCACCGACCCCGCCGGCACCACAAGCGAGATGAGTTTTAGCGTGGTGAAATAGTGGAAAGTGGTATTATTTAACAAAAAACCGGCGCAATAATGCGCCGGTTTCGCTTACACTTTCCACTAATACAACCCAAACTTGGTTATATAATTAAACGACAGGCCGATGATAAAATTGCTGCCATAACTTTCAGCATCGCGCGCCTTGGCACGGCGGTATTGCAAATATGGTCCCAATGTGAAATCACCCCAAAGGTTCGTATCCATACGCGCAACGACACTTAAATCGCGTTCCAAATCCGTTCCGACATATTGCGAATAATCAAGGTATTCACGATAATATCCATCGGTCGCAAATTTCACACCTTCGCGCAATTCGTATTCAAGTCGCCAACCAATTTCCGCGGCAAGTTTGCTGACTTGCCTATGCCCATATGTAAAGTCATATTCATACACGCCCGCAATATGCAAATCTTTGATTATCGGCGAATCGAACACCGCAAAACCCGCCATAGAACGCAAAACCTTTAACCGATTGTCCGTATCATTCGCCGGGACAAATTCCGTTTCATACGCCGCCCGCGCCATTGGCCCAAGTTTGAACGAATCAAAATCCCAACACGCATAATTCAAATTAGAAGACAATAAAATTTTATCCGCACTTTCGTTCACGGTTTTGGGTTCATTATACGGTTGCAATTCCGTCCGCCCGTATTCCATAAACAAACTGTTGTCCCAATTCAAACGTCCATGTGTATATTCCAACGCCGTATCAAACACACCCTTGATAAATTCTTGGCTATCGGCACTTAGTGCGGAAATCGGCGAATTATAATATTCATCAGAATGCCGAACCGTGGTCTTGGACAAATCAAGTCCGATTCGCCGAATGTTCAAAATCAGTTCTTTACCTTCTAAATCAACATCCGACGCGAACACCGCAAAAGGCATAGCCGCCGCGCACAAAGCCACAGAAATTTTTTTCATCAGTAAATCCTTTGATTTTATTCCCGACGAAATTATTACTTAAAGATATGTAAAAGTCCATCCCTATCTTGGTACCGCCAACCATTTTCACGCAGCGCCGCCGTTAGCGCCCCGCGCCGACCGGCATTTGCCCGAAAGACGATTTGCTTCCCGTTTATAGATTCAGTTTCCAAATCGACACCCGCACCATTTGCCACGCGCTGAATTTGCCCCCAGTCCGCGAATTTATCATTTAATGTCGCGACAATTGTGAATTTTCCGCCCGTTTCTTCTTCGGTTGAAAGCCAATTACGAACGTCTTGTCCGGCAAGCCAATTTTTTGCAGCAACCCGATTCACGGTCATCTTTATATTCGCCGAATACGTCGTGTCCGAAAGTTTTTCGCCCGAAATTCCCGAACTTTCAATAAGCGTAGTCAGCACTGCGTTTTTTTCGTTTGCGACCGCCGTGCGTAACGCCGCCGCATCGGAATAAGGCGACAATACATCAACAATAATTTGCCGCCGCGCATCATCAAACGCCATTTTTTTCGCCGTTGCGGCAGTGTCACTTGTCATATTCACATGCGCCGTGCCAGAAAGCCCCGCCGCCATCGCAACCACCGGTGTAAAGTATAAAACCGCAATCAATAAAAATTTTTTCATACTTGTCATACCTTTATAAATGCCCTAAAACTTTGCCTGAATTCCAACATGGATTCCCATAGATTTATAAATCGATTCGATTTCATTGTCAACCTTGCAAACCCAACCCGGACATTCTGCCTCTATCTGTGCAATGTTTTGAACGGTCGCATCGTTGTCCAACATATATTGCTGTATTTCCGCCTGGGTCTTGCCCGCATTTACCGATAGCCCCGCATAATAAGTGTACAAATCATTATAAATATCCGCATAATACCCACTGTTTAGGTACGTATTCGCCTCGCCCCCGGACATAGTGTAGTAATCAAATGTGAACCCAAGCGAGAAAAACACACTTTCGGTCAACGCCGTCATATAATTCGCGCCCAATCCAATATGCCACGCATCACCAAATCCGCCCTTGTCTTCGACACTTTTTGGATGCTGCCAATCAATACGATACGGTTGGTCCCCGGTCGAAGTATACATCGGCAATCCCAATTCAAAACGCGCATTAAATTTATTATAAACATTTACATCATAATCCAAATCAAGCGCCAAATATGGCCCCATCCATGTTGTTTCATACGAATGACTTACACTTGGCAAATGGAACATATATGTTCCACCGGTACTTACACCCGTCGCCCCATTTGCAATTGTCCAAAAACCGTATTGATCAACCTCTGGATTCCATAAAACCTGTTGCGTATTGTTATATTTGATAATAACAATTGGATCGCATTGCACTTCGTCACCACCGTTCACATTCGTGCAATACCCGGTATCAACCGTCAATCCATAGTCATCCTTGGTTTCCAATTTATATTTCAAATACCGGTACCCAATTGACGGCGTCACGCGCGCAACACCAATCCGAAATGTATCCGGCAACCCGAACCCGGCATAAAGACCGAGCATGTTGCCACTGCTGCTGGACCCGATGGACAGCGAATGCCCCATCTGTTGCCCAAGCAATTCATCCGCCGTTCCATTACCATCATTATCTTTCCACCATTCGGTAATAAAATATCCACCACTTGTAATATCATCATCGACCATGGTGGAATCACCAAATTGCATACCATACTTTGCGCCGGCCTCTATCTGCAACGGTGTTTTATCGCCACCGAACACATATTTCATATCGCCTTCTATCACGTTCCATCGAATATTGTCATAGTGCAACTTACTGCCGGCGCTCTGCATATCAAAGTTCCAATTTGCAAATTCATGCGCCAGCCCCAGGTTCATAAAAAAACCTTTTTCGACCTTGTTTTTATTATCCACAATTTTTGTTTGATTCGTCACCTGCTGGTCACCGGTGCCAACCACACGCGTGTAATCTTGATATGGTGCACTGATATAGGCATTACTGTTCGGCGAAACGGTTCGCGTCCGTGTGTACATCGTATCTTGGGCGTAACTTGTTTGCTGCTGTTGCTGACGTGCGGCATACGATGTTTTGGCATAATTTTGCTGTGGCGACCGATAGTTCCCGGTGTAATATGTCCCCGCGGCACCCGCATATCCAACCACCAATGCACCCAACGAACACCCCAAAAGGGCCCTGCGCATAATCGTATTCATAAAAACTCCTATTCCTTTATCAAATATATTTTATCACAAAAAGATTGAAAAAAAAACATTATTATGTAAAATAGCAACCGTTTTAATATCACACCGTGCGGATATGGCGGAATTGGTAGACGCTCAGCACTAAGGATGCTGTGGAGAAATCCGTGGGGGTTCAAGTCCCCCTATCCGCACCAGAATTTATTTTTATTGCGCATTTTCCACTTGCCCGAAAAATCATAATTTTGCTAAAATCTGCCCAAGGGATGAAAGGATTTAGATTACTTTTTTATGTATGCCTTGGCATGCTTGCCTTTGGGCATGCGGTGGCCATTGACGGTGACGACACCGCACGTGCCGCCACACGTCGCGCGACTTCATCCGGCCCCTTGACATCCACAACACGTGCCACACCACCGGCGGCAAGCCCGACACAAAATGCAACCGCACGTAATACCACAACCACACAACGCACACCCACAACCGAATCGCGTGGTGCAGTTCAAACCCCAACCACTGCACCACGAACGGTGTCTGCGCGTTCAACGCCGACAACACGTCCAACCGTTCAAAACCGACCAACCACGACAACCGCGCGCCGCGCAACAACCGCGCGCGGTGCAACCGCGTCACGCACCGCACGCACACCGCGCACAAACGCGCGAACGGCCACAACCGCACGCGCCACTACAAACACCGCGGGCGCAATCGTCACAAACTATACAAAATGCCGCGAAATATTTTATGAATGCATGGACGAATTCTGCGCTAACAAGGATGCAAACCTGCGCCGATGTGCGTGCTCATCACGTTCGAACGAATTCAACGAAGTAAAAAAACAAATGACGGACGTTGAAAATAAAATGCTCGATTTTAATCAGCGCCTGTTGCTTGTGAACATGGACGCCGAAGATGTGAACGCCATAAACACCGCAACCGAAGGCGAAGACGCATTTTATTCCACGCGCGACACAACAACATCAAAACGCGCGCTGGACGACATCGCCAAAAAGTTAAATGCAAAGTTCGGCGATACGGATTCAAACATCGGCGGGGGTCTGGGCGCGATATCATTGACATTAAATGTTGATGCGGCGTTCGACACGGTCGATTCGTTTATGGGCATCGACACAACGACCAAGTCCGGCGTTGCGCTTTACAATTCCGCCCTGCCCATCTGTCACGACATCGCGCGTGAGGTTTGCACAGATGAAGAAATATCACTTGCACAAAGCGGATACCAAATGCAAATCGAACAGGATTGCAACACGGTAAAAAAGGCATACCAATCCCAGGTAGATCAGGCCCGTGCCAAGGTATTTGAAAGTGGCGCACTGCTTGACATGTCGCGACTTGATGCATACCAAACACGAAATTCCGATGACCTGTTGACCTGCAAGCGCAAGATGTTGGAAATGCTTACCGACACAACGGTTTGCGGTGCCAAAATGGAAAAGTGCCTTGATATGACCGGCCGCTATATCGACCCGACAACGGGGGCCGCGTTCCTTAGTGTGAACTTGGCGGATTTGGATAACATGATTACGCGTCCGGGGGTAAACCAAACATGGACATCGGCAAACAGTTCCGGAAAATTCATCACATTTTTAAACGACCGCAAAAAATACCTTAACACCGCAACCGAACATTGCGAAAATATCGCCGACACCGTTTGGAACGCCTTTGTCGAAGATGCATTGGCACAAATCAAACTTGCGCAAACCGCTAAACTCGAAGAAATACGCCAGGCATGCACAAAACTAACCGCCGAATGTTTGGATTCTGCGACGGATTCGATTGAGAATTTTGATGCGCGGGCACTTTCCGTGTTCGGCATCATGGCGGACAAAACCGCAAATGTTATGTGTGCAGAGGTCAAAAATTCCTGTGCAACCTTGCTGAACGCGACGGGCGGTGAAACATGGGAAACGGGCGTTTATGAAATCGCCACCGATAAAACATATGACGCGATTATATCAAGTTGCACCCAGGTTGGCCAAAATTGTATCATCCAATCATGCAAGTCGATTTCCGGCAACTTTGACCTGTGCGATGACATAGATTTTTCACCGAACCGCCACGCAATACTTGAACGCACGGCATGCTGGGGCGAAGTATTGAACTGTGTTGCGTCGGCGGGCGATGATGCAATTATGGCGATAATGGAAAGGTTCGGCAAAACCGCAACCGGCAATCGCAAATACGCGTTTTATCGTGAATTATACGGCAACGCGAACATTTCCCCAATCGAAGATATCTGCACCACGTCCGAAAAATGTTTATCTTCATCTGATTATGATACCGAATGCGCCACATGCCGAATTGCGGAACGCATCTGGGGCAATTGCGAAGAATATCCATCTGTGGTTATCGGCACCGGCGACGAACAACACAATCGCATATATATGCCACAAAATGGCCAAAGCACCTTGCTATCTTGGTTTGCGATAAACACCGGCACCGCAAGGCAAATGGCCGGTGGCGGGTACCAAGGTGACGCACGCAGTTGCGTGAACACCCGTTGCACCGCCGATACAACATATACAAATTACATGGGGCAACAAATATGCCTGCCTGATGACGCCGCCGCCGGCAATATCACGGGCGAAGGTATGTATTGTCCGGCCCCACATGTTCAAATACAAATCAATGATGATTTAAAAAATTGTTGCTTTAGTGGTCAAAATGCTTTTAACACAACGCCAATGGGTGGCGTCGATGATCCATGTTGTGAAGGCAAAATTGAAACAATAGACAATAAAAATGTTTGCATACCACGAAACGCAAATGTTGTCGGTGCACTTAAAACCACAGACGGCACGAAATATATTGTATGTGTGCACAGCACGTCTGCATCGATTACCGGCGCGAATCCAACAACGGAATATCCAAACGGCACAAAAATTACCTGTAACGGTCGACTTGTTATGATTGAACCAAATACAAATACCTATACAAACCCAATACTGGGAAATTCACAATACAATGTTTCAATGGTATATTACGATGACAACCAACACGAAAGCCCAATTTCTGATTCCACCCACCAAAATTGGTTTATACACTACGGTCAATAATACCATTTCCCGCAAAAGGCCGATACAACACCTTGACAATACAGAAAATTTTTATTAAAATTAGACAAAACCAAAGGGGTTGAATATGAAGAAAGTAAAAATGAACCACATTTTAACACTTGCGGCATTGATGGCAATCGCCACCGCATGCAAAAAAGACCCAACCCCGGAACCCGAACCGGAACCATGGCGTGAAGCGGTGGTTCCATGGATGTGGGGCGCAGGTGACGGGCTAGTTCCCCCAAAAGACACCATCGCATTTTATACGAATGATCCAACTATCAAATATGTTTATATTCATATTATGCAAGTAAACACGATGGGTAGTACATGGGAACCGAGACACTTTAAAAAAGCACGCGATAGTTTACAAACGCGCATAGATATAAATCCAGACAAAGTTCGTGGCAAAGGTATTATCAAAGTCGGTCGTGACGGTGCACACATACATTCAGATACCCTAACGAAAAAACATGGTATGTGGCAATCGGACAGCTTGTGGTTTGCAAAAAATGGCTGGCATATCGGGCGTTTTTTTTAGGTAACAATAATTTTTATTGAAATATGAAATATATTGCTTATCATACCCGGTATGAGAATGTTATTAATGTTTTTACTATGTACACTTCTTACAAATAGTGTTTACAGTTCAGTGTGCACCCAAAATCTTGGGAGCAATGTTTATAATTGTCCTCCAAGAACGTATCCTGACATGGAACAAGAAGAATGCCTGGAATGTCCAGAAGGATATTATTGCCCTGGTGGTCATTTCGCTTTTTGCTGTAATATCAAAACAAACGGCGAATTCCCAAAATCTGCAGAAGGCGCAAAATCTATCAACGAATGCTACAAATCTATAAATAGCGGCGAGTGCATAGAACCAGATGGAACATTAAATCATAATTGCGGTTCCTTTTACCCAAATAGTGCTATAAAATGTTGGAATAATGACGGTGAATATAATAGCACAAACTATCACATAGACACCAACAATGCACAATGTTATGCAGAATATCTTGATTGTAAGATTTTCGGTTCTAGTAATTGTCCAAATGACAAAATTTCTGGAAGCGCCAGCTGGTTCTCAAGTGAAGAAGAATGGGACATTGACAATTGTAGATGTGACGAATTGTCCTTTGCGGATTCAACAGATAAATTTTGCAGTGGAATTATAAAAAATGTAAAATACGGCGGTCCTCGTTGGCTTGATTATGTACAAGAAATCTCTTACACAGGGACTTATGGTTTATATTATTGTACACAATGTAACACCGGATATTATGTAAATCACTTGACAGATATGGAAGACAATACTGATGATGACGATTGTGAAAATCATGCTGTTTGCAAATGCACCTTGATTCCAAAAGGGAAATATCTTGAACACGCCTGCACGCAATCTCTGGAACCGCCTGTCAACAACTATACTCAAGACATATGCCCACCAAGTGCTTGCGGTGCCGGTAAAACGACAACGAGCACCGGAACCATAGGTTCAGATTATTGCCACTATGGTTCCGAAACACAACTATGCGATAGTGCGGGTTGTGTAAATCTTAGCGACCCGGAAAGTTGGACCGATTTATAATTCAATTTTTTCAATCACACTTTGAATTTCGGATAGTTGCGCGGGCGTGAATTTACCCAAAACCCAATCCGCCGCATCAATCGGCAAGCCCAAATCACGTGGATGCCCAATTCCAATTCTTATGCGCCTATATTCGCGACCAATCGCCGAATCGATTGACTTTATGCCATTATGCCCCGCACTGGATCCGCCAACCTTGGTTCGCGTGTCGCCCAATTTCAAATCCATATCGTCATGAATCACCGTCACATTTTCAATTGGGATTTTATAGTAATCAACAATCGCCCGCACGGCACGCCCGCTGTCGTTCATAAATGTTTGTGGCATTGCAAAGATTATGCGCACGCCGTCAATATCGACTTTGTTTGTCTTGGCAAACAGTTCATTTTTCCAAGTCGCATCCGCCCCCGCAAAATATTGCACCGCCATAAATCCAACGTTGTGCCGAGTGCCAACATATTCTGGGCCGGGATTCCCAAGACCGACCACTAAAAAAACAGGTTTATTTCCTTGCATATAACAAACTCTTTTTCTATTATTATATTATCACAAAAAGGAGCGAAAGATGAAGTTAAAAACATCAATTATTTTATGTTCCGTAATCGCCGCCACAACAATGCCCGCGGTCGCGGATTCTGCATTTGATCTTTATGCCGGTGTTTCGGTTGGTGTTGGCGCGCAAACTCTGTTTGGCGATGGCAGAAATGAAACAAACACCGCACAGTCCTTTGGCGCAATGTTCGGCCTTGATGTTCCGGTGTTCCGCGGTGAAGTTGAATATACATACATCGGCACATCGGATTCACATGCAAGCATCGGTTTCGTGAACGCTTATTTCAAAATGCCATCAACCGTAATACGCCCTTACCTTGGGCTGGGGGTTGGATTAATGTTTGCCGGCGAAGAAACCGAAAGATATAACAAAAAATTCGACACAAAACCTGCGTACCAAGGTATGCTTGGGGTGACGATTGACGTTCCAAAATTGCCGTTCAAGTTTGATGTCGAAGCGCACGCAATTTATATCCCAGATGTCCTACGATTCGGTGGCGAAAGACCCGATATATTTCATTACGAAGCAAAGATCAAACTTCGCTATCTATTCTAATAATCAAAGCGGGGCCGCGTGCCCCGCATTTATAATAACGGGGGAAATATGCTGACACTGATTGACGGAAATTCGATTTTATTTCGCGCATATTATGGTGTGCACAGCCGCCTTACGCGAAACGACGGCACACCAACCGGCGCGGCATTTGCCTTTTTCAATATGATGTTGCCGGTGTTTGCCGCCGCCAAACCTGACGACATTTTTGTATGCGTGTTTGACGCGTCGCGCCAAACTTTCCGTCAAGAAATATACCCGGAATACAAGGCTAACCGCCTTGAGACGCCCGCCGATTTAATTTCCCAGGGCGCATTGATTCGTCGCGGCCTTGCCGATATGGGCGTGCCGGTTCTTTGCGTCCCCGGCGTAGAGGCCGACGATGTTATCGCGACACTTGCAACAAAAAATTGTGCTGTCGCCGACAAAACGCGCATTATGACCGGCGACAAAGATTTAATGCAACTGGTGTCTGATTGTATTTTCCTTTACGACGGTATGAAACAAAAGCGCATAGAACGCGCCGAAGTCATTGAAAAATTTGGTGTGCCACCCGAACGTGTCGTCGATGTTCAATCACTGATGGGCGATTCGTCTGACAATGTTCCGGGTGTTCACGGAATTGGCCCGAAAAAAGCGGCGGAACTTATCAACGAATTCGGAACGCTTGACGAACTTTACGCGCATTTAGGCGACATAAAAAATGAACGCACACGAAAAATCCTTACCGAATCACGCGATGCGGCATACATATCAAGAAAACTCGTCACACTTAAACGCGATGTCGATTTGTCGGGATTAAAACTTGGGCCATTGCACTTCAACCGCGCCGCCGCATTGGAATTTGTTCAAAAAGAAATCGAAAGCAATTCACTGTATGAAAAAATTTCAAAATTGTTTCCGGAGCGCGCTACCACACCAACAAAGTTCGAATTTCCAAATTCCGCCTGCCCCGTCGATGCGCCCGCACCCAACAACAAAAATACTTCATCGTTTTTCTGCGACACCCCGCCCTGCGGGCACCCCTCTAGCCAGAGGGGAACCGAACCCGCAATGACCTTTGCAAAAATAACGACCGTTGCGGAATTGGAAAAATTTTTGTCGGGTGTCCGTGATGTTATCGCACTTGATACCGAAACAACCGGCCTGGACCAAATGACCGCAAAAATGGTCGGTATGTCACTTGCCATTGACCCATCACACGGCGTTTATATTCCATTGCGTCATCGCGCGGCGGCGGGCGATTTATTTGGTGGTGACCCTATTGCCCCGGGACAGATTTCAATCAAAGATTTGTATAAAAAAATCTGGCCAATTTTGACGGATAAAAAAATTACCAAGGTTGGCCACAACCTAAAATTCGACCTGCACATCATGGCGAACGAAGGGTGGGACATTGAAAAAATTTCACCGATTGATGATACAATGTTGTTATCGTATGCGCTGCACGGAACATTGCATTCGCACGGCATGGACGAATTGGCGTTAAAATACCTGAATCATCAAAATATAACTTTTGCGTCACTGTTTCCGCCCAAGACACGCGACGCGGATATGCACTTTGATGAATTGCCAATCGATACCGCGTATCCGTACGCCGCCGAAGATGCCGCCGTCACAATGGCACTATATAAACTTATGCGGCCGCAAATCGATGCGAACGAAAAACTTCATAAATTGTATGAAAAATGTGACCGACCGTTGCTAATGGTTTTGACAATGATGGAACGCGCCGGCGTGTTGGTGAACAAAAATAAATTATTACAACTTTCGGGTGTGTTTCATGAACAACTTACGAAAATCAGCAACGAAATCTTCGACCTTGCCGGACACGAATTTAATATCGCAAGTCCAAAGCAACTTGCAACCGTTCTGTTTGATGAATTGCATTTGCCCGAAAACAAACGGCGTTCCACCGATGCGGATTCACTAAACGATTTAATCGAACACCATGAAATTATAGAAAAGATTTTGAATTGGCGTTCAATTGCGAAACTTGCGGGAACATATGCGGACGCCCTGCCCCGCCAAATCGGTGACGACGGGCGCATTCACACAACCTATATGCAAACGAGTACGAATACCGGCCGCCTTTCAAGTCGCGACCCGAACCTGCAAAACATTCCGGTTAAAACCGAACTTGGCGAAGAAATCCGGAAGTGTTTTGTCGCCGCGCCAGGGAATAAACTTATTGCGGTCGATTATTCACAAATTCAACTTCGCCTGCTGGCGGATGTTGCAGACATTAAAACATTCAAGGATACATTTATCGCGGGCGCGGACATTCACGAACAAACCGCGCGAAAAATCTTTAATATTCCGCCAACCACGATTGTGCCGCGCGATTTGCGCCGTGCGGCCAAAACCGTGAACTTTTCCATCATATACGGAATTTCATCAATCGGCCTTGCGGCCCAATTAAATGTTTCGCGGGCGCGCGCGGCGGAAATAATAAATTCATACATGGCGGGATTACCGGAAATAAAAAAATATATTGACGATACCAAGGAATTCGCGCGCGAAAACGCATGCGTTTATACCCCATGGGGCCGCAGAATAGAATTACCAGAGGTCCGAAATTCCCGTCTGCGCGCATACGCAATGCGTGCCGCAATCAACGCCCCCATTCAGGGGTACGAGGCCGATTTAATGCGTCGCGCAATGGTGGATGTTTATAACAAAATTGTTGTTCCGAATAACGACAAAATAAAACTTATTATGCAGGTTCACGACGAAATGGTCTTTGAATGCGACGAAAAACTTGCCGAAAAATTTGCCAAAAAAATCAAAAACATTATGGAAAATGTTACGAAAATATCCGTGCCACTTCGCGCCGACTATGTAATCGCACCATTTTGGGGAAAGTAAAACTATAACTGAATAAACCCTTTTGGATTATTTTCCAAATCTTCGATGGCCTTGTCCAATGTTTCGCGATATTCCAAGAATTTCTTTTTATTTTCCGCATCTAAATTATTTATCGCCGGCAATTTCACGGTCATCGGGTTTACATGCTTGCCGTCCTTGATAATTTCATAGTGCAAATGCGGCCCCGTCGAAAGCCCGGTTGAACCAGAATATCCGATAATCTGACCCTGCTTTACCGTGGTGCCAACCTTTACATTTTTTGCAAATTTTGACATGTGTGCATAGAGCGTTTCAAACGAACCATTATGACGAATCCGCACAAAGTTTCCATGCCCGCGATTATATCCACGTGCAACGACACGCCCCGCACCGGCGGCGGGAATCGGCGTTCCGGTCGGTGCACGAAAATCGACACCCTTGTGCGCACGCGTAAATCCCAACACGGGATGCTTACGCCGCGTTGAAAAACTGCTTGTCACTTTCGCATTATTTATCGGCGTGCGTTTCAGTGATTTAATCGCGCCGTTCCCATTTGGGTCATAGTATCCGACCGTTTTATCGGCCTTTTTGAACCGATACATTTTCACATTCCCGCGCAGCGCATCAAAGGACACAACCGACACAGCGCCATTATCAACATGCACATTGTCATGATAGTTTTCTTCATACAACACGGAAAACTTTTGCCCCGCGCGCACATCGCGTTCAAAGTCCATTTCAAAGGCCAGCAAATCATAAACGTCCGCCAAAATTCCCGCCGGAATATTCGCCCGCATCCCGGCAAGGTAAAAACTATCGCCGTCCAAAATTTCCCCCTGGCGATAGACCAGGCGCGTATCGCGTTCAATATCAATCGCATTGCAATTCCACACACCCGCATCGTCACAGGTCAATTCCACACGTCGCCACGGCCCCGGCAACACAACAATTTTTGTTATCGGCGTATCGGGCCCACCGTCACGCACGATTTCAATTTTATCCTTGTCCGCGCGAAGTCCCGTTATGCCCGCTTTGGCCTTTAAAACACCGGCGATAGAATTTATATCCTTGCCCCCGACACCATTTGCCGACAAAATCTTTGAAAGTGTATCGCCCGCGACAACATTTATGACCGTCGTTTTATTATCCACCGGCGCAATCGTTTCCGTCACAAAGTCCGCCGTTCCCGGAACATCGTCCACCGTCCGCCCGCGCAAAACCGACCACAAAACAACGACAATCGCCATCACGGCAACAATTCCGGCGACCCATAAAACCGCGTGAACAAATTTCTTAGAAGTTATAATATTTTTTGCTTTTTCCATGGCGTCCATTATAATAGTTTTATGACAATAAATCAAGCCTTTGAACTTTTGAAAGATGCCGGCGGCATTCGCGCGGCCCGAATTATCACGGACAACATGCCAAAAATTTCGTGGTTTCGCGCGCATATAATCGCGCACCGGTTGCGTAGCGGCATGCCTGTCGCAAAAATCATACATAAAAAATGGTTCTATGGTTTGGAATTTTATACGAACCGCAAAACACTGGACCCACGCCCCGACACCGAAACATTGGTTGAATCTGTTTTATCGGACGGGTGGCGCGCCCCAAGAATTTTAGATTTGGGAACGGGCACGGGTTGCATAATTGCCGCACTGGTTAAAAATATCGATTCTGCAACCGGCATGGCGGTCGATATATCACGTGGCGCACTGCGTGTGGCACGCCGGAACATAAAAAACCTAAACCTGCGCGACAAAATTAAAATAAAGCACGGTTCATTTGCAAACCACAAAATGACGCGCGAAAAATTTGATATAATTGTTTCAAACCCGCCGTATATCGAAATTGGCGACCCGCGCGTGGACGCGGGTGCAACGCACGACCCACGCATTGCACTTTATGCGAAAAACCGCGGCATGGCGGCATACGAACAAATTGCAAAAAATGCAAAAAACTGGATTGCGGAAAGCGGAAAATTATATATCGAAATCGGCGCAGGTGCGGAAGTATCGGTTCGGAAAATTTTTGAATCCGCGGGCTGGGAATTCGTTCGCGCCGAAAAAGATTTGTCCGGCATCACGCGGGTTTTGGTGTTTGGGGGGTAATCCCCTTTCCATGGGAAAGGGGGGGGGACCGGCGAAAGCCGGTGGGGTATGGATAAATTAGCACTATACGTCCAAAACCACCCCGTCACACTTCGTGTGCCATCCGCCTGCGCCAAAGGCTACGGCGCGACTTCGCCCCTTCTTGAAAAGAAGGGGAATTGCGGCATCACACGCGTGTTGGTTTTTGTGTTTTAACAAAAAAAACCGAATTGCTTCGGTTTTTTTAATTTTATCTTTGTTTTCCACCATTTTGTTTTCCATATTGGTTGGGAAAGAAAACTTTACCGATATATTTTCGTATAAATGGTGATGAACATTTCCCCGATGCAATGCACAACGGACAATCGTGGCTGCGCGACACAGGACAATCGGTTTCTTTCAATTTTCCTGGTTGCATTTCAATAACCATTTCATTTTTGCCAGCACGATTAAGGCAATCCGACACATTCCAATCCACCGCCGGTTGTTTACGATTTGGTCTTACTTCGAATCCCGTCTTGTCATCACAATAGACATCGAACCCACAATGGAATTCATTTCCATCTATGGGTTTGCAATTACGAATACATTCAATAAAATTTTTCCGAACTTCTTCAGACATCACCCCCACATTTATTTGTGTCGCCCGACCCGAGTAATCCGGGGTATTGGGGTCATAAGTAAAGTTTTGAACCATCACAAATTTTCCACTATTCAAAACGGCCGGTTTTTGTTCCGGTTCTGCGGCCGGTTTCGCAACCGTTGCGGTCGACTGTACCTGGCCATTGCGTATCCACTCCAATCTGCTTGTTTCTTTTACGACACTTATCAAATCACCGATTGTACGAATTTCCTCTAGTTCCTTATCGGGGATTTTACAATCAAATTTTTCTTCTGCGCCCATAAAAATTTCTATTATATCCAATGAATCCGCGCCCAAATCATATTGTAAAACCGCCTCCATCGTCACTTCCTCCGGATCAAACCTCAATTTCTTAGCAATAATCGGCCGAATTTGTTCAAGTATTTTTTCATCCACGGTTTGATTCATTTTTTTATCCTTTTGCTACAATTACCGCCAGCAAGGATAGCACAATTTATAACGATGTCAAATTTTATCATAACGCAAATGTTATAAATTCGATGATGAAAAAATTTTTCCAGAGAGCCGTCACACTCTATAAACCACGATGGGAAAACCGCGCCTTGATATCACGCATCATGGAATCCGTGCCGTGGCCGTGGACAACATATGTATCGTCGGGCAAATTGTGCGCAACAAGTTCGGAAATCGTTTTTTGTAATTCATCAGCGTTGCCACCGGGCAAATCGGTTCGCCCAACCCCATCGCGAAAAATCGTATCACCACTTAGTAAAATTTTATATTCCGGAAAGTAAAACATAACACCGCCCGCCGAATGCCCCGGCGCCGCGATTATTTCCATATCTATATCACCAAGGATTTTCGTTTTCCCGGCACGCAAATCATTTGGTTTTACAAAATCATCCGGAATCCGTGGCAATTCCCAAAAATCCAAAATCTGGTTCCCCCACAAAATCAACGGAACATCCGCCGAATTCAAAAACCACGGCACATTATAAATTTTGGCAAGTTCCGGCGCGGCACTAATATGGTCGCTGTGTCCATGGGTTGCGTAAATCGCGCGCAGGTTTAATTTTCGCGTATCCAACAACTTTTCCCACGCATCGCCCCGCCCCCACGCATCAAAGATTACCGCATCCGCGCCCGATGTCACCAACACAGAATTGGTAAATTTGGGTTCCATCTGCAAAACTTCAAATTTATTTTTTTGCAACGCGCGCCTTTTTTGACTTTGCCACAACTTTTTTTGCGGTCGCCTTTTTCCCCGAAACAATTTCCATAATTTCGTCCCCGGTCAGTGTTTCACGGGTCAACAATTCATTGGCCAATTTTTCAACGGTCGCTTTATTTTTGGTCAATATTTTAACTGCGTCTTTATACGCCGCATCGGTCCACGCGCGTATTTCCGCATCAACCATTTCGGCGGTTTTTTCAGACGCGGCCTCCAGCGGAACGCGTGCACCGAACGTTTGCGCCTGGTTCACGGAAACCATACCGATTTTACTGGAAAGTCCCGACATAGTTATCGAACGCCGCGCCAATGCCGTCGCCGCCGCGATATCCGATTCCGCCCCGGTCGTGATTTTATCCGCACCAAAGAAAATTTCTTCGGCCGCCCGCCCGGCAAGGTCGATTACCAAATTCGCCCTAACTTCGGCCAAACTCATGGACACTTTGTCATCAATCGGCAAATGTTGCACCATCCCCAGTGCCCGCCCGCGCGGAATAATCGTCGCCTTGTGTATCGGGTCTGCGATGCCGGCGAACGCGGTACTGGCGAATGCATGTCCGGCCTCGTGATACGCGGTCAGTTTGATATCTTCGGGACGCATCTTGCGAATTTTACGCGGCCCCATCAATGATTTATCGCGCGCTTCTTCTATATCTTCATCCGCGACCAGTTTGCGCCCCGAACGTACGGCGTGCAATGCGGCCTCGTTCAACAAATTTTCAAGGTCCGCGCCCGAAAACCCGGTTGTCCCGCGCGCAAGTTTCCCAAGGTCAACGCCTTCGTGCATTTTGATTTTTTTCGCATGCAGTTTCAAAATTTCTTCGCGTCCCGCCATATCCGGCAAATCAATATGCACCTGGCGATCAAACCGACCCGGCCGCAACAGCGCAGGGTCCAACATATCCGGTCGATTCGTCGCGCCAATCACAATAATTCCGGTTTCATTTGAAAACCCGTCCATCTCAATCAGTAATTGATTCAACGTCTGTTCGCGGTCTTGGTCATTGAACGAATTTTGACTGCGCCGTTGACCTATCGCATCGATTTCATCAATAAACAGCAAACACGGCGCATTCCGCTTTGCCATTTCAAAAATATCTTTAATCTTCGCAACCCCAAGCCCGACGATGATTCCGGAAAAATCACTGCCCGATGTGGCAAAGAACGGAACATTCGCTTCGCCCGCAATCGCCCGCGCAAGCAACGTTTTTCCTGTTCCCGGTTCGCCCGAAAGCAACACGCCACGCGGCACGCGCGCACCAACGGCCGCGAACTTTGATTTATCGCGCAGGAAATCTACAACCTCCGCCAATTCTTGTTTTTCCGAATCGATTCCGGCGACATCCTTAAAGGTTGTTTTTGGCTTGCCGGTCACAACCTTGGTCGGATTTTGCCCGACAAGCGCGCGCCCCAATCCCCCCGCACCGCCACGCATACCGCGGAACAACCACCATATAAACAGCACGCCCATAATAATCGGCACCCATACCCCAAGATAGTCCACCCAACCCTTGGACGTGTCAATCGAAACCGCCGTGCCACGATCCGCGAATTTTTCAAGCATTTCGGGACTATACGCGACCGTCGCGCGATATTCGGTACCATCGGAAAGTTTCCCAGTCGCCGTATCGCCACGAATCTTCATCGTTTGAATTTCGCCCGCGCGCCGCAGAACATCGGAAAAAGATAACTCCACCGGTTCGGCCCGCACGACACCGCCTTGATTATTTTCCCCTGACATAAACGAATTTACAACCACCGCCAAGAACAGCGCGACAAAAATACCAAAGAAAATTGACGATATGCCAAAGCGGGACCTATTTGAATTTTTGAATATATTTTTTTCCATGTTTTTTCCTAAAGCTTGTTTTTTCGCCTTCGGGAACGACCAAGATTTGACCGCGCAACCGTCGCACCGTACAATGCCCCAGTGTGAATTTACAATCCGCACGCAACATTTCCGTGGCACGCAGCAACGAATCCAACCGTGGTAAATACCTGTCCCCCCCAATTCGGCGAATAATTGTTCCGATAAACTTTAACCTAATATCATCGCCCAGGTCAAATAGAAAAGTTTCATCAAACATCGCGCGATTTCCACGCACCACACGCCGCACCAAAGCCCCAAGGTTTAATTCGCGTTCGCCCCGCACGCGCCCCAAGTTTTGAATTGCCTTTAAAATACGCTCATCAGAAATGCCAAGTTTTTCAGACAACAAATGCCGGTTTTGCCGAATACGAACGCGTGTATAGTGCGGGTCATCGTTCATTTCATCGGAAAAATATTTAATTCCGCGCGAATCACAATACTCACGCAATTCCCGCCGAAACACCCAGAGCAGTGGCCGAATAATTTTAATTCCGTTCATTAAACCTTCGCCCCGCATCGCCGCCAGGCCATAAACCCCACTGCCCCGCCCAAGGTTCATCAAAAAAGTTTCGATTTGGTCGTCCGCCTGGTGCGCGGTGGCGATAAATTCAATTCCGTTTTCGTGGCAAAAATCCGTCATCATTTTATACCGCGCAAGGCGCGCGGCATCTTCGATTCCGGTTTCCGGCTTTTCGCCGTCCCAATAGAAAATATGACACGGAACATTTAGTTTCCGACACAAATCCTGCACATATTGCGTTTCGGTTTCCGCGGCGGCACGCAGGCCGTGATTCACGTGCAAACACACAATATCCCCACGTGCGGTTTCCGCCATCCAATACAGCAACGCAACCGAATCGACCCCACCACTAACGGCGACGGCGATTTTATGGCCGGCATATTTTCTCATAAAATTTACAAAATTTTTGTTCATAACCGTTATATTCTATGCTATAATCCCGAAAAATAAAGGAAAAAAAGATATGAAACATAAAATCAAAACTGTTGCGGTTTATTGCAGTCATACATTTGGATTATACCCTGAATTTATGCACGACGCCGATTTGGTGGGTGAACTTATTGCAAAAAATGGCCTTAACATGGTATTTGGTGGCGGAAATGTCGGATTGATGGGCACGGTGGCCAGTGCCGCACTTAAAAACGGCGCGCACGTGACCGGCATTTCAACCGAACATGTTATCGCACTCCAAGAACCTGTCCATAAACACATAAAGGTCGAAATTGTCGGTGGCGTGAACGAACGAAAACAAAAAATGTTTGAATTGGCCGATGCATTTATCATACTGCCCGGCGGCATTGGAACATTGAACGAAGTTACGGATATTTTAACCATGCAACAAATTGGCGAAACATGCAAACCGATATTCTTTTTGAATACTTGCCGATTTTGGGCATCGTTCCATAATTTGATTGTCGATATGTTAAACAATAAATTTATTGAAACATTGGACGATTACAAGGTCAATATCTGTGGCACACCAAACGAACTTATGGACGCGGTTTTGAAATATCGGGACTAAGGCAATTTAATCCGATTTGTTATTTTGATTCTTCCGGCATTTGTTTGGCTACTTTTCGCGCCCAAACCAAGGCATTTTGACAAGTCTTTTCTATACTGGCTTCATGTTCTTTTAATGTGTTCCCTTCACGATTCAAACGATTTTGTGTTATCTTACCAGTTAATTTATAATACGTATTTACCAACGGCCAACACACATAATCCCCCCCTAAAGCATACATATCTTTAACAAGTGGTATGATTATATCAGCATCGTAATAATTATCCTCAATACGTGACAAGGTATCATTATCAAGGGTACTAACACGGTCTAACTGCCATGCCCAATTATAAATAAAATTCCTCTTGTCCCAACCAGTCCAAGACCAGAAATCATCAAAATTTTTCCCGGTCAACCCGTTACGATTTAACACTGTACGCAACGCACCGTTTTCATCATATGCATATTTATGCAACGTAGTATCTCGACTGCTAAACATCTGGGCTATGGGACACTCAATCTTATTATGGTATACTTGTTCATAATTATCTTTATTCGCCTCTGATAACGCTTTCAAAACACAACCAGACCATGCCTTCATATAATTTGCATCCTTACAAAGTGTGCTTATGGCAACCTTCTGTTTTTCTGTAAATTCCTTTCTAGATTGCAAAACCGTCAAATATTTGGAAACCCCAAAAAAGAATGACAGAAAAACCATAACCAAAAATGTATCAAGTTCAACAAATGCTTTTTTACTGCTAAAATCATCTTCACACTTACCATTTAACAATTTTGACAGCATTTCTTCAACATTGGCAAGGTAACGGATTCGATCCGCCCCATCCAAAACGAATAAATCAGACGATTGCATTTTTTGTGGTCTAATGTCTTTTGCACTCTGCTGTAAATATTCTACATACAGTTGATAAAATCTATATCTTTTATATAGTTCCTCATTTTCGGCAAACGCATTACGAATTGATGGAGCTTCTAAAAAAATGGGTGCAGGTCTGGATGTATAGCCCTCTTCTTTTATCTTGGCATATATTGCTTCTGTCACGGGATTCTGGCGCTGTGGAGCAAACGGCATAATTACAACCTCTTTTTTTGTTACAAACTATTCATTATCATAAACACTGTACACAAAACAATATAAAAGTCAATACTTATTAGAAATTTCCACCACCTTGTCCCGCGATGTGGGGCCACGAACAATTTTAATTTGTGATTTCGGCACATCAAAAAAATCGGCCAGTGCGCGAATAACCGCGTCATTCGCCGCGCCATCAACCGGTGCGGCGGTTATATGCACACGCAGTGTCCCATCCGCATCGGTGGTAATTTTATTTTGTCGCGCACGCGGAATCACACGCAGTTTTACTTTTTGCATAACATACACTTCATAATATCCAAACACGCATCTGTTTTTTCACCCGCAAGCAAATGCAAATGAAAATGAAACACGCTTTGGTTAAAGAGCGGCGCATCCAATCCCGCATTTGCAAAGACATTAAATTGGCTGTCCACGCCAATCGCGTCCGCGGTTTTGACAAAGCAATCCCAAAATCCCGCCTGTTCCACCGCGGGTGCACGCCGCGCAAAATCAAGGATATTTTCATATTCGCCCTTTGGCACGACCAACACATGCTTTTCACACATCGGGTTCACATCATAAAAAGACATCGCATATTCGTTTTCGACAACCTTTTTCGACGGTATTTCGCCACGAATTATTTTTGCAAAGACATTATTTGAATCATACATTTCAAAACTCCATTTTGTAACATGACGATTGTATCACAACATACAAATTCCGCAATTAAAAATTCCAAAAACCACTTGCGGGGATTTTTATTTTTTTGCTAGCATAACATTACCAAGGAATGAAAGGAAAAATACTTTCTTTTGCAATATGCGCGTTATGCGCCATGTCGGCGTTGGCGGCGGTTCGCACCCAAAATTCACCAACGCGCGCAACACCAACCGAAACGAACCGCGACGGTCAAAATGTTGCCGCACGCACCACAACAAATACCCGCACGGCAAACGCACGAACCGGGGTTGCGCGTGTGGCACGTGCGGGCCGCGTCGCCGCAAACCCGCGTGGTGCGATAACGGCGGCGATGGGCCGCACAACCACGCGCACGACACCGAACCGCGCGGCAACCGTACGCGCGACAACCGCGCAAACAATTTCAACAAATACATTTGATGAAAAATATCACAATTGCTATGCGGCGTATTTTTCGTGCATGGATCAGTTTTGCGCAACAATTGACGACCACTATCGTCGCTGTATATGCTCATCAAAACTGGACACAGTTAAAACGCGCGAAAACGCACTTAGCCAAACATCAACACAATTGCAAGATTTCAAAGATTTGAACATTGACGCAATCCTTAAAACCCCGGCGGAGGTCAAGGCCATGCTGACCGCAAGTGAAGGCGAAAAAAAACTTGCCGGCACACGCGACAATTCCGCATCGTCAAAAAAACTGACCGCCATCGGCGATGTATTAAAAAAGGCAAAGACAAATTCACTATCGACCGCGGGAACTTTGGATATTGCCGGCGACATTGGGCAAATATGGAACACGACCGATATTGTATCTGGCGCGAACATCGCAAACCTTACGGGCGAACCGTTATATAACGCCGTGCATGCCCAGTGCGCCGAACTTGTTATGCCAACTTGCACATCAATGACAACGCTAAATATGGTTGCATCGGCATATGGAATGTATATTGAAAACGATTGTTCGATATTACTAACCGCGCTTGAAAAACAATCGATAAGTGCAAACGCCGCAATCCGTGAAACGAATCGGGAAATGAACGCGGCGCGACTTGAAAACTATGACGCGCACAATTCAACCGCAATAAATGAATGTATCGCCGGCGTGCGTGCGAACATAACCGCGGACACGGCATGCGGGGCGAACTATATTCACTGTTTGGATCTGACCGGCCTTTACATTGAACGCGCAACCGGCAACCCGATATATTCAAAAAATTTCTATAAATTGAATGACCAGATTTCACTGTCGGGCAACATTTTAACCAACAGCATAAACGCAAAACTCGTCACCGAATTAAACGCAAAAAGGAAATTCGCCGAACACACACTTGAAACATGTCGCGACATTGCGGACACGGTTTGGGACGAATACCTGCGCCAGGCGATAACCGAAATATACCAAGGGCAACAGTTACGAATTCAACAGGTTAAAAACGAATGTATGGATGTCGTGAACACATGCTATGACACGAAAACGGAACGCCTGCGCGATTACAGTAATATCGAAGAGCAAATGTTGCTTGGCACGCGCCTTGAACTGTCCGAAGAGCAATGTTCGGAAAAAATGGAAACGTGCAGCAACCTTTACGGTGGTGGCCCGAACGGCCTTGATCGATTGGTCACGGAAATGCGCAACATTGTGAATCAGAAAATCGCACAAAATTGCCTTGGCACTCTGCGCGACTATGCAAAAAAATTGTGTCGCGTCCCAACAAGTGATACCACACACGAATATCCATACGGTTGCCGCGTCTATACCCCCGGCGATATTGCCTATGCGAACAATCCCGACTGCAATTATGTCCAACCCGGAACATACACCGGAACCCTGGTGCAACCAGCCAATAGTTTAATAAATAATATTGTCGGCAACCCACAATCGGAATACATGTGTTGGGAAAATCGCGAATATCAATCATGCAAACATGGATTTTACCTTGGGACATGGACCGATGGCAAACACAAATGCTTTGCGTGCCCGACCGAGGATGGATGGGAATGCGACGACAACGGCCCGCACAAGGTTGGCATTGATTGTGGCGACTACGCGGGCAGTTTGTATCAGAAAATGGTGAACTATGCGATGCAGTATTGCATGCGTCCATCTGACGCAGCACAACCAAACGCGGTTTTGCCGATATCGGTCTTGGCCGATGTAAATACGCTTATGGATTCGGTGCGTGCCGACATGGCAACGATACTTGCACGCGAATGCACCGATATGGGCGGCACATGGACAAACGATACATCCGCGCCAAAGTACATCGATTTCTATAACGAAACAAACGCAAATGAAAAATGGGGCATTTGTCGCACCCCATAGATAACTTGCACGACACACAAAAAACTGATATAATACGGGGGAAAGGAAAAATGAAAAAACAATTTGCAATTTTATTCGTTGGATGTACCGCGTGCGGAACCGCGTTCGGTGCAACACTTGATTGGTGGTTACGACCGACAATTTGCACCATCAGTGACGCGATGTGCTATGCAAAAAATACACGTGGCGTGGATGACGAATGGGACGAAACTGGCAATTGCCGTGGCCGAAAGTTTATATGTGCGGCGGCACTTAGTGGTAATGCATCTGAGCCAATTGCGATGAACCGTGACAAAATTATCAGTGGCAACGGAATAAATTCTGATTTTGATACCGGCGTTTATGTCGCCGCCGAAGATTGCTATGGCGCGCGCAAGACATCTCAAAACGGCGCACTGGTTATGATGAACGGCGAATATGTGCGCGTTTGGTGCAACGGAATTTTATCCAACCCAACAGAAACGGTTGCCAACGGGGAAATCGGGCCCGCGCCAACATGCCGCGAACTGGCCGATATGAACTATGTCGCGACATTAAGCGGTAATTGCTATGGAAAAAGATACGATCCATCAAAATACAGTATCGATTGCGATGGGGAAAATCCTGTAATCATCGTCCTTAATGGCGCACAGTATAATCCAGACATAAATAACTTTATCACACCGTTTGTAATCAATGCGCGTTTCGGTGCGATGCAAACATCCGCCGCAACCCAGCGTTCAATCCATTTCCCGAAGTAGTGGGTAGTGTAAACAAATAAAACAAATAATGAAACCGGCGCAACGCGCCGGTTCACTAACACTAACCACTTACACTAACCACTAAACTTATCTCTTGCTTGGTAGGCATGCGACAACAAAATTGAATATGGTATCGACAATAAAGAACAACGCATACAACGCCATACCAGACGACACATATCCGAACGCCATCATTGAATACCATGCCGAACCGCGAATCACCGGTATCAAATACACAAACAGCACCGGCACCAGATACAGCCAAACCGAAATCCCCGCGTCACGGAAACGGCGAACCGAAAGCGCCATCACCGGGATGAACAAAATCGCACTAACCACCAAAGAAATTGTTCCGCCAACAAAATACGCAAAGCACCAATTCACCAAGAACGCAAACAAATATCCAAACCAAAATTCCGCGCGCGTTGAACGCCCAACGAAATCAAAATACCGCCGCCAAAACCCGACAATCGCGGAAAGCGGCCCAACCATACGGCGACGCGGTGTTTGAACCGGAACCTCACGCACGGGCGCGCGACGCGCCGGCGCACGTTTCACAGATTTCTTTGCGGTTGTTGTTTTCTTTTTTGCAACTGGCATATTCTCTCCTTTTTTCATATGACACATTATACATTATTTTTGAACCCAAGTCCAACAATAAACATTTCGACCGAATCCTTGCGCGATGCGGCCGGTTTCACATGATGAACCGATTCGAATTTCTGTTTTATTTGCTTCAATAACTCATTCGTTGTTCCGCCCGTAAAAGATTTTGCAACAAATGTTCCCCCGGGCCGCAACGCACGACACGCAAAATCGAACGCATATTCCAACAACACCATTTGACGCAGGTGATCGGTCTTTTGATGTCCAACGGTATTCGGTGCCATATCTGACACAACAACATCAACAACCCCATTTGCATTGTCATCCAATTTTAGTTTTTCTTCTAACCATTTTAGCGCCGCATCCGTTGTAAAATCACCCTGATAAAATTCAACATTGTTGATTGGCGTTATTTCCAATAAATCCATCGCAAAGATTTTTGTCTTTGGATAGTTGCGCGCAATAAATTGTGACCACGAACCCGGCGCCGCGCCCAAGTCCACAACCGTTTGCCCGTTTTTCAAAAATTTATATTTTTCATTTATTTCAATCAGTTTATACGCCGCCCGCGCCCGATAACCATCACGCCGCGCCCGTGCAACATAGGGGTCGGCGGCCTGGCGCGTTAACCACGCCACCGAAGATTTATGCTTTGCAATTTTTTTATTTGTTATTTTCATTATGCAATGTGTTTTTCGTTGTTCATTACCGCGCAAGTCAATACACTATGCGCCATAGAAGCCCGATGATACGCATCTTCGGGATCAACGCTTTTGTGCCTGCTGTAATAATACGTAACTTTTGTATTTCCGTCCATTAAAGAATGCAAAATAATATCACGAGATTTATAACCAAGACTTTGTGGATTCAATATTAATTTTGGGGTTAGATTTTGCGTAAGGTTGCCGGGGTACACAACCATAAAAGCCCATCCAAGAATATCTCTCTCATCTTCTTGAACTGGGAAAATTCCACCAACACTAATCGGGTTAATATCGTCTATGCCCGAGATTTGTCTTTTAATTTCATGTCCAAAAATACGCATCACAGACCTCTTTTTTATTTGTTATTTTCATTTTGTTTTGCTAACAAACCATTCGTAAATCGACACATCGCCTTGTAACTATTCCTGTACCACCTTTCTTCAAAGAAACGCGAAACTGGTGTGACACTCGAGAGACAACCGAATTCGGGTTCAGCATAATTCCAACTCAATTTCCACCCGCGCAACTTCCCAGTGATTGAATCATATAACGGTTTACTTCTTATATCCTTAACATATCCATCCATAATATTACCCTTTTATTTTGCGCCGTCCGGCGTGCCACCCTGTTGCATTTTTTGCATAACGGCCTCCATGCCGCCCATGCGCTGAATCATCGACATTTGCTGTTTCATTTTTGTGTATTGTTTAATAATGTGTTCCACATCACGCACCGTCACGCCCGCCGTTTCCGCAATACGTGCCTTGGCATTAGCAAAGATTTTTTCCGGTTCCGCGCGTTCGGCGGCGGTCATCGCTTCCAGTATTTTAATCTGGGCATCGACACTTCCGTCCTTTATCTTTTCTTTCATCGCCGACACCGCGCCCGACATTCCCGGCACCATTTTAAGCAAACCACTAAAATTACTCATTTTCTTAATCTGTTTCAATTGCGCAAGCATATCGTTCATATCGAACACGCCCGCCATCATGCGTTCGGCGGTTTCCTTCATGCCCTTTGGCACGTGCGGTTCTTCCACACTAACATTTTCTTCTTTTTTCTTTTTACCGAATCCAAACATTTTATTCTCCTTATGTTTTTCTGTTTGATTTTATTTCACGAAACCCTATTTGTCCAGATACTTCGCCAAATATTTTCCGGTCAGTGACCCCGGATTTTTTGCGACATCTTCGGGCGTCCCCGTTGCGATCACGCGACCACCGCCCGCACCACCCCCAGGCCCCAGGTCGATTATCCAATCCGCGGTTTTGATGACTTCCAGATTATGCTCGATAACAATAACCGTATTGCCCTGCTCTACAAATTCATGCAGGACGGCGAGCAGTTGTTTAATATCTTCAAAATGCAAACCCGTTGTCGGTTCGTCCAAGATATAAAGTGTTTGCCCCGTTCCACGCGCGGACAATTCTTTGGATAGTTTTATCCGTTGTGCTTCGCCCCCCGATAAATCAAGCGAACTTTGCCCCAGTTTTATATAATCCAAACCAACGCGCTTTAACAATTCCAATTTACGACTAATCTGTGGATGATTGATAAAGAAACGATACGCTTCGTCCACGGTCATATCCAAAACATCGGCAATCGATTTACCCTTGTACTTAACCGCCAAAGTTTCTTCGTTATACCGCGTACCATGGCACTTGTCGCATTCCACATATACATCGGCCAAGAAATTCATTTCTATCTTTATCTGGCCATCACCCTGACATGCTTCGCACCGACCACCACGCACATTAAATGAAAACCGTCCCGGACCGTAACCGCGCGTCTTGGCCTCTGGCAATTCGGCAAAAAAGTCGCGTATATTCGAAAACACACCGGTATAGGTCGCGGGGTTGCTGCGCGGACTGCGCCCGATGGGCGATTGGTCGATATCAACAACCTTGTCTATATTTTCCATACCGCGAATAACATCATGCGCACCCGATTCAATTTTTGACCCATACAGCGCGCGCATCAATGCCGGATACAACGTATTCAACAACAATGTTGACTTTCCCGAACCCGACACACCCGTCAGCGCAATAAATTTCCCAAGCGGAAATTCCACATCGATATTTTTCAGATTATTTGCCCGCGCACCATATACGGTAATGGATTTTCCGTTTCCGGCGCGGCGCTTTTTCGGCACCGGAATTTTTTTTGCACCCGACAAATATTGACCGGTCAGGGAATTTTTATTTTTTATAACCTGGGCCGGGGTTCCGGCGGCAATAACATTTCCACCGTTCACACCCGCACCACGACCAATATCAATAAGGTAATCCGCCGCCCGCATTGCGTCTTCGTCATGTTCAACGACAATCACACTGTTGTCTTTATCGCGCAGCATTTTTAGTGTTTCAAGCAGTTTGTCATTATCACTTTGATGCAACCCAATCGACGGTTCATCCAAAACATAAAGAACGCCGGAAAGGCCACTGCCAATCTGTGACGCAAGACGAATACGTTGCGCTTCGCCCCCCGAAAGTGTTCCCGCCATCCGCGACATTGTTAAATACCCAAGTCCAACATTTTTAAGGAAAAACAAACGACTTGTTATTTCGCGCAGAACCATTTTCGCGATATCGTTTTCTTGTTTGCTTAAATGATTCGGCAAATCCATAAACCATGTATACGAATCATCGATCGGCATATCGCAAACATCAATAATATCCGCCCCATTTATCTTTATGCACAACGCCTGAATATTAAGACGTTTTCCGTGACACACCGGGCACGGTTTTTCCGATTGATACTTTGCCAATTCCGCCCGCATTGCGTCGGATTCGGATTCGCGCCACCGCCGTTCAATGTTTGGTATCACCCCTTCGAACGGTTTTTCATAAACGAACCCATTCCAATTTATCTTTATCGGTGTATCACCCGTTCCATATAGAATAATATTTTTGTGTTCTTCGCTAAGCGTATGCCACGGCTTGCCAAGTGGAATTTTATATTGTTTGTGCAACGCATTTATCAGATGTTCAAATTGCGACAGCATTCCACCCCGCGACCATGGTGCAATCGCACCATCCAAAATCGATTTTGACGGGTCGGGAATAACCAAATCCGGCGACATATTTAACTGCACCCCCAAACCATCGCACGCACTGCACGCGCCAATCGGCGCATTAAAGGAAAAAAGTCGCGGTTCAATCTTCGGCACCGCAAAGCCACTAACTGGGCATGCGTAATTTTGCGAATAAAGAACATCTTCGTTCGTATCCAACCGCCGCAAAATCACCGACCCCGGCACCAGGCGCAACGCCCCTTCGAACGAAGAATAAATGCGCGAACGAAAATCTTCACGTTCCGAATCCGTCGCGTCCGCCGCCGGCATTTGAATCCGGTCAATTATAACGAAAATGTCATGCTTTTTATTTTTATCAAGTGGTGGCACCGCCGTCAAATCATAAAGTTCACCGTCAATAATTACACGTTGGTACCCTTGCTTTACCAAAAACGCAATTTCCTTTTTGTATTCACCCTTACGCGACCGAACCAATGGTGCCATAATAAACGCGCGCGTCCCGGCCGGAATGTCCATCGTCAAATCGACCATTTCGGAAATAGTTTGCGATTTTATGGGCAACCCCGTCACCGGCGAATATGGCACACCAATTCGCGCCCACAGCAATCGCAAATAATCATAAATTTCCGTCACCGTTCCAACGGTCGAACGTGGATTTTTCGATGTAGTTTTTTGCTCAATCGATATCGCCGGCGCCAAACCTTCTATTAAATCGACATCAGGCTTTTTTTGCATATCCAAAAATTGCCGCGCATAACTGGACAGCGATTCAACATAACGCCGTTGACCTTCGGCATAAATCGTATTAAACGCAAGCGACGATTTCCCCGACCCGGATACACCGGTCACGACCACCAATTTGTTCTTTGGTATGTCCAAATCGATATTTTTAAGATTATTTTCGCGCGCACCGCGAATTTTTATAACGCCACTCATGGCACTAAATATAGAACTTTTTTATCAGTTTTCAACCACGGTCTGAACAAAAAACGCACTATTTGTCCGACTTTTTCTTGGCCAATTTTTCCGCATCCAACGCGACACCGGTTTTGCGCACATTATCATCACCGATTTTACCAACCAGTTCTTTATTAACCCAAACCTCTATCGCGCCGGCGTTGCCAAATGTTCCCTTATGCTTGTTCCCCGCCGGCACATAGTAAACATCACCCGGCACCAGCACACGACTAAACACCGTCTTGCCACGTGCATCTTCGATTTTTACCCAGGATTCCTTGACCGCCTGAATAACTATTTCCGCATTGTCCGCATTTTCGGTTCCAAATTTTTCGCGCACATCTAATGTATATTTCGGTTCAGTCACAATAACCTGTTGCGGCGCAGAAACCTGAACAACCATATGTGTCGGACGCACTTCTTCATCGGCGGACGGCAAAATCAAAACCAGAGCAACCAAAATAACAATCAGCCCAAGCGCGCCCCCGGCGAACCACATCCAATGCTTTTTCACATAAGCCAAAACCTTTGACTTTTTTTCACCGATGACGCTTTTCTTTTCAATTCTTTCGATTTTTTCAGTTTTTTCGATTTTTTCGACTTTTTCTGTGGCCGCGGGCTTTGGCTGTTCCGGTTTTTCATGCGCAACCATCGCCTCTGCCAACTTCATTATCCCCAGTTCCCGTTTAATTTTTGCGACAATCAAATCCGGGTCCAAGCCCAATTCCATCGCATAGTTCCGCGCAAAACCCAAAATGTAAACCGTTTCCGGCAAAACCGTATAATCGCCGTCTTCCAATGCCTGTAGGAATTCTTCGCGTATGCAAAGTTGCTTTGAAATCGTTTGAATCTCACGCTTGCGCCGACCGGTAGTGCGCGCCGCGCGCAACATTTCACCCGCGGTCATTTCGGGATTCATTTGTAAATCTGTAAATTCTTCTGCCATGGTGTGAACCTTTCGTTTGTTATACCCTATCATAGACCTATCTTTCCGCAACGCAACCCCAAAATTGCAAAATTTCGCGTTTCATTTCCTTTTCGTCGGTTATTTGGTTGATTTTAACCCGAAAATCACTTGAATTCGGCATACCGGCCGAATACCACGCAAGGTGTTTTCTAAACATCGGCACCCCGGCGCGCGCACCATAGTATTCCAACACCAAATTCAAATGCCGAATTACCAGTTCCCCAATATTTTCCGGCTTTTTACCCGTTCCCAAAATTTCCCCAAAGACCCATGGCCGCCCCATCATCGCACGCCCAATCATTGCGCCGGCATAGCCGCTGTCAATCGCACCTTGCACGCCGACGGCATCCACAATATCGCCATTTGCAATAATTGGGATCGGCATATTTTCGATTTTCGGATGCACAGCCACACCGGCATAGCCCTGGGCCCGCGTCCGCCCGTGCAGTGTCAAAAATTTCGCGCCCGAATCCGCCGCCACATGCACCAAATCGGCCCAGTCCATATTATCCGTATCCCACCCAAGCCGCGTTTTAACCGACACCGGAATTTTGACCGCACGCGCAACCGCCGCAACAATACGCCCCGCCAATTTATGGTCACGCATCAAAAAGGCCCCCGCATTCGCACGTGTTGCAACCTTTGGCACTGGGCATCCCATATTTATATCAATCCACGTTGCCCCAGAATCTTCCAGAATCCGTGCGGCATCAGCCATTAAATCAGGAACCGCGCCAAAAATCTGGGTTCCTACATTACCCTCCGCCCCATAGTTATCAAAATTCCGTGGACAGTTTTTATGTTGCTCTATCAACGAATGGCAAGAAATCATTTCCGTCACCACTGGCACGTCCGGCGCGAATTCGCGTATAATGCGCCGAAACGGGTAATCAGAAATCCCCGCCATCGGTGCAGCAAAAATTTGATTATTAGATATCATTTGTGATATAATGGCACGTATGAAAGACAAAATCAAAAATTTATTTGGATTTATCGGTCGCGCATGGCGTGGCGGTATTCGTGGCAAATTCGGCGTATTCTTTGCGGCATTCGCCCTACTCGCGTTCGTACGAATTTTCTTTGGCGAAGTAAACGTCGGCCGGTTTGTGACGAACATATGGCACCTGGACGCAGAACACGCAGAACTTGCGGCGGCGGAAAAGAAACTTAGCACCATCCGCCACCACATACAATTACTAAAAAGTTACAGCCCCGATTATGTGAGTGAACTGGGGCTGCGTTATCTTAATGTCGGCGATCCCGAATTCAAAATCCTTAAGATTTAATTCATCAAAACAATATACGCGTTCAGGTAGAATGCAAACATCATCCACAGCAAATACGGTATAACCAACAACATTGCTTTTCTGTCAATTCCATCGAACACGCGCGCCATCCATATCGAAACAATGAACAGACCCAATAACACCACAAGCGCAAACCCGGTCAGATGCAAACCAAAGAACAAATATGTCCAACCGGCATTTAGCAACATCTGCGCCACGAATAAAACATAGGCCATCACTTTTTCAGATTTCCCGCGCGCACTTTTGATAATCAAATACAATGCGAACCCAAGCAGCGCATACAAAATCGTCCACGCGGCACCAAACACCGCGCCTGGCGGAGTAAGCCCCGATTTGTTAAGCGCCATATACCATATATCTGAATCACCGTGCGGCGTAAAGAACACCCCAAAAATCCCCGGCAAAAAAGAAATTACCATTGCGACACAAAATTGAATCAACCGTTTCATATTATCCCCTTTGTTTGGTTGATTTGATTGTATCATATTCGCACCCAACAAAAAATAGGAAGAAAAACGGCTGAAAGTGGATGGTGGTAGTGTAAGTGGTTAGTGGCCGAACACAATTGCGCCCTTGTTTTTTGGAAAAAAGGCGTTATAATATATCCCGTGTTGTGTGCCCATGGCTCAATTGGATAGAGCAATTGCCTTCTAAGCAATAGGTTGCAGGTTCGAGTCCTGCTGGGCACGCCATCCGTCTTTACTGGCGTAAAGCCGCGATTAGTAAGAAATTCAAACCGGTTGCAATCGCAACCGGTTTCACTAACCACTAACACTTACACTAATCACTTTTTCACATGCACATCCATTTGCGGGAACGGGAAGTGTATTTTCTTTTTCGGCAATTTGTTATAAATCGCCTCTAACATATCACCGCGACTTGGAATCATATCGGCCGCCGACGTCCAATAACGCACGGTCAATATAACCGCGCTATCGCCCAAATCTGAAACAAAGACATTTGGTGCCGGGTCTTTCAAAACACGCTTGTCCGCTTTGATTATCGCCAAAATTTCTTTGCGCGCCGCGTCAACGCTATCGCCATATGAAATAGCAACGTTCAGTTCCGCGCGCCGCGTTTCATTACCCGAAAGGTTTGTTATCTGACTGTTGGACAACGCCCCATTGGGCAACAATACAACCTGGTTATCAAAAGTATGTATTTCGGTTGTGAAAATCATAATCTTTTTAACCGTTCCGGTTTTACCGTCCGCCGTCGAAATAATATCGCCAACCTTGAACGGTTTAAGGAACATGATGATAATGCCACCGGCAAAATTCTGCATAGTTCCAGACAACGCCATACCAACCGCCAAAGACGCCGCACCCAAAACCGCAACAATCGATGTCATTTGAACCCCTACGGTCGCAAGAGATATAATGATTACAAATATCCGCAAAAGTATATTCATAAACGAACCCAAAAACGAAACAAGCGATGGGTCCGCATTACGACGTTCCAAAGTGCGCTTGAACGCACGGGCAAGACGTTTTGCAATCCACATACCGCCCATTAAAACAACAAGCGCCGCAAGCAATTTCAAACCAAAATCAACCGCCATCCCGGTCAGCGATGAAATCAAAGTTTTCAACTCTTCCGCACTGGCCTGCACTTTTTCAGGCACAGATTGAACCGCTTCTACCGCATCACCAAAAACACCATCAACAATTTCTACATTTTCCATTTTCTTTCCCTTTGCTACATTTGAATATCATCGCACTTTTCAATCGGTTCAGACACCGTACAATCCATTTCATTCCTACGTCCAATGCCAAAGACACCATGTTTATACGTTGACTTGCAATCCTTGGTAATTGTCGAAGTGCATAAATGGCAGACACGCGTGTCACGATTAAACACAGACCACATTTCACGTATTCCACCATCAAATTCGGCCTTGTAATGATCCGAAGCCAATATACCAATCGCCTTGACCGTCATATCTGCAATCGTTGTTGTCGCCAAAGCCACCGGATTAAACGATGCCGCACTTTGTATCAAAGATTGTGCCACTTCTGCACTCTTTCCCGCAATCGCCTCTGCCCCCTTTTGTGCCGCATATTTCAAAAGTGCCGCGCCTGCCTCTGCCCCAAGTGTACCAAGTGTTGCCCCAACCGTACCAGCCACACCACCATCATTACCACCGGCGGCATTACCACTTTTGTGTTCCACACTTGCCGTGCCACCAACCTTCATTGTTGAATGCGTTCCACCCGCGGCAATTGCGGCATTCGAAACACCACCAAATTCCACAACTAATGTCCCCGGTTTTATCAAATCAACATTTAAATCTGTCGCTGAAATTCCTTGGGCTGTTCCATCCGCCGCCGGCAATTTATTACACATCAAATTTGCCATATCCACCGATGCCTCACGCATGGCTTTGGATAAATATTCATTATATTTTTTATTATAATTATCCTGGGCCTGGTGCAACGCCGCAATCGCAATTTGCATTTTCACCTGGTTCAGCAAATTCGGAAAACGTGCCTTTGTCGTTCGTGCATTGTCCGCCCCAGTAATCTGTGTTAAATCACGTCCAGTCACACAGTATTGAATTTTTTGGTCTTGTTCAATCATCGTCACAACGCGATTTATGGTTCCTTGGATATTTTCCAATTCATACATAACCGCATCCGCATACGGTAAATTTGTTTCATACACATAACCATTTTCTAACAAATACCACGCATAATCGGAAATATCAATCAACCCTGCATCATCTTTACCCGAACCAACCTTGATTTGACCAAAAGAAATCATCCCAGACAACCGATGAATACCTGCACTATCTTTCTGATATTGCAACGACCCGGTACCAATTGTATCATCCGTTGCAAATTTGTTGCAATCGGTTGTCGAACCACAAATTTCCATCATTTTATCTTCGACCAATTTTTGACAGTTATCCAATGACTTGTTATCCATATTCAGGTAAAGCCCCATTATCATTGAATCAATATCTTCCATTTTAAAGTTCGGATTATTTTTCTTGCACACGACCAATTTATCCAACGGGCACAGCCCATGCACAAATTCCCAATCCATACCGATACAGTTCATAAAGTCCGGCCCACACCGGTCGGGCGAATAAATGCAATCTTTAACCTCCGCTGTACACGCGTCAACACGCATCGCGGCAAGTTTATCAACAACATATCCCCAAATCAGTGGTTCCATCCGTTCGCACGGGTCAAGTTGCACTTTGCAAAAAGACCGCGCCATATCGGGCCGCGACAAACACGAATCCATTGTCGCCGTCCCCTTGCCCGCGATGTCATCTTTGCACGCGGTGTGAATACAGTTCGTAATTTCGGTCAAACACGATTGCCGAAAATTCGATTCCGCCCGCAATTCCGCAAGTTTAAGGTTTGGTGCAACCTCACGCAGAAACGCCGTCCAAACATTATCGCGCACCGCCATACATTGATCCAACACGCGTTCACAAATCGTGCGTTTCGATTCAAGTCGTTCCAAAACAGACGGCGTAATATTATATTTAATCGTGGTTTTAACCGGCGTAAGGTTCGCAACCGGCTTTTGCATATTTTCATTTGCAATTATCGAAACACAATTCGCCCAATCATCACCGCACGCATCCGCCCCCAACATACATTTTTTAAGTTCAACCATGCATTCGCCCTGGTTAAATTTATTGGCGGAATCAAAACTTTCTTTGAGTGCATTGCGCACATCGGATTCCGCCGAATTCATCGCGGCGACCGCCGCCGTGCGCTGTTGCGCGATTGCGTTCGCAAACCCACGACAATCGGATTCAATTTGACGCTGATAAATTTGTTTAAGCAATTTTATATCTTTGGCACACGAATTCCCCAACTGCGCGCGACACGTTTCATCGGCGGCGGCAAACAGCGCGGCACCGGTTTTATGCATCACATCATCATCGTCTTCGTCATCTTCGAACAAATTGACTTCAAACAGTTTTAATGCTTCCTGCTTTTTATTTATCTTCGGCGTGGTATCTTTTTTCTGCACAGACGAATATTGTATCACATTTCCGTTCGCATCATATTTACGTTCGCCGGTAAAGACAATATCCGCATCGGCCCCCAGTTTTATTCTTTCAACCTCTACGGTTTTTATTCGGTCGGCCTCTGCCAAAATTTCATTTATTTCTTCTAATTCGGATTCGTATTTTTCATTATTGTTACTGCATAAACAACTGCCACCATTTATGTTTTCGGATATGCAAAATTGATCCATGCAACCATAGTATTCGTCATAGCATTCTTGCGAATAAACACCGGTCGCCGCAACACGCGCGCGAACATTTGTTCCGTTTTGAATTGCCGATTGTTTTTTCGCCGTCGCTGCCACCGCAACAATCGGCACAATAAACAACAATGATAGAACGGTAAATTTTTTCATATGTTCCCTACATATTTATATCTTCGCAAGATTCGATTTCCTGACAGAATGTCTGTTCACCACCAGATAATGCACCGCCAACCGCACCGGCCGCCCCACCAACGACCGCACCAATAAGCGTTCCCCATCCGGCATTTACCATTGTGCCCATGGATGCACCCGCCGTCAAGCCACCCGCACCCGCCTTTAATGCCGACGACGACTTGCTTTCTCCACCTGTTTCACAAACACGTTGCATACGACACACATGACAATTACGCAATGATGGTTCAAACGAAACACTTTTTATATACGAATACGTGCCTTTTTCATCCGTTGATGTTTTCTTTTCAACCTGATAACGGGCATAACAATTTTGTTCCGCTTTGGTCACATCTTCCTTACGCGATAATTCATCAAGTTTTGAATCAAGATCCTTTTGATACCTAATCTGGGCAGCAAATTCTGCTGCTTGCTTTGTATCCGCAAATATAGAATCTCTTAAACTCTTGCGTCCGGAATTTGCGGGTTGTTGCGCACTCTTGCACGCCGCAACTGTCGCTTCTGTTTCAAACCTTTTAAAGAACTCATCAACTGCCGCCTTACTTTCCGCCGCAACCTCTTTCTTTATTTCACCAATATCACTTGGGGTTTTCTTTAATCCTGCAACTATATAACTGGATGGCAAACAATTCATATCGGTTCCACAAACTTTCCCTAACGCATCGGCATAATAATTGATACACCCTTGCATCATTTGATAATTCATCTGCAACAAAACCGAACTTACAATAATGTCATAGAACTTTTCATCCTTACATGCCGAAAACATTTTCTTTGGGCACAGTTCGACAATTTCCGCCGAACTTTTGCCAACACATTGTGGGCCCGTGAAATTTTCACCACACTTTTCACGCAAACACCTATCGACATCATTTTGGCAAAAATCAGTCCGCAGTGATGCCAAAAGTTCGTTCACACTTGCCTTTATTCCCGGAATTTTTTGATTGCATTCGTCAATAATCGGACATACACCCGCCGCAATATTCACATTGTTCAAACAGCCCGAATTCGTTGCAAGTCCATCACTTTTGCCAAAGTCTATGGACACAGAACAGCCTTCTTCCAAACATGCGCGAATTTTTGTGAAACAAGTTTGGCGCATGTTTTTATCCGCATCAATTGCTGCTTGCTTAAGAATTTCCTTTGATTCGTCTTTCCAATCCTCTAAAACATAATCCCGAACATTCATGCATTGATCCAAAACGTTTTCGCAAGATAGTGTCCGTCGTTCCAAAAGTTTAGCATCTAAACAGTTTTCAAAACCTACCCCACATCCGCCTTTATCTGCCACACACGCACGCAAAGCTTGCCTACACTCACCACGATTATACTTATTGGTCGTTGACCACATTTCAACAACAGCTGCACGCACCGCGGCATCCGCCGTCCGCCGGTTTGATTCCGCCGCACGCTTTTGTTCCGCGAGATAAGTACTAAATGTTTTACAATCTTTTACAACTTCGCGTTGATAAAGTTTTTCTTCCATTTCCGCGCGCGGTTTTTCACACATATCCAAAATAAAACTGCACGAATCCGCCGCCATATCGTAAAGGTTATCGCCAATATCATCGTCCGCATCCAAACTTGCCGCCGAAGAACCACCGTTTATCCACGCAACCAAATCAATTCCGGTGCGCCGCGAAGATTTTTGCGCCTGCTCACTTTCACCAAACCGCACAAACTTTGCCTTGGCCCCCAGGCGTTCGCGCTCAACACCTTCGGTAAATTGTTTTTCCGCGGCAAGTTCGATTTCCTGAATTTCTTGAATTAAACTTTTCGATTGCTTTATGTTGTTGGAACACGAACAACGCCCACCTTCGGATTCATCCAGCAAGCAGAAATCGTCCATACATTCACGATACGCCGCGCGACATTCATCGGGCCCAACATTTGCACTGACTATCGCCTCCGCCGATTCACTCGCGACCGGCTCTTCGTCCGCATCCGCCGCGGTTTCCGCCGGCGTTTCATTTGCCACATTCGCCGTATTCGTTGTATTCGTTGCGGGCTTGGCCACCGCATTTATATTCTTTGATTTTACCGCCGGCCCAATGGAAAGCGACGGCGCACGAATTCCAAACCGCCCCGCACCGGCCGCACCATTATCACGCGTTTCGGCAAAACCAACGCACGGCAAAACCGCCAAAATAACGGATAGTATTTTGATGTTCATGACTTTTCCTTCCTACAATACTTATCTATAATTTTATCAGAACATCGGCCCATTCGCAAATAAAAAATTCTTGATTTTTGAAACGCCATGGCATAAAATTGATACCGTTTTATCAAAGGGATAAATATGGCAAAAGATGATGTCGTCGTTTTCGAAGGAACCGTTACCGAAAAATTACCGAACACAATGTTTCGCGTGCGGCTTGATAACGACCATGAAATTTTGGCAACTGTTTGTGGCAAAATGCGCAAGGCGCGCATCTGGGTCAACGTGGGCGAACGTGTTCGCGTTGAAATGACACCATACGATTTGGCCAAGGGCCGCATTACATTCGTTGAACGTAAACGCACGGGCACACCCGATCAACAAAATCAGTAATTTCTGAAAAAATTTTTACAGAACGCGACACCCCGCCCTGCGGGCACCCCTCTAGCCAGAGGGGAACTTGGACCGCGATAGAACGAGAGCAAAATTCTCCTCTGGCCAGAGGAGTACGGTGTGAAACACCGGGAGGTGTCGCGCCTTCGGCGGTGTGACGCGACTCTGAAAATTGTTATATTATTACGACAATCTTATCGACTTTATGCGGCCTTTTTGGCGGTACGCATAATTTCAATTGGTGCCTTTTTACCGATAACCACATCTTTATCGATAACAATTTCCGCTAAATCTTTCTTATCCGGCGCATAAAACATTGGTTCCAACAAAATCTTTTCCAAAATACTACGCAAACCCCGCGCCCCCGTTTTCCGCGCAAGCGCAAGTTTTGCAATTTCCCGCAATCCATCATCCGTTATGGTAAGTTTAACATCATCCATGGCAAGCATCGCGGTATATTGCTTTACAATCGCATTTTTCGGTTCGGTAAGTATTTGCACCAACGCATTTTCATCTAATTCCGAAAGTGTCGCAATAACCGGCAACCGTCCGACCAGTTCTGGAATAATTCCAAACTTTACCAAATCTTCGGGTTGCACATCGGACAAATAGTTTTTCGCATCGCGTTCTTTCTTTGACGAAACGTCCGCCCCAAACCCGATTCCGGCGCGTTCGCACTTGCGATTTGCAATCACACGATTAAGCCCATCGAACGCACCGCCACAGATAAACAAAATCTTGCTTGTATCCAAACGCACGGTCGCTTCGCCCGGGTGTTTGCGCCCCGCGCCACTTGCGGGAACATTTGCAATTGTGCCTTCGACCAATTTCAATAACGCCTGTTGCACACCTTCGCCCGAAACATCCCGCGTTAGTGACGGATTTTCGGATTTCCGCGCGATTTTATCAATTTCATCGATATAGACAATTCCGCGTTGCGCCTTTTCTACATCGAAATTCGCATTGTGCAACAGTTGCGTCAGAACGTTTTCCACATCTTCGCCAACATATCCGGCCTCAGTCAGTGTTGTCGCATCGGCAATCGCAAACGGCACATCCAAAATGCGAGCCAAAGTCTGCGCAAACAACGTTTTCCCGGTCCCCGTCGGCCCAATCAGTAAAACATTAGATTTTTGTATTTCAACATTGGACGAAAGCGTGACATTATGCCGCTTGTAATGATTATACACCGCGACCGCCAATGTCCGTTTCGCCGTATCTTGACCGATAATGTATTCATTAAGGAAATCATAGATTTGTGACGGCGTTGGCAATTTTGCGGCGTCCCTGGCAACCTCGGTCCGCATGTCGTCCGCCATAATGTCGTTGCACAGTGCGATACATTCATCGCAAATACAGACATTACGACCACTGACCAACTTTTTTACTTCGTAAACCGCCTTGCCACAAAAACTGCAAAACTGTTGTTTTTTTTCCGTTGTTTTCTTTTCGTCCGTCATATCCCGCCCTATTTTTTCCTTGTCAAAACATTATCAATTATTCCAAAATCTTTTGCCTGCTCCGCGGTCATCCAATTATCACGTTCCATTGCATCATGTAATTCTTTGACCTTACGACCGGTAAATTCGGACATTTGCTTAGTAATAGTTTCTTTGACCATTTTCATTTTGCGCATACCAATTTCCATATCGGTCGCCTGCCCCTGCAAACCACCAAGTGGTTGATGAATCATAATCTCTGTATTCGGCAATGCGAATCTTTTACCCTTTTCACCCGCCGCCAAAATCACCGATGCCATAGATGCAACCAATCCCATACCAATCGTTGTGACCGGCGATTTGATGTATTGCATTGTATCCATAATCGCCCATCCGGCGGATATAATTCCCCCCGGACTGTTGATATAAAGCGAAATATCCGCATTTGGGTTTTCTGATTCCAAGAACAGCAACTGTGCCACAACCGTATTAGCCATTTGCAATTCTATGTCACCATTTATCATAACAATCCTGTCACGCAACAAACGCGAATAGATATCAAACGACCGTTCGCCACGTGGGGATTCTTCTATGACCATTGGTATCAAAGACATAATTTACACCTTTTTACTTTTTTCTGATTATACCACACAAAAATGCCGTTCGCAAACGGGGCGGCCAATTATTTTGCAACGACCACCATCGCGGTCCGCAACACATTATCGCCAAACATATATCCGGCCTGCATTTCTTCAACCACGGTGTTCGGCGCAACACCATCGGCCGCGGTCACAACCTGAATTGCGTTATGCAATGCGGGGTTCAATGTTTCACCAACCGATTTTATTTTTGTGATTCCAATCTGTTCAAACGCGGATTCCATCGCCCGCGCCATAGATTGAATTCCCGCGTCATCGGGCGAATGTTTAAGTGCCGCCTGAACCGCGTCCATAACCGGCAAGATTTTTTCCGCAACCGACATCGCCCGCGACCGCGCGCGTGCCTCGGCATCAATAGCGGCGCGACGACGGGTGTTTTCCAACTCCGCCGCCGTGCGCAGGTATTTATCGTTCAGTTCCGCAATTTGCGCGGCCGTCTCTGCGGCTTCATCTTTCTTTTCGTTTTTTTCCACCGGTTTCTCGGGGGCCGCCGCATCTTTTACTGATACTGTTTCAACCTTGACTTCTTTTTTGTCTTCCATAATATTTTCTCTATTTTTATTACTTTGCATTTTCTATTATAGTGACAAATTCTTGCGGTTTCAAGGACGCCCCACCAACCAGCACCCCATCAACATTTCTTATTGCGACAATATCGGCAACATTTCCGCCGTTCACACTTGCACCATACAAAATCGGCGTTCCACCAAGCCCCATATACGACAAAGTATCGGCAATCACTTTATGCGCGTCGGCGATTTCCTGCGCGGTCGGCGTTATACCCGCCCCAATGGCCCAACGCGGTTCATACGCAATAATAATATCATCATGTGCGTCATTTGGCACGGATTCTTTTACGCCCGACTCTATGATATCAAATGTCTTGCCAGCGCGCTTTTCCTCCATTGTTTCGCCGACACAGATAATCGGGGTCAGGCCGTTTTCCAACGCCATCTGCGCCTTTTGCCGAACAATATCGTTTGTTTCATCGTGATACATGCGGCGTTCACTGTGCCCGACAATTACGTATTTTGCACCCGCCTCGGCCAGCATTGTCCCCGACACTTCGCCGGTATATGCGCCTTTTTCATGCGCGCTGATGTCTTGGGCGCCAATTGCGACCTTGTCCGTTCCCGCGCGCACCATGGTAAAAGGCACACATAAAATCACGCGATTTTCGGTCTTTACCGGCGTAATTGCGCCAATCATTTCGTCCAAAGCAGCCCGCGACCCGTTCATTTTCCAGTTTCCTGCAATAATTTTCATTTTTTATCCTTTTTTCCGTTGATTTTCTTGGTTACATTTTGCTATCTTAGCGCAAAAGGTGAAAAAATGCTAGAATATTTACGTAATGCGGCCGATAAACCGTTGGCCAAGGTTTTAATGGGAATCCTTATCTTTTCGTTCGTCGGATGGGGCGTTGCCGAATGGGTATTTGGTCTTACGTCGTCCGATACGACACTGGCGCGCGTCGGCGGTGAAAAGATTTCGATTCAGCAATATAATAATATGCGCTCTAACGAATTGGCGGCAATGTCGCGTGACGCACAACGCGAACTTTATTCGAACCCGGCGAAAATGTCGGACTTTCAAAACGGCGTGATTAAAAAAATCGCATCAATCCAACGAATCAGTAAACACGCGGACGATTTGGGCTATGTCGTATCCGACCACCGAATCGCAAACGATATTCGCGCAATACCGCAATTCCAAGAAAATGGCAAATTTTCAACGGCGGCGTTTGATGTCGTCCTGCAAAATTCGGGGCTAACCGAATCGGATGTCGCAAATGATTTACGCATAAAGGCACTGCATGAAATGGTAAATGTTCCGATGGCGACACAAATTGAAACGCCACGATTTGCAACCGTTGCGGCGTATAACGCGCGCAATACCAAACGCGAAATAAATATGGCGACGGTAAAGTTTTCAAATTTCAAAACGCCAAAGCCAACGGATGAACAACTTCGCGATTTCTATGCGGCGCACCCACATCATGTGGCCGAGGCACGCGATATTTCATATGTAATTGTTCCGGCCGCAATGGATAAACCGGACGAATATGAAATCGCACTTAAAACCGCGCAAAGCATGGAGGATGACATCATCGGCGGCGAAACATTGTCCGCTGCGGCGAAAGCGCACAACGCAAAGTTCGTGCAACACAGCGGTGTTTCCGCGGAAAAATTGCCGGACGACAAAAACATAAACGAATCGGTCGTGGCAAATATCTTTGAACTTGAGCCCGAAACCGAAAGCGAACTTATCGAAACGAAAAATGGTTTTGTAATTGTTCGTGTTGATAAAATTATCCCCGAACACACCGCGGAATTCGATTCGGTTAAAAAAGAAATTGTCGCCGAATGGACACACGCCGAACAAGAAAAAATGGCATACGTCCGTGCAAATGAATTGCTGACGGATTTGAACGAAACCGGAAAATTGCAAACCGCAAAAAAACTAACCGTGTCACGCACGGACGGCGCACCAATGCCGGTCTTGGTCGCGGCATTCAAAAATCCAATTGGCGACAATTCGATTGTGTCGTCACCCGATGAATTTTATGTTGTAAATATCGCGGCAGAAAAATTGCCGGAAACAAACGACAAAAAACTTGAAGAATTAAAACCGGAAATCGCGAATATGGCTATGCGGCACTTGGACGCGGATTATAACGCATACCTTGAACGCAAATACCCAACCAAGATAAACGAAAAAATATATAACCGATTTGTAAAATAATTATTGTTAAACGGGCGCATCTGCGCCCGTTTAACTTACACTTATCACTAACACTAACCACTATTACAACTTCTTCATTGCCGAAACGTCGATTTCAACCATGGATGCGCCGTTCTTGTCAACTTCGCCCCATATTTCAACATAATCAGACGGCGCGACGTTCATGCCGTTCCAATCCATTTCGTCTATTTCAACATTGATTGTTCCAGTGTTATCTTGGAAAACATACGAATTTTCCCCATTTTGACGCAGCAAGTATCCGCGAACAATAACCGGCGAATTGTCGGAAAGCCCGCGAACCTGTTCAATGGTCATAACTTCGGTCATCGTATTGTTATTTGCATTATTATGCGCCATATTTCCAGAACCCGCAAACACAGCCGTGGATGCGACAACACCCAACACCGCCACAACGGATAACTTTTTACATTCCTTGCTTTTCTTTTTCATTTTTTCTTTCCTTTGTTTGGTTTTTGTTATGTGCTTTTAACACACCGAAATTATACCGTAAAAAGGCAAAGAAATATTCAGGAATGGTTTCAAAGGAATTTATGCAAATCGCCCCCATGCACATTCAGCCACCGCCGCGCACGTTCAACACCAAAACCGTAAAGGCCACGAACCTCTGTCCAAAAAGCCGCCGAATGATCCATATGCTTTGTATGTGCCAATTCGTGCATCACGACATAGCGCATCACATCAAACGGCGCAAACGCCAACCGCCACGAAAAGGAAATCGTTCCCGTCGTTGACCGCGACCCCCAACGCGACGATGTATCGCGCAGACAAATCTTTTTCGGCCAAAAATCACGCGGCGTTTGATGAATCAATTCTTTGATATGTTTCAAAAGTTCCGATTTAATGAACAACCGCACACGATTTTCAATTAGTTTCTCATCGCCACCAACAAAAAGCGTTCGCGTTCCATCATCGTTCAAAACAAACTTATTGCCACGCATGGCGCAATCATAAACAACACGCACCCGCATATCCAAAAAGTCAAACATATCGCCCGATTTCAAATGTTCCTTGCGCGGGGCGTTTGCAAAGAACCGTTCCAACCACCGCCGCTTTTGTTCCACAAATTTCATCACCGTTGAATTGGCGGATATCAACGGCCGCGTTGCATCAATCCGGCGCGCATCCCCCGCGCGTGGGCGCAGTGTTATATTCCGCACGCCCGCACGCACGGTTATCACGACCGGTATCTTTTCCCCAGATGAAGTTATAAATTCAAATTCAGACATGCTTCATTTTTGTGCGAATCGCCCGCGCGATTTTTTCCGCATCAAACCCACACGCACGATACACCATGTCTGCCGCCCCTGACAAGCCAAAATCATCAATTCCAACAACAATATCCGCAAATTCAAACCAAGGCGCGGTGGCGGATGCCTCTATGGCAACAACGGTGCCGACCAAGATTTTATCCCTATATTTTTCATCCATCGCCCGAAAATGCGCAACCGACGGCATACTTACCACTTGGACCCCGCCACCCAAAATCCGCGCAACATTTATGGCAAGTGGAACCTCCGCCCCCGTTGCAACAATCGTCATCTTTACCCGCGCCGTACCCGATTCATAAACGACATAGCCCCCGCACTTTATTTCACCAAGGATTGCATCGCCCACCGGCGCAATCGCCTGGCGCGAAAGGACAATGCACGACGGACGGTTCGTTTCCGATAACGCCGTTTGCCAAGACCACACGACCTCTGCCATATTACATGGCCGAAAAACATTCATATTCGGAATTAAACGCAGACCCGATAACTGTTCCACCGGTTGATGTGTCGGCCCGTCCGGACCAACCGCAACACTATCATGCGTTAAAACATAGATTACCGGCAAACCCGAAATCGCGGACAACCGCATCGCACCACGCATATAGTCACTGAATACTAAAAACGTTGAGCCCGCCGCGCGCACACCCACATATGCCATACCGTTCATAATTGCCGCCATCGCATGTTCGCGCACACCATAGTTTATATATCGCCCGAAAAAATTGTCCGCCGTAATTTCACGCACGCCCGCAACGCGCATATTCGTGCTTTGGCCCAAATCCGCACTGCCAATAATAATATCCGCGCCCCGTTTCATAATCGCCGCCAAGTATTCGCCCGACATTTCGCGCGTTGATACCGCGGATGTTTTTTGTGGCAATGAAACCGCCGGCACATTTGCATATTTTGTTTTTTCTGTCCTTTTATGCATGCGTGCAAATTTGCGCCACAAATCGCGCCCGACCGCCGAATCCAAATGATTTACCAATTCTTTGATTTCCGCATCACCTATGGCCAAACCATGTGCGCGCGCCGTTCCCGAAACGCTTGTTCCCTGGCCCAATGTGGTATCACACCGCACAAACAACGGCCCCGCCGCCGGCGCACCTATCGCGTCATAAAGTTCATTCATATCTGTGCCGTCCGCCGCACGCACCGTCCACCCCGCCGCCCGCATACGCATCGACACATTTTTATCCGTTTGCGCCACGCCATCGATACTTAGTCCATTATTATCCCAAAGCAGTACCAAATTGTCCAATTTATACCGCCCGGCAAAGCCGATTGCTTCACCCGCCACGCCCTCCATCAAATCGCCATCGGAACAAAGGCAATACACGCGCCCGCCGGTTTTATTGTGCTTTGCGGCAATCGCCATACCGACCGCGTTCGCAACACCCTGGCCCAGTGGCCCCGTCGTCGCACAAACCCCATCTATTCCAAATTCCGGATGCCCGGGGGGTCCACCAATTTGCCGAAAAGATTTCAAATCGCCAATGTTATACCCTGCAAGTTTCAACACCGCATACAGCATCGCCGAACCATGTCCCGCCGATAAAACAAACCTGTCGCGCACGGGATTTAGGAACACCGCATAAATCATCGTGACAATATCCGCCGCGCCAAGCACAATTCCAACATGCCCGCTTTTGGCCGCGGCAATCGCACGCAACGCGTCCGCGCGCACCGCATTTGACATTTCGTGTAAATTCTTGGAATCTATTTTCATTTTATGATATTATATCACAAACAAAGGATGAAATAAAATGCTAAAAATTTGGACAGACGGCAGTTGTTTGGGTAACCCCGGCCCCGGCGGATGGGCATTTGTTGCAACCGACGGGAAAAACCGTGCCGAACGCAGTGGTGGCGAACGCGACACAACAAATAATCGTATGGAACTAACCGCGGTTATACGGGCCATATCCGCCGCGCGCAAACACAATGAAATTGAAATTCACACCGACAGCCAATATGTAAAAAACGGCACGATGGTTTGGATGAAAAATTGGAAAAAAAATAATTGGCGCACCGCCGACAAAAAGCCCGTAAAAAATCAAGATCTGTGGCAACAGTTGGACGAATTGGTATCCGCCGTAAAAGTTCATTGGGTTTGGGTACGCGGACATAACGGTGAAGAATTAAATGAACGCTGTGACGAACTTGCACGCGGCGCGGCGGAAAAATTGAAATGAAACTTGAATCCACCGGTCTTTTAATATCACTGCGCCCGTTTAACGAACGTGATGCGGTCGCACATATATTTACGCGCGAACATGGTGTCGTCGCCGGAATGTTGCGCGGTGCGGTGGTTGCCAAAACGAACAAACCACTGGTTGGCCAAATCGGCAACGCCACATGGGGCGCGCGACTTGATTCCGCACTGGGCGTGTTTCATTGGGAAAGTGAAAAAAATTTAACCGCCCCAATTATGATAAATTTCGAACGAATTAAATTTGTAAATTGCATTTTTGATTTGATAAAAACATTATTGCCCGAACGCGAATCGTATAGCGCACTTTTCGATGCAACAATAAAATTTATGATGGATTTACCCAAATCAAATTCACCATTTGACGATTACCTGCTATGGGAAATGACGCTTTTGCGAGAATTGGGTTTCGCATTAGATTTGACAAAGTGTTCGGGTTGCGGGTGCGCAAAAAATTTGACACACCTTTCGCCAAAAACCGGGCGTGCGGTATGCGCCGAATGCGCCACACCCTATGTAAACCGGCTATTTCAACTGCCTTTGACAACGGACACGACACTTCAATTCCTTGAAAAAATATGCACGGAATTAGGCACACGTGTCCCAAATGCACGTATATCTTTGACACACGAAAAAAAATCTTAAAAAACTCTTGCATGGCACGGAAAAAATTTCTAAGATACAACCGTTCAACAAGCAAAGGAGAAAACTATGTTTTGGACAATCCTCGTTCTGGTTATCGGAATTGCGCTCTTTTTGTTTGGCGGCATGTTCACCAAACAGGATGGCAAAAAATCTGAATCCAGTCCTATGATAATCAAAAAACTGATCAAATTGGTATCTATCCTTTTGATCGCTGGCTGTGTCTGCCGTTTGTACACACCGTACTACCTGACACATACAAACCCAATGATCTTGCAAGAAATGGTATCCGCGATGCAGGAACAACAGAACGCCGAAAAGAACAAGGCGATTCGCAAATATGTTCGTTCGAACTTGAAAGACATGATTGGCGATGCACCAATTTGGGGTAATGAAGATGCCAAGAAAACTATTTTCTTGTGGTCTGATTATTCTTGCCCATATTGCCGTCGTGTTCATGGCGAATTGGCCCGTGTGATGGAAAGCCGTGACGATGTTCGCGTTGTCTTGAAAAACTTTTCTATCCATGGCGAATTGTCTGACGCACCGGCCAAGGCTGTTATTGCCGCAAAATTACAGGGCAACGACAAAGCCGCCGCGTTGGATAAATTGTTGATGGACAAAGAATATTACACCCAAGATGATATGAAAGATCGTTCAAAACTTGGTGACAAAATCAAAAAGAATGTCATGAAATTGGCGGCCGAAGCTGGTCTGGACACCGCGCAATTGGAAAAAGACATGAATGGCGAAGTTGTCGCACGTGAATTGAAAAATGTTCGTGATTTGGCACAACGTTTTGAAATCAGCGGCACACCGTATTTGGTTATCGGCGAAGAAGCATTTCCGGGCGCGATACCATACGATCAGATTATCAAGGCATTGGATAAATAATTATTCCGATACACAAAAATCCCCACGAACCCGTGGGGATTTTTTTCACTTCTTATAAAAACACAATTACACACTTGACATTTGACAAAAACAAACTATAGTATACTTACAAAGTAAATAAATCAACAATACCAAGAGGTAAAAAAATGACCGCGGAACAAACAAACAAACAAACAAACAAACAAACAAACAACCCAGATGAATTAACTGGTATTTACCTAAACGGTGTTCAACTAACAAAACGTCAGGCAGACGAATTTGAACAAGTATTAGACAAAATGGTCGAAGCTCGTGAAGCAGAATTAAGAAAATTATTACCCAACTATCAAACAGAAATTCACCAATTGCCACGAATTTTTCAAATCCGTATAGAGGCACTTAAAGAAGTGAACCCCAAAAAATTTGCGAACTCGCCTGAACTGATTTTATCAAGTTTAGCGGCTGCATATCTTATAAGGACACTACCACTTAAGAAACTTGTTTCTATTCCAAAAGATAAATATGAAGAAGCACACAGCAGATACGGCTTAAGTTTTGGCGATGTAAATCCTTATCTTGTTTCCGAGTTATTTTGGGGATATATTCATGACATTCAAAATGGCGCAATTGATAAAGACGGGAACCTTTTGGACATAAACAAATCCAAAGTAATGACCGTTTTTCATAGTTGGCGTGAAAATGGGATACCAATGGATGCAAAAGAAACGGTTGCAAAATATTCTGTTCCACGCAGTGAACTATTAAAAACACTATCAAAACAGGTGTTTCCAAATTCAAAATAAAACACCCCGCGGAAACGCACAACTAAACCGGGGCACGAAAATTCCAGACTCGCGTCACACCGCGCGTGCATTATTTTGCGACACCCCGTCCGCGGTCATCCCCCACAAAATTTTTCAAATTTTGCGGGGCCTGACACGCGTCCACCCCTCTAGCCAAAGGGGAACTTGGACCGCGATGTGACGAGAGCAAAATTCTCCTCTGGCCAGAGGAGTACGGCGTGGAACGCCGGGAGGTGTCGCCAACCCCTACCCCCATCCTTAAATACCAAACAAAAAACACCCCGCGACGCTGGGCCCCGCAAAAAATGTAAAACATTTTTTGTGGGTAATTCTCCGCGGGGTGTTCATATAACCAAAACCGGAATTATTTTTCTTCTGCGACCGGGGCTTCTTCCGTTTTTTCGGATTCCGCAACCGGTTCAGATTTTTCCGCCACTGCTTCGGCCTTCGCCTCGGTTTCAGTTTCTTCTTCAACCTTTTTGGTTCCAAATGTCAAAACCTTGCCGGCGACCAACGCTTCGATTTCATCGTTTGTACGCGCGACATAGACCTTAATCGGAACAATCACATCCGGATGCAGTGCGATTTTCGTGTCAAACGCACCAATCGATTTAATCGGCGCACCCAACATAACCTGGGCCGAAGAAATTTCAACATTCGCAACTTCTTTAAGTGTCCGCGCGATATCGCGACTTGACACCGAACCATACAACTGACCGGTATCGCCCGCCTGGCGTATCATGTACATCTTGGCATTTTTGACCGCATCAACCTTGGATTCCGCCGCCTTGCGTGCATTTTCATGACGCGCCTGAAGTTCCGCCTTTTGCGCTTCGAACAACGCGACATTTTCACGCGACCAACGCAACGCCTTGTTATTTGGCAACAAATAGTTCCGCGCGTAACCAGTTTTAACCTCTACCGTGTCGCCGATTGTCCCAAGACCCGTAATTTTTTCCGTTAAAATAATTTTCATTTTATCTGTCCTTTTGTTGAAAGTTAGGGTTATACCCAAATATTTTTACCCGATGTTATTACGCACAAATGGCAGCAAACCCAAATGACGCGCACGTTTAATCGCCCTTGCCAATAAACGTTGGTCTTTTTGGGAAACGCCACTAATGCGACTTGGCACGATTTTACCACGTTCGGTGATATAGTGTCCCAACATTTTAACATCTTTATAGTCAATAACCTTGCCCTTTAATGGGTTGGCCTTTTTACGATAAATTGCTGCACGAACTGCCATTATTCTGCCTCCTCGGTATTCTTTTTCATCATGATGGACGGACCGTCCGCCAATTTTTCAACCCGCACGTTCAGAAAACGGATAACATCTTCGTCGATACGACTGCGCCGTTCAAGTTCGGCAATCGATTTACCCGGCATTTCCACGTTCATCATAACATAGTGCGCCTTGCGATTTTTACGAATAACATAGGCCAAATTCTTCAATCCCCAAAATTCTGTGGATTTCACTTCGCCGCCCAGTTCTTTAATAATACCCGCAAATTTGTCCGCTTTTTCTTTGACCTGCGGTTCGGTCAAATCCTGGCGAAAAACCAGAACACTTTCATAGTAAGCCATTTTATTTCCTTTGGTTTATATCAGCCGTCGCCCCCATGGCCACAGCAGGAACAAGCGCAATTATTACAATTTTTTACAAAAAAGCAAGTAAAAACGTAAACGAACAAAAACAGGAATAATCTCTATTGACACACCATTAAAAAATTTTCTAACATACCCTTGTAACGGGGGAAAAATATGAACAGTTTTCATAAGAATCTTAACCGCATGGCAATTTTCACAGCGTTTGTATTGTGCCTGTGCATCATCTTTTATCGGCTGTTTTTCACGATTGCGATTGCGAACATATACCTTAATGGCATAATTATCGGCACAACGCTTTTCGGCATAATCATTTGTTTTATCAAGGTTTTTGCCCTTGTCCCCGAACATAAATGGTTGCACGAATATATGCGCGGTGTGCGCAATCCGAAACTGCCCCCGCGGCTGTTGCGGTCTGTTGCGCTGTTGCTGCACCACCGCAAGAATCAACTTATGGCGGACGGATTGCGCGGTGTCATGGACACGATTCAGATTAAAATGGACAACGACCGCGAATCGGTGCAATACACCGTGAACACATTGGTATTTTTAGGGTTGCTTGGTACATTTTGGGGCCTGATTCTTACGGTCGGCGGTTTTGCGGATTTAATTAGCAACCTAAACTTTAACGACGATGCGGTACTGGAAACGATGCAGGCCGGCCTTTCGCAACCACTGGGGGGCATGGCAACCGCATTCACCAGTTCGCTGCTCGGCCTGGGGGGCAGTTTGATTGTCGGATTCCTTTGTTTGCAATTACAACTTGCACAAAACGCAATTATACATTCACTCGAAGAATTCCTATCGGCACGGACGAGTATATTCCGCACGAATTTAACGGAATCCGCCCTGCCCCAAATCGAATCGTTGCTTGGGCATATCAACAACAACGTTGAAAACATAAACCAAAAATTCGAACCAACCGAACCAATAGCTGCATAGAGCGCACGCGCGAGGGAGAAACAAAAATGTTCAGATTAAATTTTCGCAACAAACCAAACACATGGCCGGCATTCGTCGATTTATTTTCAAACCTGGTCATCATATTGATTTTCTTGCTGATTGTGTTTGTGTTCCTTTGGACCACGACCAGTGTCTTTAACAAAAAGGCGGGCGTTCAAACGATTGCGGATTTGAAAAAAATCAACGCGTCCCAGGTTGCACAAATCAACCAAATGAACGCCGACAACGAAGAAGCGATGCGCCTGCTTATCCAGGCACGCGCCGAATTGCTATCGAACCAGGATGAAATCGACAGCCAGAATTTATCGATGATCGATGTCATCAACGCATACGAAAACGAAGTATCCAAGGTAAAGGCCAGTGACGATGCCGCCCGGCGTGAGGTTGCCGCGCTTCGCGAACAATTGGCCCAGGCGAACGCCATCAAAGACCAACTTGCCGAATTGGAAAAACAACGTCGCGAATTACAGGACAAAATGCAAAAACAGGTAAATGTTCAGCAAGAATTAATCGGACTCCAGGAATCCGAAATGAATTCCCAGGCAGCGAAATTGAACGCCCTTGAATCCGAAATGGCAAAATACACGGCGGAACTTGAACGGCTAAACGCGGCACTGGGCGCGGCGGACGGCGAACTGCTTGCGCAACAGGCGAAATATATCGAAATGTCGAATAACCTGAACAAGGCCCTTGCGGACAAGGTTGCGGAATTGCAAGACATGCGGGAATATCAATCTGAATTTTATCGCGCGGTAAAAATTGCACTTGGCAACACAGAATCCGTCACGGAGGACGGCGACCGGTTTATTGTGCAAAGTGATATTTTATTCAAAACCGGTTCATACAGATTGTCGGACGCGGGCAAAAAGCAACTTAAAATCATATCCAATGTCATCAAAGAAATGGAAACAAAAATCCCGTCTGAAATCGAATGGATAATTCGCGTTGACGGCCACACAGATAACAAACCCGTCGTCCCCGGCAATCGCGCATATTCGAACAACATGGAACTTTCATTACTGCGCGCGACGGCGGTGGTGAATGAACTGGTCCGCGATGGTGTGGCGCGCAAACGCCTTGTACCGTCCGGATTTGGCGACATGTATCCGTTCGCCCCGAACACCGATAAAGCAAACATGCAGAAAAACCGCCGCATTGAATTGAAACTCACAAACAAGTAGTGTTAGTGGCTGGTCGTCTCTGGAATTAGTTCATAATTACACGGTTATTCCAGCGAGCAAAGTTCCCCTCTAGAGAGGGGTGCCGGGTAGCACTCGGCGGGGTGTGGTGCACTAACACTAACCACTTACACTAACCACTTACACTCATTCCGACATCGCAACGCGATGACGGAACGGATCACTTTTCCCTTTCCTTGTCCCCCAAAATATGATAAAATACACTATCGCAGAGAGAGATGAAATTCTATTCAAACCTTTTATGTGGTGCGGTTTTTGCGTCGGTTATTTTACCGGCGGGGGCAAATGTTGCGACGACGGCGGGATCTAACCTGACGGCGTATAACGGCACCGGCGCCATGAATAATAATCAGTGGAACAGTTTAATGAACGGTCGTGCCGGCATGTCGCAAAACGCGGCCGAAGCGAATTTCGGAAACTGTAATGCGATTGTGTTGCGTTGCGCATCGCCAAAGTGCGCATCGGGCGGATGCACGGACATGAACGTTGCCGCCGCGATTGTTGCGGGCTGTGTCAATTCGAACCAAAATTGCAAGCAATATGGTGACGACCTGATTCAATACATCACGGCCCAGGTTGTGGCGCAATCGACCGCCAAGGTGCAAGAACAACAAAACGCGGTTGAAATCGCGCGCGCCCAGGCCGAGGCCAGTGCCGCGGCATCGGCGGCGGCCGCCGAACAAAACAACGCGCAAATGGTGGCGATGCAGCAACAGATGGCGCAAATGCAACAACAAATGGCGGAATCCATGACCGCGATGCAGGAACAAATGGCGGCCACGGCGGAATCGCAAAACGCGCAAATCCAAAACGCCCTTGAATCGCGCGCGGCGGAATCACCAACATACGCGGGTGCGCCGACGGCACCGATTGAAACCGGCGCGGTGATTGCGGGGCTTGAGGGACTTGGTGTCGCGGAACAATTGGCGGCGAAAAACGGAATCAGCACCGATATACTTGTACGCGAACAAATTGGCGGCCAAATCGAAACCGCAATCGAAGACGCAACACTTAAAATGAAGGAATTGAAACAAACGCTGGACGCGATTATCGAATACGCCGGTTGCGACCCGTCGGTGACAAAATGCACCGGCCCAAAGCGCGTAAAAAAATTCAAAGACATGGCAAACGAATTCTTTGACCCGTATGAAGGTGTTCTTGAAAGTATGTATGACGCACTTGTCACCGCAATTACGGTCGGCATCGATGTTAGTGATGTTGTAATGCTACTAAGTGATTCGTGCAATATGTGGGGGAAATTCCTTTGCGACCCTTGCTCTTTACCAAAAGCAAAAAAAGATGGACAAGCAGAAGATCCATCTACCGGTGAAATTTGTTTCTGTAATAACTATAATGATAAAACAAATGAATACACAAATTGCTATTATCGCGTAAAAACAAGTTCCACAGGCGATGGCCGGGTTACCAGTAGACAACAACACTGTCGGATGGTTGATCAAATAGGGAATAAAGAAAGCGTTTGGCATGAATGGATTGATCCAAATTCTGGCATAGGTGGTGCAACCCAGGTCGCTTGTGCTACGGATATTATTGCCGACATATCCATATTTGGTAGTATCCTAAAACGCAAAAATACAAAGGTGGACATTGAAACATTGCGTGACCTTATAAACCAAGATTCATGCACATGCGGTGTTAACAAAGACGGTTCTTTTGATGTATTGGAAGATTGCTGTGCAAGACGTTGCAATGTTGATCCACACAATGACAAAGATAGAATGACACAATTAAAAACAGCCGTTGATACAAAAAAGTGGCCAACAAAAAATTGGTGCTTTGCCGACGAAAAAGATTTCAGAAAATTAGATAACGGCGGTTCATCGAATAGTGAAATTGAATTAAAAGTAGATGATAAATATAAAAACATATCAACAGGACAAACTTGGGCGAACACCTATATTTCTAAGAAAGTCGGTCAAGGTGTTGGTGAAAAGGAAGCAGAAGAACTCAGAAACTCCGCAGCTGCTACTGTCAATTGTATCGGAATTACAACCCCTTCTTTATGCAACAATGGTTGCAAATGGAATTTCAACGCAACTCCCAAACCCCGTTGTGAAGTTGACATAGAGGCAACAAAATTTCAGCTCGATCAACAAATACTGAAGTGGTCAAATGGAATATAAAATGAAAATTTTTAATACTATATTTTTTGCAATTCTTTGTGTGTTGCCGGCCACCGTGCATGCGACCGAAGAATGCACATTTTTTTCACCGGCATTGGCATTGTGCAGTGTGCATGCATACAACGTCGGCGACAGACAAAACCCAACCGACGTTGGTCGCGCAACCGATATCGAAGATGTTATCGCACTTAAATCCACATTTATGGTGCAACAGTTAAAACAACAATATGATAGATTGAACGCGGTTATCAAACGTTTCAAAACCCAACTGAACAAGGCGGTTTTAACCAGTAAAATCGAAGTCCTTACCGGCAACACATCTTCATCATCCAATTCATCATCGGGTGGTTCAAATTCGAATAACAACGGTTTGGCCAATGCAAACGATTGTTCTTTTGTTGAATATGACAAGGTCTTTGATTGTTTAATGGGCAATTTACAAAAGATTCAAATGGCCGCAGATACCGACATTACCAACGCCCGCAAGCAACTCGCCAAAGATTGGAGAATTATAGACAACTATAAAATGTGCACAGACCCAAGCGATAATAAGAAACAAATTACTTGTACATGCACCAATGAGAGTGGCGCGACACAAAACACTATAGATAGCAAATTAAGAACAAAACAATTATTGACAAGTTGCACGGCCTATCTGTATCAACAAGTCAATTTATTCAGAAGTTCACAACGCAATCAAAATAATAACCGCATGGGTTGGGGAAATTACATTAACTAACCCCACCATTTTCAAATAATTCCAGAGCGCAAAGTTCTCCTCCGTTGGAGGAGTACGGTGTGGAACACCGGGAGGTGGTTAGAGCATTCGTTATTATTCCGTATTCCCTAACCACCCCGCCCGTCACCGAAGGCGGTGCCGTGGCACCCCTCCACAGGAGGGGAACTTACACTAACACTCCCGCAGCACTTCTATGCCTGGTAATTCGCGGCCTTCGATAAATTCCAGGAACGCACCGCCACCGGTCGAAACATACGTTATGTCACCCATCACGCCGCACGCGTCCAGGGCCGCGACCGTATCGCCACCGCCAACAATACTTTCCAATTTCCCACTGCGCGTATTATCGGCAATCGCGCGCGCAATCGCAAACGAACCAAACGACCACGTCGGTTGCCATTCCGCCATGCCGACCGTGCCGTTCCAAATCACCGTTGCGGCCTGGCCGATTTCCGCCGCGTCGCGCGCTGCGGTTTTCGGGCCACCGTCAATAATCACATCGTCCGGCGCAATGTCCGCGATATCTTTATCGGTGCGCGGCGCATTCGGTTCAAAGACCGGCCCAACACCCTTGTCCAGTGGCACCAAAAACCGACAATTATTTTCGCGCGCGTATTCCATAATGGCAAGTGCGTTTTCTTTCTGGTCCGGTTCATACAGCGAATTTCCAACCGCCCCGCCCAGTGCATAATTAAACGTCGTCCCCAACGCCCCACCAACAATTATCGTGTCCGACAATTTCGCCAGTGCGCGCAACACGCCGATTTTCGTTGAAACCTTGGACCCTGCAACAATGGAAAGAACGGGATGTTTCGGGTTTTCCATCACGCGCGTCAGGTTTTCAATTTCACTTTGCAATAACAACCCCGCATAGGACGGCAAAAATTTCGTCACGCCAACGGTACTGGCATGCGCGCGATGCGAAACCGCGAACGCATCGTTCACAAAGACGTCAAAACCGTGCGCCAATTTTTCGGCGAACGCCGGGTCATTTTCTTCTTCGCCCGCATAGAATCGCACATTTTCAAGCAGCACCACATCGCCGTCATGCATTTCCGCCATAAAATCACGATTCAGGCAATCATCGACAAACGGCAATTTCATATAATCCGCAACCCCACGCAACGAATACTTTGCGTCCGGCGCGCCCTTTGGCCGCCCAAGGTGGGAACAAATCGCCACGCGCGCGCCCGCGTTACGCAACGCATCTATCGTGGCTTGGCTGCGCTCTATACGGAACCCTTCGGTAATTTTGCCATCAACAATTTGCACATTAAAATCATCGCGCAGCAACACATATTTCCCGCGCAAATCCAATCCTTCAATTGTTCTAAGTTTCATCTTTTATCCTTTCCTTTATTGGTCCAAATGTTCTTCTGTGATACTTTGTTATACCATATTTTTCGATTGCCGTCAAATGCTGTGCGGTCGGGTATCCAGCGTTCCGGTCCCAACCATATTGTGGAAATTCCAACGCCAATTCCCGCATAATTTTATCACGCGTTTCCTTGGCAATAATGGATGCCGCCGCAATGGAAAGCGATTTCGCATCGCCCTTTATAATCGCCCTGCCCCGCAAATTTTTCGGCACGCGATTCCCGTCAATTAAACACATATCCGGCGTTTGCCCCAACCCCGCCACCGCGCGTTCCATCGCACACATCGATGCCCAAAGTATATTTAACTCATCAATTTCCGCCGATGTGCACTGGCCCGTTGCCCAAATTGTATTTTTTGTTATCCAATCATAGGCGATCGCCCTTTGCGCCGCGGACATTTTTTTTGAATCCCTTATTACCACCGGAATTTCAATTTCGCGGTTCGGAAAAATCACCGCCGCCGCAACCACGGGACCACAAAGTGGACCGCGTCCGGCCTCGTCGCATCCGGCAATAAAGTTTGCACCTATTTCATTTTCAATGGAAAAATCCGCAACCACAACCATATCACACCACTATATCGAATACGGAATATCATCAATGTCACTGCGAACATATTCGTCTTCACTGCTATACAATGGCCACTGGGCATCCGCCAAAACTTTTAGTGTCGTAAGTGGCTGATTCAAACGCGCCCGATAAAGCCACAAATTTGCCATCACGCGCTTGATATACCCGCGCGTTTCATACGCCGGAAAACTTTCGATATATAACAACGGGTCATCGGTCGAAAAAGATTTTTCAAACTTTACCACCGCACCCATACCCGCATTATACGCGGCCAGCATTTTGATAATATTGTTGTTCACATTTGGATGCATCAGCAAATCAACAATATGCTGTTGCCCAAGGAACATATTGTGTTCCGGGTTCGACATATCAATATCGGACATCTTAACCCTATTCGCACGAGCCACCAATTTCGCCGTCCCAGGCATCAATTGCATTACACCCTTGGCACCCGCACCAGATTTTACCCCCGGCCGAAAACCACTTTCCTGTTTAATAATGGCAAGCAACAACGCCCTATCGATTGACCAACCGCCCATCGGTTCCCAATCAGGCAACGGGTATTGCGTGGTATAAATTACATCTTCATCAATTTCCAAAATTCCGCGGTCGCGAATAATACCCGAAGACAAAATCGACACGCGCGAAAGCCCATACGCCGTCGCAACCGAATTTATTGCATGCAAGGCGCGGTCACTAACATTTGGCGACATCATATATTTCAAATATTCTTCCGCCCTGTCCTTGCGATTTACCTGAAGCAACGCAAGTGCGATTTTTCCATACTTATCACGCCGCAACTCTTCGACATCGTCATCGGTAAATTCTTGTTCAAAGAATTCATATTCCGGCACATCACCCAACATTGTCGCGGCCAGTGCCCCATAGAAAGCCATCGGATGCGCCGCGGCGATGCGCCAATACTTTTTTGCATCCGCCCGATCATCATTCAAATCGGCGGCACGCCCGGCCCAAAATGCGGCCTCGGTCTTTCTTGCATTATTTATCTGTGGCAATTCAAGAATTTCCGCAAAATACTTTTCACTTTTTTCAAAATTTTCTTCTTTGAATTGCAACAACCCCATCGTCCAAAGACCAAACTCTGAATCCGCATCGGCCGCAATCGTTCCCCATTTTTTTGCAAGTTCAAATTCACCATTAGTATAGTAGACATACGCCAACCGCCCCGCAAGACGCCCATAATCAGACGCCGCCAATTTTTTCCGAAAATTTTTATCTTCCAAAATATTTCGCGCGGCCTTAGTTGCACCACTGCGAATTGCCTTTCTGAACTTTGTGATTTTTTTGTCGGTTGCACCGGAATAATTTTTTTCCGTCCATGTTTCCGATTGCGCATTTTCAATGGACTGATTCCCCGACAGCATCGCCGGCACAATGGCCTTTTTTACTTTTGTTTTTTTGCGCCCCGCCATTTTTTCAACACGCACCGCGCCCGGCATATCGGCATATTTATCCATCCACGCCTTCGCTTCGGCCCCTTTGGTTTTATATGTTTTAGAAAAATATTTTTGATATAAAACCTCGTTCTTTAAAATGGGGTCGGCAACTTGGCGTTGCAACTTTTCCGCGGCGGAAAATTTTTCAGAATCTTGCAAAGTAAAAATTTGCGAATATAAACTTTCATCCGCATCTGATAACACATCAATTTCAGTTTTCGCAAACGCGACCGTCGCGCACAGCACCGAAAAGATGAACAAAAAAATCTTTTTCATGAAAAATCCCCCCGCCATCAAAACAACGTTGTCTTTGGCAATTTGCAAACGATTGTTTCGTCGGTCACCTCTGGTATAGTATCAATGATTTTCTTAAAGTCCGATATTTTAGAGAACTTGCGATACACGGACACAAAGCGCACAAACGCAATCGGGTCAAGGTTTAGCAGCGAATCCGAAACCATTTCACCGATTTGGCTACTTGTCACCATATCATCGGCCATTTCGGTTTCCAAGCGCCGCTGAATCGACGCGACCAGGCGTTCAATCTGCTCGTCCCCGACATCACGATTATGACAGGCCAGTTTTATACTGCGGCGCAATTTATCCCTATCGAACGGTTCGGTTTTACCACTATTTTTTTTCACGACCAAGTCGCGCATCTGCACACGTTCAACCGTCGAAAATTTCGCACCGCACTGATTACACACACGGCGGCGACGAATTGTTCCGCTTTCCATATCCGGCCGGGAATCAGCCACACGGCTATCTGAATAATTACAATATGGACATCTCATACCGCATAATGTAGCAATCTGTTGCGATTGTGTAAAGCAAATTTTATTTCGAAAAAAATGCATTTTTTATAAAAATCAAGACCTTTTTTTGCATATCGACCGAATCGGGCAAAATTTTTTACCGCCAAAATATGGTATAATTAGTCACGGACGAGAGATTCAATGAACAAATACCTTAATCAAATTTTGATTGGTGATTGCGTGGAAATTATGCGCGAAATTCCAGACGCTTCGGTTGATGCGGTATTTGCGGACCCGCCATATAATTTACAACTTGGGCAAAAAACACTTTATCGCCCCGAAGATCAAACGGCCGCGCGCGCTGTGCGTGACAACTGGGACGCGTTTGAATCGCCCGAACAATACAATAAATTCACACGCGCATGGATGGCGGAGTGCCGGCGCGTCCTGCGTCCGACCGGCGCAATGTGGACAATCGGTTCGTACCATAATATTTTCCAGGTCGGCGCAATTATGCAAGAATTGGGCTTTTGGATTTTGAACGATGTCGTATGGGTCAAAACAAATCCCATGCCGAACTTTCGCGGCACACGATTTACGAACGCACATGAAACATTGATTTGGGCAACGCCAACCAAGACCGGCAAATACACTTTCAATTATGAAACAATGAAGAAATTAAACGGCGGCAAGCAAATGCGTTCTGATTGGGACATGAACATTTGTCTTGGCGAAGAAAGATTAAAAGACGAAAACGGCAAAAGTTTGCACAACACGCAAAAGCCAATGGATTTATTGCGCCGCGTAATTTTGGCATCAACAAAACCGGGCGACATAATATTGGACCCATTTATGGGTTCGGGCACAACGGCCGCCGCGGCGCGTGAACTTGGGCGAAAATTCATCGGCATCGAACGCGAAGAATCATATGTCACCGCCGCACGCGAACGCGTTGCACACATTACACCCATTGACCTTTCGGATATCGAAGTTTCAAAACCAAAACGTGACGAAATCCGTGTTGCATTCCGCGAACTTATTGACGGCGGATTGCTCTATGCCGGACAAACATTGGTCAGTCCGCGTGGCGAACGCGTCATGATTGCGAACGACGGTAACCTGGTGCACAGTTTATATGGCAAGGCATCAATCCACGTCATGGCGGCGCGCATTCAACATTGCCAAAGTTATAATGGCTGGGACTATTGGTCGGCACAAAAGCGCGACGGCACACTTATATCAATCGATGAATTGCGCAAATACATCCGCAACATAAAATCCGGAATCAGAAAAGTGGCATAATAGTGTAAGTGGCCAGTGTAAGTGGTTAGTATAATTTTGCAATCATGAACCGATTCCAGAGACGACTAACCACTTATCACTTACACTAACACTATCAGAACACCAACCTTGCGCGGACACGACCGGTCTGTGAAGTATAACCTTCGCGCACTTCGATATCATAGTTCAATGCTAAACTCAAATCGCCGTATTTCATCACCAGTCCGCCACCGAACTCCGCACCGATGCGCGACAGACGGCTTCCATCAATTGCATACGAATCTATGCCCGGTATTGTAACAATTGCAATCTGTTTATCGGAAATCATGTCATATTTCACACCACAGCGAAATTCTGGGCGCAATGTGAATCCGCGCGCAACACGATAATCGAACGCATACTTGGTTCCCAAAACCGCGGTCAGATAATTAGCATCATTAATCTTATTTTTTATCCCCAACGAATTTTTATATTCATCAGCACTGATATGCATATAGCGCAAACCAATTTCTGGGGTTACACCACTTGCAAAATCATACCCCGTCATAATACGCGCACCAAACGAATTAACATCATAATCTGATTCAACCAAAGTTCCGAACACATCGGCCCCTTCGGTATAATCAGACATTGTGTAATTCAACATCGCGTTCATATACCATGCCGTTGGTTTATATTGACCATAAACAAAGATCGTATTGCTATCTACTTCGGTGTCATGCGCAATCGCCGCGATATTGGAATGCGCGTATGAAAATCCCGCACCCAACATGAACACACGCGAAAGTTTTGTATCTATCCCCATGGCAATACCACGCGTATATCCATTAAAAGAATCATTTTGTTTCGATTTATTATATACACCTTCGGCCCATACACCACTGCGCGTCGGCACATCCCCGCCACTGCGTCCGATTGATTGTTGCAACAGTGCCATACGACCCGCGGCCAATTTCGCGACGGCGGTTTGCACCGATGTGTTAACCGATTGCAACAATCCATTTGCATCTGAACGCAGTGCAATCGTCGCCTTTTCTATTGGTTTCAAATGCCCCAATGCTAATTCATTTTGAAACACCAAACTTAAATCCTTTAACCTTTCTGATGAAGAATCCATAAGGTTCAACACCGTATGCGCCGCATCACCAGACACACCATTATCATCGGCAATCTGTTGCGCGGTTTTACGCTTTGCAACAACTGAATGATTATTATCAACCCAAGACAGATTATAAATCGGGCTGTTAAAAGTTATATCCCCTTCGAACACCGTATTACCAAATACAGAATTGCCAAATATTTTATATATTCCTTCACCACCCAATGTTAATGCAATTGTTCCATCACCACTAAACGTTCCAACATTTATGCGATAGTCATCATCAACATTGGAAATGTTTGCAACAATTGTTCCACCGTTCATTATAACCATGCCTTGGGTAAGAGTCGAATTTTGAATATCCAAAACATTACCACTGGATAAAACCAAAGTCCCCCCCCCTGTTATTCCACCATCCATTTTTACATTGCCATTAAAATTGATTACACCATCGTTGTAGATATCGTTCGCACCCATGCCATCAGTATTGCCCGAAAACACCACATCGCCATTAAATGTAATCACACCATTGCCACCGCCGATATTATAAATTGCGCCACCCAAATCATCCGCAGAATTTCCCCTGAACGCGACATCACCGTTAAATATCAATTCTGATTGCCCCGCATCAACATAATTACTAATGGCACCACCATTTGATGCCGCATGATTCAAAGAAAATGTTGTTGTTCCATTTAGAATCGTGGACACCGCATCAGATGCATCGGTCGCCGCAATATACATCGCGCCGCCGTCACCATCTGTGGCCGTATTATTTTGAAATGTGATATTGTCCAATGGCGCCGACACAACATTACCATCGTCATCAAAAAACGCACCCAGCAACAAAGTTCCAAAATTCGAAACCCCGGCCCCGGCATAGGCCGTATTGCCGTAAATTTTCACATCACCACCGATGACCGTCATTGTTCCACCGTTATTGATACCATATGTGACAACATAATCATCCGCCGAAGTATTATCATAAGAAATTAGACCAGCATTAAAATTTATCACGCCCGTTGATTCATTTTGAATTACATTACCACCGTTCAAACTTTTGTTTCCAGTAAAAGTCGCCAAACCATTAAACACTACATTCCCTTCATTAAATATCGCACCACCCAAATTTTGCGCCGTATTATTAGCAAAAAGCGCAGTTCCCAAAAACTGCGCAGTTCCCAAGTTATACAAAACCGCACCATTGTATCCAACATTTCCACCAAACTCTACATTCCCGATTTGCAATGCCCCCGTTGCCTTGTTTGATATCACACCACCCAATGTGGTCCCGGTATTATTATTAAACTGTGAAGTTCCATTTATGATAACCGTTCCGGCATTAAGGATCACGCCACCTTCGGTATTGAATGAATTTGCAATAACATCTGAAAAGGTTATCGATTCACCTTCACCGATTACCTGAACCCCTGGCATATCGCCCGCCATCAACGGCGCCGCCACCAAAGCCAACAATAACGAAACAAACAAAATATGATTTGATTTATACATAATACTTTCCTCTTTTTTGTAGCAATACTAAATCACTTTTTTGTAAAAATCAACTCCATTTTTATACAAATAAAAAAACAGGAAAGTCACCAATCAAAAAGCAAACTAAAAACCGCCGGAATTTCCGACGGTTTCACTATCACTAACACTCATCACCCGCCGCGGTCGTGACGGGCTAACACTACTAAAACACCAACCTTGCGCGGACACGACCTGTTTGCGATGTGTAATCTTCACGCACTTCGATATCATAGTTCAACGCAAGACTAAACCCATCGTATCTCATGGCAAGCCCCGCACCAAATTCCGCACCGATGCGCGACAGACGATTCCCGTCCAGCACATACGAATTCACGCCCGGCATGGTAATCGTTGCAACACTTTTATCCGACACAATATCCCACTTCACGGCATAGCGCAATTCTGGGCGCAATGTGAACCCGCGCGCAACGCGATAATCGAACGCGTATTTCGTTCCCAACACCGCGGTCAGGTAATCAGAATCGCCCAACTTGCTCTTTATCCCCAACGAATTTTTATATTCATCTGCACTGATGTGCATATAGCGCAACCCGAGTTCTGGTGTGATTCCGCCGGCGAAATCATACCCCGTCATAACGGCACCACCGAACGCATTGACATCAAAGTCCGAACTTACCGCGACAACATCGGATTTTTCACTGTAATCAGACATGGTATAATTCGCCATCGCATTCACATACCACGCTGCCGGTTTATACTGACCATATACAAAGATTGTATTGCTGTCGATTTCGGTATTACGCACGGTCGCAGAAATATCCGAATGCGCATACGAATACCCGACCCCCAACATTAAACCGCGCGCGATTTGCGTATCAACACCGGCAACAATTCCACGGGTATATCCATTGAACGCATCGTTTTGTTTCGATTTGTTATACATACCTTCGACCCAAACACCATTGTGCGCCGGCGCGGCACCACCACTGCGCCCCATCAACCCCGACATACGACCGGCCGCCAAATTTGCAATGGCATTTTGAACCGATGTGCTAACCGATTGCACAACGGATTCTGTTTCCGGATGAATGGCTTTATGTGTCTGTTCCACCGCATCGGTATCACCGTTTGCCAAAGAATCTTGGATTGCGAAAACCAAACTATCCAAAGCATCGGACGAAGAATTCATCAACGCGGACACAGTGTTTGCCGCATCACCTGTCAAACCGTTATCGGCCGCAATATCTTCGGCGGACTTTCCAACCGCAATAAGCACCCCGTCATCACCTTGCGTCAAAACAAACAGCGAATTATCAAGATTCCATGTAAAATCATCGACCGTATCAAAAAGTTGATATTCGCCGGCACTTGCCACCGTAAAGTTCAAAGTCGCACCGTTTGCATCAATGGCACCCGCATTTATTTGACTGTAATTATCGGTATTCAACAACGTCATATTCAACACGCCCGTCGATTGCATAGATAAAGTTCCGTCAATGTTCAACACGGCATTTCCAGACATATTGATTTCTTGGAATTCGTTTGCAACATTACCACCGATATTCGCAACGATATCACCAATATTCAGTGTCGTTTTGCCACCAACATGATATGCGCGTAAATCGCGCCCAACATTAACCGTTCCACCACCAAACATATTCAATGTTGCATCACCTATGACACTATCTTCATCCGTATTATACTCGTCATTTCTTTCACGACTGCCGACATTAACATCGCCCGCGATATTTATCGTTCCCGCTGTATTCAAATTTATCTCTGTACTCGCAATAGTTGCGGTTGCACGGTTTGCACCTGCGATAATCCAACCACCTTTATCAAGATTTGTTGTTGGAATTGTCGCATCCATACTCGTATAACCAATCACCGTATCCCCAGTAACGTTAATAACAACATTACCCGCGGACGCACCCGCACCGGCAGACACAATTTCTTCCTTTATCAAAGAATCATTTACATTAATTTCTATATCGCCAACATGCGCCGCCGCAACCGTGGTTGCCATATCACGATAATTCACACCGCGCACACTGTAATCAACCGTCGAATTATCAACAGTAACGGTCACCTTGCCCGAAAGCCCCGAATTGGTCAATTCACTGTTGTTCGCATAAAAGTTCACACCAACAACACTCTGTCCAATCGTCGAATTATACACATTAAGGTTCACATCACCATCAACATACATTTGCATTTCTTTTTGCGCATCGGTCGGCGCTTCGCCGGTTAAACCCGCCAAGGATAAAAGCGAACTTGTACTGGGCAAGAATAAAATCCCGTACACATTCGTTTCGTCCCCGGACACAACCTGGGTGACACCGTTCAATGTAATATTTACATTACCATTGACCGTATTACGCATCCCGGTTCCGGTGATAACATTATATGTCCCACCGTTCAGCACATAATTTATATCGCCATCCACAACAGTATAAGATTCTATATCATCGGGATGCGCCCACGTTAATTGATCCGCCATCACTGGCATAATTGCCAGGGCTGGCAAAACAGAAATACCCAACAAAATTTTTTTAAACATATTTTCTCTCCTTTTTTTCCTACGCATATAATTTTACCACATATTTTTCAAAACACAAATTTATCCAAAGGAATATTATCCGAAAAAAAACGAACCGCACATATTCCATCTGTGCAATTCGCGAGCTGAATTGTTATATGTCTACTTTTGCCTTTTTTGGGGGTAGTATGGGAATGGGTATGTCCAAAGCAGTTTGGAAGCGCCTCCCTGCTTTGCAACCACTCTGTACTGCATCTCCTGCAATCTTTTTAGTCTTTGTATAAACAACTTTCTTAAAACATCCCCTACAATGTTTATTGGGAATTGGTATCTCACTCCTATAGTACCCTCCCAAACCGAGGACACATCATAGGCGTAGCTTATTTTGGCACCCAAAAACCATGGTATTGGATCATTTTTTTGTATTATAACGGTTACCCAATTTCTTTCTGTCACGGGGCCACGTGCCGGACTCCAACAATCCGTACTAACGATGTATGTATCTTTCCATTTCCACATTTTATTACCTTTTTACACAAATACACTAAGAGCATCGGGCATCTCAATACAAAAACTAGCATAAAAAAAGAAAATATCAACCGTAAACTTGTCTCGGTGTGCTGCAAATACTCGAAATCTAATACGGAGTTCGAAAACAGACCAAAAACGGGCACTTTTGAAATTGATACTTTCGAACTCGACCATCGTTGATAAAAAAGCTTGGATTTCCTTGAAAAAACCGTTCGATTTACTTCAAAAATCAAACGGTTGCACATCTTGGTTGGGGCAACTGGATTCGAACCAATACTAGCGGAGTCAGAGTCCGATGTTCTACCATTAAACTATGCCCCAAGGCCAGCGAATTATATACCGCCCTATTCCGTTTTGCAAATAATTTTTCACGCGCGTGCCGAATTCGTTCCTGTGGTCGTGATCGCACCAAATCAATATAATTACAACAACAAACCAAGAGGAACCAACATGCAAACAAAAATCACAATTTCTATTCTTGCCATCGCAATCGCAGCCGTACAAAGTGCAACCGCATGCACCGGCATCACACTAACCGCGGCGGACAAATCTTTCGTCCTTGCGCGCACCGTCGATTGGTCGGGTTCAGAAATGGATAACCTGTACGTCATCAGTCCGCGGGACCACACTGAACAATCATTACTGCCCGACGGGTCAAAGGATGGTATGAAATTCACATCTAAATACGGCTTTGTCGGCCTTGGCATGCAAAGGCCCGAATTCATCGTTGACGGCACGAACGAGGCCGGACTTTCCGCCGCCCTATTCTATTTTCCGGACTATGGCAAATATGTGCCGTATTCATCGGCCGATAACGCCAACACACTTGCGGATTTTCAGGTTGTATCATGGATACTGTCGTCGTTTTCAAGCATTGACGAAGTAAAATCCGCAATCGACACCGTAAACGTCGTAAACATTGACCCCACCGCATCAACCGTTCATTGGCGCATCGCCGAAGCATCTGGGCGCGTGGTCGTCATGGAAATTATCGATGGCATACCAACATTTTATGAAAACCCATTGGGCACAATCGCAAATTCGCCAGAATTCACATGGCATTTAACGAATCTTGATAACTATATCAATTTGCAATCTGGCACAATCGCGCCGACGGTATTTGGGCCAATTAAATTGCAATCGTTAAGTCATGGAACGGGCTTGTTGGGCCTGCCCGGGGACTTTTCATCGCCGTCACGCTTTGTCCGCGCATCGTTTTTCAAGAATTATTCAATAACGCAACCCGATGCGGCCGCCACGATTAAACAGGCGTTTCATATCCTTAACAACTTTGATGTTCCGTTCGGCACGACCCAGGCGGCAAAGTCGGGAACTTTCGACATGCCGTCCGCAACCCAGTGGACAATCGCAACCGATATTACGAATCGGAAAATTTACTATCACACAATGTATAACCGCACAATTCGTCGTATCGACATGAACACAATTGATTTTGAAACCGTACCGTTCCAATCGCACCCATTGGATACAGCGCGCGCCGAAACGGTCTTTGACGTGGCGATTGACACGGAATAAAAACTAAATTTGCCTTTTGTAAAAACAGGGTTATAATCAACACCGTTTAATACAAAAGGAGTGATTCATGAAAATAAAACCATTTGCGGGTGTACGCCCACCAAAAGAATTTGCGGCCGAAGTGGCGTCGCGTCCATACGACGTCTTAAATTCAGCCGAGGCCAAGGCCGAGGCCGGTGAAAAATCACTGTTGCATATTATTAAACCAGAAATCGATTTTGACCCGATTGCCGACGAACACAGTCAAGCCGTTTATGACAAAGCGGTTGAAAATTTCAAACTGTGGCAAGACCGCGGTTGGTTGGTCCAAGACGACAAAGAAATGTATTATATCTATGCCCAAACAATGGATGGCCGCACCCAATACGGACTTGTTGCGGCGGCAAATGTCGACGACTATATGACGGGAAAAATCAAAAAGCACGAACTTACGCGCAAGGATAAAGAAGACGACCGTATGATTCACGTGCGCATTCAAAACGCAAACATCGAACCGGTGTTCTTTGCGTATCCAGACGTTGCGGAAATGAACGAAATCGTTGAAAACTTTGTGAAAAACAATGCGCCCGAATATGACTTTACCGCCGCGGACGGTTTTGGTCATAAATTCTGGGTCATTCGTGACGATGCGATAAACGCGCGCATTACCGAAATCTTTAAGAGTGTCCCCGCGATGTATGTTGCGGACGGCCACCATCGCACTGCGGCGGCGGCACGCGTCGGTGCGGAAAAGCGTGAACAAAATCCGAATCACACGGGCGACGAAGAATACAACTATTTCCTTGCCGTGATTTTCCCAGAAAGCCAGTTAAAAGTTATCGACTATAACCGCGTGGTCAAAGATTTGAACGGACTTTCAGCGGAACAATTTATTGCGGAATTGGAAAAATCATTTGAAGTTGTGGAAATGGGAACGGAAATTTACAAGCCGAACAAATTGCACAACTTTGGAATGTATTTGAATGGCAAATGGTATTCATTAACCGCGCGGCCTGGCACATACAACGACAACGACCCAATCGGAGTGTTGGATGTGACGGTTCTTTCGAATTTGGTGTTTGATAAAATATTGAACCTTGGCGATTTACGCACAAGTAAAAGAATCGACTTTGTCGGCGGAATCCGTGGCCTTGGCGAATTGCAAAAGCGCGTGGACAGTGGCGAAATGGCGGTGGCGTTTGCACTGTATCCCGTCACAATGCGCCAAATCATTGACATTGCGGACACCGGCAACATTATGCCACCAAAGACAACATGGTTTGAACCAAAACTGCGCAGCGGTTTGGTAATCCACAAATTGTCATGAAATTCCCCTTCGCCGGCGAAGGGGTCCGGCCGAACGGCCGGGGGGTAGTGGTAACCGCAACGTGATTAACCCATACCCCGCCCAGTTCCACTGGGCACCCATTTCCCACGGAAAGGGGAGAAAACCCGGGCGCAATTGCGCCCGTTTAATTTTAGCGACCAAACCGTCCAAACAATTCCGGAATTAAATATTTCTTCTTTTCGTGCGCCGCGTTATATTCCGGCAACACAGTATCCCGAAAATACGTCACATCATCAATTGTCTTTTGCACATCGTGCATAAATTTCTGATTCCGGTCACGCACACGCAACGCCAACATACCTTGTAATTTTCCCGCATCATTCACAACATTTTTATAACAAAGCGTTCCCAAAATTCCATTTGCACGAAACACACGTGAAACATCCAAAACATGCCGAAAATCCGATGCAGAAAACACAACATAAAAATAATTATGCCCGCGCAAATCCTTGGCTTCTTCAATTTTATACACCGACAATGCCGCCGACAAAACATCTTCGACCCGCGCATCCCATCGTGGCAACAAATTCAGTTTTCCAACATAATATCTAACCAATGACATATACGGCCTTTTCCTTTTTATTTCACCAAAAAATACGCCCGACAATCCAGAAACAATTTCGCGAACCCGCCAGGCCCCAAGCATTTTAACCCCCTTTGACACGGCCACAAAGTTTACAAAACACAATCGTAATGTCAAGAAATTAGATGCCAATCCGGTGCGACATCTTCATCATAAAAATGGATTCATTTCCAAATTCGCGCGTATTATTAGGATTCACACGATATATAAACCCAAGTGCCCCATCGGTAAATTCACCAAGTTTCTGACGATATGATGCATTAAACCGCACTTCGCGCGATTCGGGGCGCAAATCAATATCACGCACACCGGCATTTGAAATCGCCAAATCATATCGGCCATCATCATCCGTCACGATATCATAATCGGCATAGTCATAATACATCTTTCCACGCACAACGCCGAGTGGTAACGACACACCGAACGAAAAATTATGTGCGTCCATACCAACCGAAAACGCATTTGAATCCAATTCCGAAAGCGAAATTATCGCATCACCCGCCACGCCCGGTACAGTGTGTGCAAAGGTTGCACGCGCACGCACCCGCAAATCATCGGTTAAATTCCAATACGCATCCGCATCAATGTATTGCGTTTCCGCCGCACCCAATCCCAACAGCCCCGTGCCCAAAGCGCCAAGCAACGTATCACTTTCATGCGCAATACCGAAACTTGTCGTTAAACCAAATTTCTTTGCGCGCCAACCGACACTTGATTGCACCGCCGAAAAATTTCCCAACTTCATCGGTTCATAGTTCGCCGAAATCGTCGGATCGTTGGCCAGCAAACCTTCATCCGTAATCGCGCCCGAAACCGCCCGTGCACCAAAGAATAAATTGCCGTATTTGTATTCCGCACCGGTCGATACCGCATTCGATGCCAAACCCAAAATTGGATTCGCCACACCACTGAACCGCGATTCCGTGTCCGTCAAATAACGCTGATAATCCGCGGTGATTTTCCAAGAATCATTTGCATATTCAAACCGCATATTATCAACACCGCCCATGCCATCGTCATAGTTACGGTCCGAACGCATAAAACCAAACGACATATTTCCAATCCGCATCATATCATCATCACGCGCGCGCACCCGCAAATCCGACAACACATCACCCATATAAAGCGCGTGCCGGCCGTCCCCACCAAGTGCGAAATCATTCTTCCAAATACGCGGCAAACGCATCGTGCCATCAACACTTTCCAAAACATCATATGCCGCGGTACTTACCGCCGCACGCCCAAGGTTCAACGCCCCCGACCCACGAAAACCGGTCGTCGTCGCCGCGCGCCAATACGCGTTGCCCGATGTTGAAACTATGTCGCCACCCGAATAAAAATACAAATTCGTTCCCGGCGTTGTCGCACGTTCAAGGTTTATTACACCGTAACCAAAGACCTCTTTGAACACATCCAAATAATTCGCACCTTGTTCTATTTGCCACTGATACGATGCCGGCATTTGATACATCGATTCCAAATACGAAACAAGTGCGGATTCCGTAAGTGTCTGACCGGAACTAAGCCGCCCCAAATATGGTCCATCCGCCGTTAGTGCCATCAACATAAAAATTTGCTGTGGCGTCATATAGTAAAACGCAGATGTCAGCACCCCGGCCGCGCCCGCCGCCGCCGCGGTTGCCATTTCATCGGTCACACCAACCGCCGCAAAACACCATGGATCAATCCCCGCACCACCTGTTCCGGCGGTGCCACACGTACGTGCCTTGTAATAAGTCATACCGTTGGTTGGGTCATTAACCGCCCACTGGGCCAATTGATATGGATTTGTGTTTGTGTCAGTGTTCGCCGCAATTCCCGTTTCGCCCACCGTGGACGCGCCCACCGCAACAACCGACATAAACAAATGTTCAAGGTTCGAATAAACCAACGGCGCCGCATTTTCAAATGTCGCGGTCAACGGAGAATCCGACCATTGTGCATTTGTTTCAAATCCGCCTGTTGAAAATATCGTAAGTGGCGAATATGACGACCCAAGTGAATTAAAAAAAGACGTCGCATTTGTTTGTGGCAAATTACTTGTATTCGTTGCCCCATACGCGCCCGCAATCAAATTTCCAAATGTCGTTTCGTAACTGCCCGCGCCGGCCGAAAGCACTGTTTCGATTGTCGCCGCACTTGTTAAATGCAAGGGTTCAATAACATCAACATTTGCGATAATACTAACCCCCGAACGACCACCAGTCGAAGTATCGGCCCCAAAACGTCTTGCCGCGTCCACCATCGCAGAATAATTATAATAATCTGTCTGTTCTAACTTTTTATATTGAAAAATCGTTCCCGCATTCATCACATAGGCACCATCCGCCCGACCATCACCATCTGAATCAATATACAGATACGTATCCCCAACACTCATATAGCCATGATAAGTATGCGTTTCATTTGACAATGTAACCGCGTAACCATTAACCGTCACATTCAATTCTTCACTAAACAATGTCACAGTATCACCTGTGGCAAGTTCCGTTCCGGCCATTGAACACGTTCCCACATTAAGTGGACTCGTCAAATCAACCATATGTGTTCCGCCGCCGGTGCGATAAATTGTCATCTGGCCATTGGGCATAAAACCGATATAGTCCGCATTTGAATATCCCGCGGTATTTCCACCAACAATCTTGGCCAAAACATTATCGACGGTCGTGGCCGCGGCATTATAAACCGCCGTCCCCGAATTAGATAAATCGAAAAAACTTAAAAAATTAGAATCTTCTACCGTCGTATCATCAGTCACAGACGACGCATCCGCCCCAGTTATAACTTTATTATTATAATACTTGCTGGAAATCATAGTATTACTTGCCGGGTTTAATGACGAAGGCCCATTTGTTGTTGTCCATATAACCAACTTGTCCGCCAATGATGTGTTCGCCGCCGCATTTATACCATTTGCGGTAATCAATGCAACATTTACTGGCCGCCCACCTTCGACCGGGTCATTGCCCAAATTATAACCACTTAAACTAAGCGGCGCATATGTGTTCGAATCACGCAGCGTCCGCATTCCCAAATACCCGCGCGCCAGTGGCGAATACCCCCGCATCAACAGCAAATAATTTTCTTGTTCGTTCATAAATTGAAAGTTCTGATACAAAATACTTGTCGTATCGCTTGGGGCAAAATACGACAAATTTTCCGCATAGTTTTTGGTTTCCGCCGCCGCATTTGGCAACAACGGCCCATACGGCAAACCATTTGCAAACAGTGGCACCCCTGTCCCCGACGTATCACCACCGCCGCCACCCGAACCACCACCGCCGGCACCACTGCCCGCGTAACCGTTATCGTTATCCGCATCAAAAACATCGGTCAATAAAAAAAGCCCACCTACAACAACGGCGGCACCCGCCGCCGCCAATGTCATTCCCTGGGCGGTGGACAGCCCACCGAACAACCCACCCGTTCGCTCTGGCGCACGGCGGGACCTGTATTTCCTAATCTGCTGGTCACATTTTGATGCATCCGCACCATACATCTGTAAAATCTGGGCCGCACGCAGGTCATTATTCATGAGTGCCGTGCACACCAAAGACAAACCCGTTGAATCAACAAAGTTCACATTTGCACCCGCCGCAACCAACGATTGCACCTGGCGAATATCGGCATTCCGCGCCGCGGCCAACAACTGCGCCGCCACATTAAATTCACCCACGGGCGCCGCATGCACCGCAAACGGACACAAAAACAAAGCAAATACAACCAAGCGTATGAATTTCATAAATTCTCTCTGTATCACACGCCATTTTATCAGAAAATGACATTGGTGTCCAGTGGAAAAAAAATCGGGGCACCCGCCCCGATTTGTATTTCTACGATTAAAACCAATTAACGACCATTGCAAGGTGTTTGATATGTGATAACAACCGTGCAATGTTTTTCAACAACCTCTGGCTTTGGTTCAGGTTTCGGTTCTGGTTTGGGTTCAATTACCGGTTCCGGTTGAACAACAGTCTTTTTAACAACCTTTTTCGGTTGCGGTCTTGTTGCACGTTCCCAAGTTTGTGTTCCGCTATTACGCGAAGAAACATTATTACCATTACCCTTGGTAAAGTTGACATCATTGTTGTCACCTTCGACATTTATCATATCACCACCAACATGATAATCTTTTTTGATAACATAAACTGTATCTTTTTTCGGTTCGACGACTGGTTTATCGCAATCATTGCACCCCCGTTTGCAACCACGCGGAAAACAACAAAGCAATAACGCTGTCACAATCGCCGCCCCCGTGCCAACAATAGCAACTCTCAATTTCTGTTGATCTGTCATAGCCATATCTGACTCCTTTTTTTATTTGTTCGCAGTTATTATAGACAAATTTTTACCCTTGTCAAGCGGTTTATCAAAAAAAATTTTGCACGCCCGCCACTTTTCTGATATAATGCAAAACAATAGGCAGGGAGATGAAACGCCACAGTATATTTTTTATCGCGATAATTTGCGCGGTTACGCCGGTTTTGTGCGCGCACGCCGCGGTATCAAAGTGTCAAAAAACAAACATGCAACGATGCCTTGATTCCGCGTGCGCAATAAATATCGGCATGAATCCGTCCGCCCGGTGCCAATATTGCGGAACTTCGGCCGCCGGCAACCCACCATCGCAAAAGGGACTTTCCACAATAACCGCGGGCCAATCAACGAAATACGTACTTACCGACCGCGAATTACGCGTTGCGCCGTCCGACCCGGGCCGACGGTATATCTGGGCCACAACCGAATGCATCAAAAAATTACCTGATTGCACGACGGACGACGTATCCGACATATACGACAAACTAATCGAACAATCGTGCAAGGCCGCGGGTGTCACCATGCAAACCGCAAGTGCGATGCAGGCGATAAACAAAAAGCCAGCAAAAACATCCTGCAACGACACACTCACCACATGCATGAACAAAAAGTGCGGCACAACATTTGAAAACTGCGAAGAAGATTCGATATTCACGCGTTCCATTGCCGAATGCGCGGCGGAATCAACGGGCTGTGACGATTATATTGCGGAATTTCGAACGACAATTACAAACGACCGCAAAACCGCGGCGACGCGTCGCGAAAGCGTTCTGCAAACATTGGTCAAAGATTATCAAAGCACGCGCGAATCCAAGGTTGCCGGTGCAAAGTCAAACTGCAAAAGTGGAAAAACATTTGAAACATGTGTCACCGCGGCATGCAACAACAATATGCCGAACAAGTGCGACAACAACAAAACCGAACGATCCATGGCGGAAAGACTTTGCCAATTCTATAAAACGGCATGCACGGTGTTAAAATAAAATGAATATGAAACAGAAAATCTTTTGCGGGCTTTCGATTTTCGCGATTATCGCGGGTGGCGGCGCATCGCATGCGGCAACAACGGCGCGTCCAACAACGGCAAGCGCGGCGGCGGCAAATCGCACGCAAAATCGAACCCCATCAACCGCAACACGTATGCCGACATCCGCGTCCACGGTGACGGAAACCGCGACGACAGTCACAACCGTATCAGAATCCGAACCAACGCCGGTCACCACCACGGCACCCGATCCAATCTTGGAACCGGTAATCATCGTCAACAACAAAACATCACAATTTAACAATGTCCTTTCGGAAATGGGTGCAAATGCAACCGATTCATCGAACACCGAACTCGCCGAAACAATTCGGCGGCAACGCGCATTACTGGATGCACAGGCCGATAAAGCCGGCGCCGGCGGCGCATCAAACATAACAACCGCAAACGCGTGCGATGCGGCCCTACGCACATGCATGACGGAAAAGTGCGGTGCGGATTTTACAAAGTGCGCATCTGATTCCACAACCGTTTGGGGCAATAAAATGGATTCTTGCCGTCGCAACACGAAATGCACCGGCCACGAATATACATTACTTGCGCCGGAAATATTGGCGGACCGGGATGCGGCAATTGAACTTTCATATTACAATTCCGTCGTGAATTGTGGCAACCGCTATAACAATTGCGTATTTGGAATTTGTGGCAAAACATTGGACAAGTGTCTTTCAAAATCCGCGGGCGACAGCGCGATAATAAAGTGCAAATCCATCGCCGATGAATGCAAAGAATATGACAACGGCCTTGTCGGTCGCATCAGTGGTGTATTCGGCGACATGCGCACGGTTGCAACGGCGGACGCCCAGAAACAAGAAAAACGTCTTTATGAATTGCGCGATTTAATGCGCACCCAATGCACACGATTCGGCGCAATGTTTGACGAACGGACACTTGATTGCGTCTATACCGTGAATTTCTTTGCGGGCGAAGACCACACGCTTATGGCATCGAAAAAACTTTATTCCGGCGATACATTCCAATGCATGCCGGATTGGTTCGGCGTTGATATCACAACATACATTGAAAATGCCCAGCGTCTAACGCGGTCGCAAACATCCGCATCCGCGGCGGCGATGGGTGCGGGCCTGGGCACGGCGGCGTCACTTTGGACATCGGGCGCGGTTATGCGCGGAATCGACACACAAAACGCGGAAAAACAGGCCAAAGAAGCATGCATCGCCGTCGATGGCGAATGGGTCAGTGCCGGATTTAACCAAGGCAGCAAATGCGACATGCGCAAACCAAAGGCCAATTGCGAAAGCAACGGTGGCACATGGGACGATAAAACCGGCTGTTCCGGTGGGAACGGCACCAGTGGAAATAACGGAACCCCAAATTCGTCAAACGGGGGGAAGAGTAATCCGGGAATGGGCGCCAAAGATTCTTCAAATCAATTTAGTATTACTAAAGAAGAAGATATGGGGCACGATTCAAGAGCCGAAGGGACAAATATAAATTATAATGCCGCCACATCTAATTTTGGAACAAATATTGAAAACAGATCTAATTCTAATTTCCTTAACAACGAAAACAAACCTAGTTTTAGTTTATCAAACGGGTTCAAAGGGCTGGGCAACCAATCAGGTAGCGACAACGGCACCAGTAGTGAATCCGGGGGGGGCGGACAGTAGCCCTGCGAATGCTGGTCACGGTAACGCCTCTGGCAACAAAGGTGCTTAGCATCATTATTTTTGTTTTGAAAATGTTTCAACTTTTAACATAGATAGTATCACTAACACTACCCACTTACACTAACACTTTCCACTAACTCTTCCCTACTCTTCACAACCTTTATCCCGTCCGCAATCCATTCTGCGGATTTTTCATCAATATCCATTATGCTGTTCGTCGACAGATACAAAATCGGTTTCAAATTCTGTTCAGACGCCGCCTTTTTCAACGCAACAATCGGCGACGGCTTTTGCTTTCCCGCCGCGAACCAATCGATTTCATCCGGGACCCAGAAATCATCGTCATCGTGCACCGCAATCGCGCATCCATTTGCAACAATCAAATCACCATTAACCTGCGCCTCAACACCCGCCCCACGCAGGAAGTTCAGCACTTTGTCAATCGGACTTTCATCCACGGTTGCGCCCGCCGGCGCCGGCGTATCATCATCAAAATTTATATCGGCAAAGACCGGCACATCCACATCCGACCCCGCACCCGTCGGCGCATCTATATCAAAGTCCGTGGGTATCGGCATTCCGCCATAGGCCGCCATATCTTCGGTTTTTGCCGTGGCGGCCGATTCGGTAATTGGTTCGCGGACCGGTTCGTCCACCGGAGTATCCGCGGGCATAGCCGCCGGCGCGGTAGCCGCCGCCGATGCAGTTTGACGATTAAACACCGACATTTGCCGCGCGCCATAGTTTTTCTGGGCACGCATAAATGTTTCACGCATTTCCGCCGGAACGCCCGCACGCAGTGGCGGCAAAGTTTCCGTCGCCGTCACAACCGGCACAACCGGTTCGGGCTTTGGCGCCGGCGGCGTTTCAGTTAAACACTTTGGCAACGGCAATTTAACCGGCATTTCTTTGTTCCGCACCGTAATCACCGTCGTCGCAACATAAAGTGGCACCGCCGCCAGAACCAAGATTCCAAACACCGCACCCGCAAACCCATGCAATTGCAAATGCAAAAGTTTCGTTAAATGCGCAATCGAAAACATATTGAAATTAAACAGCCCGCGCAAAATCGCCCACATAACAAACACATAAATCCCCGTCCACGCAACCGCGCGCCAAAAATTCACAAAAGATTTTTTTTCATTGCTCACGTTACACTAACCACTCACACCAAGCCAGGGCAAAGCCAAGGCGCAGTCTCGACACCGCACAAGCGGTGACGGATAACCACTATTATAGACACATTTTGCTTTCTGTCAACAAAACTTTTGTTTGTGGAAAAATTTTTTCAAAAAACACTTTTTTATTACCCTTTTCTGTGGTATAATGTCACAGATAGAAAGGAGGGTTTTTCATGCAAAAAGTGCTGAAAACTGCATTAAAAAGTGTAACATGTTTATCAATTATCGCGATTGCGACCGCGGCTTTTGCGGCAACCGACACATCGCGCGGAACGGCACCGGCCAATCGTGGACGCGGCACCGCGGCGGCGCGTATGCCGTCTATTCCGATTTTGCCGGTAAGTGCGGGCGGAAATATGACCGTTAGCAGTAACGATATTGACCCAAAGCCAACACCGCAACCAAAACCTACACCAAATCCGACACCAACGCCGGAACCAGAACCAGACCCGGATACCCCGGTTCCACCGGCACCAAATCCGCCGACCCCCCAGACCCAGTGTGCCGACGGTGGTGTTGAAAATTCGTCCTATTCTGTCGAAAACTGTATGAACGACATTTTGGGCTGTGTGAACGGTGGCGCGTTGCCAAACGGCATAAATTCGCTGTTTAACGAAGACCTGCGCAATTCCATCGTGAACGGCATGGGCCTTTGCCTGACCCAGGTTGAACATTGTGTAACGACCGTTCGTCGCAATTGCCAATATGTTTACGCATCAAATTCCGATGTGTGGCTTGATTTTAATGCGCGCAAAGTCCAACCAGAATACTATGCGTTCGTTCTGCGCCAAACGGGCCTTACCCCGACCCAGGCGGAAAATACATGTCTGCTACTGGACCGCAACACATACGGCGCGGCGTTTAACGCGGTGTCGGTTGGCGACAGCGTGACATCTGAATACGACCAACGCGTCGGCGCATACAACAGTGCGCGCAATGATTCACTTAGCAAACTAAATCCACTTGGTGCACGCGTGAACGACACCGGGATTGATGGCAAGCGCGGATACTATGCACGTTGGGACGCGGAAAATGCACAATGCTTGCTGCGCGTGGCGGCATATAACAAAGATACGCCAATTACCAACAGTTGGCTGTTCGGTATTGTGGGCGATGATTCACTTGCCGAAGTATGGCAGGCGACCGGATCTTCATTCACATGCAACAAAGATTTGTTCGGATTCTCGCTTATGCCGAAAACAAAGACGGTTGCGGCAACCGCAATTCCCGGCGGAACATTACTGGGTGCGGGAATCGGTGCATTGGCGGGCCACGGCGACCGTGATTTCAACTGCACGAACGAATCGATGCGCGACCAATTGTTAAAGGAATTGAAAGACGCTCAAAAAATCGGTGCAGTTAATCAATATATCACATCAGATTTATCGACCACCGCAAAATCCATGACACTGGGCCAGTGCCGTGAAATCATGGATTTGTACGGTCTATGGCAAATGGGCAAGGAAGCGATTGATACTTGCCGTGATACGAAAAAGGAAACAACATCGCAGGAAATGTGCACCAATGTTGGTACTATTGATATTTCATGCAAAGATATATTGGAAGCTGATGTAGATAAACATATTATTGAAAAGGTTAACTTAGCATGTAACGCGAAACCTTGTCTATGCAACGGGCTCATTAACGGCCAAAATAGTACTTTTGATGTACTTGGCGATTGTCCAAAAGACAAAGTTAAACAAGCGATAATTGATTGGGTCAAAGAAAACCCAGAAGCATGTTCTAAGAATTGCTCTGGCAATACGACTTCGACCAAAACAGAAGTAAAAGAATGCAAATTTGTTAACCTGAATCTATCATGGGCTGATGGCACAGATGTGTATTGCACCAAGAAAGAGGGTTGCCTTACCAGAGAAGAGTTCCGTGAACAACTGAAAAAACTCGACCAGTTATTCAATTCAATTGAAATCATAACACAGGGCGAAAAAGGCAATCGTTTGAAAACAACATTGGTTGGTGCGGGAATCGGCGCCGCAACCGGTGGAACCGCGACCGCAATCACGGCGTTCGTTGAAAAGAACAACATCAATTGCCGCGTGGCAGATGGCCTGGCCAAGGTTGGATTGGGCAAGTCATACACGATTGACCGTCTGCGCGACTTCTATGTCAAATGGGCATTGAACTTGCCGTCAACAATTGCACCGACCGCGGTCGTGACGAACTGTGACAACTGGTCGTTGACATGCGCATTATTTACGGATGCCAAGGAATGCACAAATGCAAAGTTCAACTATCGTCCGGGCAATTTGTCCAGCACGACATTGATAAGCAATCCGTGTGTTCCGTCGGGCAGTGCATGTATCGCAAACGTGTCTGTGGCCCAGGCGAACGGTGCATGCCTTGTGACACCGACACCAACGCCGGGTTCCGACGAACCAGATCCAAATGCGGGACTGTCACGTGTATCGGATTGTGACGAATGGATTGATGCATGTAAAGTATTTACCAACGAATCCAGTTGTAATTCGGCCAAGGTAATATATGTTCCGCAATCCATGCGCGTTTCAAATGCATGCAAATATCAATCACGGATAAAAGAATGTCGCCCGAGTGCACAAAAGGCGAAACAATATCTGGACATAAACAATTGTTCGATACGACTTGAATAAATCATGTGGTGTCCCCATAACGTCCGCAAATCGCGGACGTTTTTTTATCCCCACTAATCACTAACACTTGCACTAACCACTATTTTATGATAAAATACACGGGATAGTAGAAGGGGTTTCTTTTGAAACGGATATCTTTTGCATTGGTAATTCTTGCCTGCGCGTCCGCCGCATTTGGCGCAACACGGCCATCTACAACCACCACCGCACGATCTGTGCGTCCAACTGTTGCACCACAAGAAACCTCAACCACCACAACACCACGTACCGTTACACCACGCAGTGCCACACAACAACTATCAACACAACCCACAACGCAACGCGGTCGTGCGGCAACGGTCCAACCATCAACGACAACAAATGCACGTGCCGCGAAACAAAGCGTAATCAACACCGGCACCAAGGTCGCGGCGGCCACGGGAAACACCGCGGTTGACCAAGTGTGCTGGGGCAAGTTCAGCGGCTGCATGGATTCATTCTGTATGTTGGACAACGCGAACGGCGGGCGCTGCATTTGCAGTGATAAAAATGCCGAATACGATGCAATCCTCGAAGAGATTCAAAAACTTGACGAACAAAGTTATCAACTTGCGACCGTTGGCGTTGAACGCATAGAAATGGGCGACGCGGTCGATGCGGTTATGTCGAAAACCGATTCGGTGACAAAACGCGTAACGGCGGATGCGGCGAAATCCAAACGTCAATCATTGGATTTAAGTTCGTGGAATTCGCTGGATCTGGACTTTGATGCCGATGCCGAAGATATTTTTGATTTCTCATCGGACGGCGTTTCAATTGCCAACAAAACCGGTGATGCACTTTATCGCGCGGCGGCAAAACTTTGCAACGCACAAATTCCCGAATGTAAGTCGCAATCGACATTGATGGATTTAATGTATAAACAGCGCGTGCGTTCCGATTGCACCGCGTATGAAAACAGTTTACGCCAGGCCCGCACACAAAGCGCACAAAAACTTTACGCCGCACAAAGCGCCATGCGCGAAGCCGCATTGGAACAATACCGCAACGCGAACAAATACGACCTTGGGCAATGCACAGTACAATTCAAACAATGCATGCAAACAACCGGCGGTTGCGGTGATGATTTTACGGGCTGTGTCGATTTAGCGGCGCGTGCAAATTCCACGGCAAAGAAAACCGAAGGAAAAGTGGCCAAACAAAAAACAATCAAAGGCACATCATCAAAGATACAAATTTCCGCCGAAACGTATGATACGTTGGATGCGAAAAAGACACTGTGCATGACCGTGACCCAAGAATGCGTCAATGTCCGCGACCAAGTATGGGACGCCTTTTTGCGAGAGGCCGCACCGCAAATAAAATCTGCAGAATTGATTGTGGAATCGAACCTGCGCACATCGTGCATTTCGAATATTTCGAACTGTTTCCAAAAGGCATGCCACGACACAATGGACCCCAATGACCCAGAGGGTTCATATGACATGTGCCTTACGCGGCCGGACACATTGCGTTCGGTGTGCAAGGTTGAAATCGACCCATGCGAAGCCGCCGAATCGGCAATCATGAACTATGTCCGCGCACGGTTGAAATCAATGCGTGTCGATTCATGCACCAACGAATTTAAGGCGTGTTTGCAATCCGAAGACCGCTGTGGCGAAGATTACACCCAATGTATTGGATTGGACACCGAAACAATCGTCGAAATGTGCCCGAAGGAAAAATTGACGGGGTGCACGTATGAATACGATGGAACAAAAACAGACGACAACCTTAAAGAAATTGCCCAGGGTATATTCCTGAACATCGATAATAATTTACTTGAAGCATGCCAAAAAGCGGTGCAAAAAAAGGTTATCGAGGTTTGTGGCAGCTTGTCTGAATGTCAAGCGTTTGATGACGACACCGTAATCGGCACGAATTCACTGATGCCTTATAAAGATGAGAATGGTGATACAGTTATTGATGGATTGATAAATTTTGGGTTGTTAACGTTTGATGATAATTATCTATCGGGTAACACGAAACAACCAAGATTCCATCACACATCAATGGATGCGTATATAAGTGGTGTTACCGAAACATCTACGCAGGGTCGTCTAAAATCCGCCTATTTGAATGTTGAAAATAAAGCCCAACAGAAAGTAAATGTATTACAAACAGACCCAACTGTAAAAACATGTGTCGAAGGTCGTGGCGATAAATGGCGTGGCGGTAACAACTATACAGGAAACGGTGGATTTCCACATTTAATTGAATCGTATGTGCGCATGATATTTAATTCTGCATTGGATAAGGCAACCGAAAATTATCGCGCAAAATATGATGAACTGGTGGCGGACGCGTTAAAGGCCCAAAGCGATGATGAAAAACGCATGATTTGCTACATGATGGGATACGATAAAGATTCCGTAAAATGCAGAACAGAAGATGATAAAACAATTTGCGAAACCGTGGAACCAATTAGCAATCTTTTTGAAAGATTATATAACAATGAAGTTGGTGGTTTAGCAAACGGTGGTGCATCGTATGTAATCGATAATGCAGACCTTGCGAAAAAACTTGAATTGATGTCGCATAATTCGAGCCAGGTTGTTGTATTAAACAAGTATGGTAGTATGATAAGCCTTGTCACCAAGCAAGCGTTTTACAGTGGTGGCACTTGCACGATTACAACCACAACAACCGAGTGCGCAAAAGAACAAGACATAACACACCTTGCTGAATCGGACTATGTCAAAGAAAAGAAAAACGACGAAGGTATAACAACAAAATATGTGTGCGATGATTGCCAAGAAAAATTTGACGGCGTAATGTGTGGCGAATATGCGGCACCAATTGAAAAAGTAACCGAAATTCAGATGTAATTCTTTGCCCGCGGTCGCGGGCATTTTTATATGTAAAAAATCAACCAAATTCCTTGACTTTTCGAAAAAAACGCTATACAATGCGCGGGCATGCAAAGGTTTGTGTGCGGCCGATTGGCGAAAATGATAAACTAAGCTAAAAGGAAATATAAATGATTGAAAAAAACTGGATGGCTTTGATAAAGCCGAAAAAACTGAATATCACCACCGATGAACATAATCCGAACATGGCCAAATTGGTCGCGGAACCGTTGGAAAAAGGGTTTGGTCTTACACTTGGCACGGCATTGCGTCGTGTTCTGTTGTCTTCACTCCAAGGTTGCGCGCCACTGTATGTTAAAATCGAAGGTGTTCAACACGAATTTTCAAGTATCCAAGGCGTGCACGAAGATGTCGCGGATATTTTATTGAACCTAAAAGGTGTTTATTTCAAGGCAAATTCCGAAGGTCAACACAAGGTTAATCTGCACGTGACCGGTCCGGCGGTTGTCAAGGCAGGCATGATTGAATGCCCAAGTGCAATAGAGGTTATGAACCCCGATGCGGAACTTTGCACACTGGACAAAGGGGCTGGGTTAGATATGGAAATCACACTTGGCACGGGCCGTGGCTATGTTCCGGCGAACGCACATGCCGATGGGTTGCCACTGGGCGTGATTCCGGTTGATTCAATCTTTTCACCAATTTTGAATGTCGCGACCGTGGTTTCGGAAACCCGTGTTGGGCAATCAACGGACTATGACAAATTGGAAATGACCGTCAAAACGAACGGCAGTGTCACACCCGAAGACGCAATCGCATTTGCGGCGCGCATCTTGACCGACCAATTGACTTTGTTCATCAATTTCGAAGATCCGGCGCAAATCGCGACACCGACCGAAGAAGAAGTTGCCAAAGACGCGTTGCAGTTCGATCCGAAATTGTTGAAACGCGTGGACGAATTGGAATTGTCTGTGCGTGCGAACAATTGTTTGAAAAACGACAAAATCAACTGGCTTGGCGAATTGGTCCAAAAGACCGAGGCGGATATGTTAAAGACCCCGAACTTTGGACGCAAGTCATTGAACGAAATCAAAATCCAATTGGAAGCGATGGGCCTTGGGCTTGGGATGGAGGTCCCGGGTTGGCCGCCAGAAAACATTGCGGAGTTGGCCAAGAAATACGAAGACCCATATAAATAAAATTATTGGGAATTCAAAAAACGCGTGTTGCTGAATCACTGATTTGGGACACGAAAAGTGGTGCAATCCCGGGGAACCGGGCGGAAACAAAATAAAGGAGTAACCGATGAGACACCAAAAAGCAGGTCGCACTTTTAATCGCGACACAAATGCACGCAAGGCCTTGTTTATTGGGCTTGCAAAGAACCTGATTGAAAAAGAACAAATCAAAACAACTTTGCCAAAGGCCAAAGATCTGCGCAGTGTCGTGGAAAAATTGGTTACCCGCGCCAAGGTTGATACCGTTGCGAACCGTCGCCTGACCGCGTCGGAATTGGGCAACGCGTGCGATGCAACCGTGAAAAAATTGTTCACGGTGCTTGGGCCACGCTATGCGAAACGCCCGGGCGGATACACCCGCGTGTTAAAGGCCGGTTTCCGCTATGGCGATGCCGCACCGATGGCAATTATCGAATTTGTTGACCGCGATGTGAACGCAAAAAAACCGGCACAAAAACCGGACGTTGCCGCGGCCAAGGCCGAGGAAGCGATCGCAACCGATGCGCCAAAAGCACCCAAGGCGCCAAAGGCCGAAAAAGCAACAAAAGCCCCGGCCAAAGAACCGACGGCGAAAAAAGCCACCGCGGCCAAAAAGACCGTTGCGGTAAAACGCCGCGCCACCGGGAAATAAGTAGTAAGGTCTGTTAATCCGTATGTCACTGGTTCGAGTCCAGTTGCCCGAGCCACAGATTCCAAGGGGTTCAGCAGAATCCCTTTTCTTTTTGCAAAGTTATATTCTATGTATATTCTATGGCAGGCAACAACATTTTGCAACACAGAAAAAACGCCAGACACCACAGCCACCTTGGCACACATTAAAAAAAGCATTCTTTTTATATGGCACCATAATTTAACCCGACATCTATGGGGGGGGGGGGGATGGGGTATAGGGGTGGTGGATACCACAAAAAACACCCATTAAATTCGGTGCAACACATTGAAAAAACACTTCGTTGAACTATATTAAGATGCAGGTGGGGATGTGGGAATCATATTGTATTGAAAGGATTGGTTATGAAGCAGAAAAAGAAAGTTATTATTCCCCCTATTGAATCCCAATGCACATTAAAACAGGCCTGCGAATATATCGCATTTGGCTGGGAACCACGCACGAAGTCCAACGAACAATTATGCGACAGAATGGAATATGTGCGGTCAACCAATTATGCGTTTTTAACGCACGGTGACGCATTTGGAAGCCCAATTATACCACCAGACGATAAATACGATGAAGACAATAAAGTCAATAACCATTATAACAGACAAATGACGAAGGCCCTTGGTGTGTTATATGGCCTGATTAAATCTGGTGCTATTACGGTCACAGGCATTGCTGACCCTGCTTGGCCAGATTGGACAGAACATCACACCGTGATGAACAAAAACATCCATAAGCATAAAAACTATGACCCAAAAGGATATAACAAACGCATAACGGTTATATTGCCAGACGAATGGGAATTGGACATCATATACAACTGGATTGTTGCTGTGCCAACACAACCACATTACCAAACATCATATCGTGATATAAAAATTAACTTTGCCAATTTACAAAAAACATACCCAATTAAACGTCACACCGTGACGCTTACAGATGATGGTCGTTTATGCGATTGCGATGGCACAAAAACCACACTCATATACAAGTTAAGACCTGACAGCAAACGATACGAATGGATTAAATTTTACATTGAACACCCAAACCAAACCATCAGTAAAAAAGATTTGGTTGATAATTTCAAATATACCAGATACCAAGTTCTTACAGATGACAAAATGTGCCATTGCATATTTGTCGCTTTTGAAGGATATCCTGAATTAAGGCCCACCTGTTTTCCGATTGCCAACACCAAAGAAGTTTATTTCAGGCCACGATTCACCGATGCAGATATACACCCACTTTAATCTGCATTACATATAACACATAAGCGGTTTTCACGACCGCTTTTTTTACACAAAAAAATACCAATTTATCAAAGTGGTCTTGTCGTGCATTATGCAAAATCCGACGTCATAATACAAATAACAAGCAGATGCTTGACGATTAAATTGTTTTAAAGGATTCAATATGTTTGAAATGCAAATAAATAATTCGTTGATGGACCAGAAGGCCGCTGCCGCATATTTGGGCACTACGGTTGGTTCATTAAACACCTGGCGTGCAACGGGTAAATATAAAATTCCATACGTGCGCTGGGGCCACAATATTCGTTATAAAAAAGACGATTTGGATGCTTGGATTGCCGAGCACCAACAAAATGTGCAACCAATCGCATAAATAATTGGTTAATTAAAAGTTGTCCCTGCGACAAACAACGCATAATAGAGCGACTGACAGTTAGGCAACCAGGATGGCGGTTCTAAAAATCAAATGCCATTTACAATTCTATATGCGTGCGACTGGTTGACCTGAGCGATGTTGTGAGGCCTACGCCTGGGATTGTGCGCCGCCAATAATCAACCTGTTGTTAAAATGACTTTGCCAATTTCAGTTTTAACAGCAGCCGACTGTCTGTAAACAGAGAAAAAGGGTATAATTGTTGGGACGCAAGCCCGCAACATCCAAACATAAAAAGAACCACAGTGTTTGGTTTCCACGAAATCGGTTGGGTTGGGTGATTCCTAACTGCTCATCAACGGGCACATTAACGCTAGACAGGGTCTTTTGCTGAATAATGAAAAACTGTTTTCTAGAACGGTTAAAGGGCACTATGTGCTTGGGCGGTTCAAACCTACTGCTATCTCCAAGCATTTATTTTTAATTGCGCTGGTTGATTGTCTTACTGTTTATGGAATTCAACTATCCAATTGGGCATTTATGTCTTCCACAATTTTTGATAATTTAACCCCACGATATTCAAAATATTTTGGGCCACGATGTTCCCAATCTTTACCACCCATTTCTTTTGCCAATATTCTGGCCAAATCAGACAAAGAATATAAATTTGCTTGGTATGTCACATTCCTTAAATCAGGTGCAACATAGCATCTTTTATTTGGGTCTAAAGCAAAAGTTAATTCGGCACCTGCTTTTAACCCAATTTCATCAAAAGAAAATTGATTGCCAGTAATTTTCTTTGTTGCAACCACACGTGGCAAACCAAATTCATCACGTAAAATTTCATCCCAGTCACGCGACACAAATTCTTCATTTTTGAATTTGGCAATCGCTTTATCCAAAATATCGTGTTTGAAGAAGCTGCGTCCATTTTTATCTTTATAGTCATATAATTTTTTGAATTGTTCTACATCAATAAAGCAAATCTTGTTGAACAAATCGGGTTCTTTGGTTGTGATTATTTCATAAACATTTGATTCTTGGGCATTTGTGATATAAATAAATATCGTCAAACTGGAAATTAAAATATCCAACTTTGCCTTACGAATATCATATTCTGATGCTTTTTTACGTTCTGGGGATATAGGTGGTTTTTTCCCTTGTTTTTTCTTGCTGTTCCCAGTTTTTTTCTGTGTCTTTTCTGCTGTTTTAGTTTCTTTTTTATAATATGGGATACTATCAATGATTTCTAATATATCTTTTGCCGAATTTTCCAATGTTTCAACTTTGATATTATTTGACCTGATAAAATACTTTTTTAAGCGTTCAGGACTAACTTCAAAACTTACATATTGCATAATATCATCATAGTTGGTTGCAATCATATTCCCATCAATATATAAATGTGTTTCAATAAGGTTTTCTTCCAACACTTCACGTGGGTTACGTTTACTTGAATTAACCTTTGAAAATTCCAACATATTATTGAAATAACGCTGCGGGTTAAAATCAAACACATAACAATCGCTTTTATCGGGTGGGCAAGGACTTTGACACCTAAATATCGATTGAAAGAAATCTTGTGCCGAATGCTTGTCCTGCAACATAACAACAGAATTTAAAGGCCTGATAGTCACACCTGTGTTCAACATACCACAAGACAAACAAATAATTTTATCTGTTTTCTGTTCCAATTCGTGAAACTTATCTAATGATTTTGCACTGGACCCTTCACCCGCCCCAGAAGCATTTATTATTTTATAATTCTTGAAGATTTTATGGTTATTCAATAATTTTTCCATTGCACAGACAGACGCAACATCAGGCAAAAACCAGATTGATTTTTTGTTTTTATCAACCATATCTTGGAAATACGGCAAAACCACATCATATTCTTTAATATCTTTGTCTTCTGTCAGGTCAAATTGCTCACCACACATAAAATCAATCATTCTTTTTACAGAATCCAAATTTACGAACGTCGCTGTTGTGGGGTCAGGTTTATTATTTTTATCTTTTTCTGTATGTGTTTTAAACAATACGTTGATATTGAACACAGTATCTGAAAAATCATTTATCAGTTCACGTGCACCATCGAAAGTATAAATGTGCATATCTGGCAAATCTTTATATGGATTTTGGTCTTTTGGTCCTTTCCACCCATATTTTGCTGCCTGTTCTTGTTTGTATGTCCAATTATAAATTTCATCAGAATGGTATTCTGCGTCATCCAATATTTTGAATGGCGTTCCTGATAATTCTAGTTTCCTTTTGTATTTTAATTTTTCTAAAATCTTTTTGGTATTTTTGGCACGTGTTCCATAATGTGCTTCGTCGATTACCAATAAATCCCAGTTCATATCTGCAATTGATTTAATTTTATCTGCAAATGCATTGATACTGGCATCTGAAATCGCCGCATCATCTTCTGTTTCAGAATCTTCCGCTGCCTTCGCATCTTTGGATGTATTCGCCAATAGCAAAGGAATTGATAAGAACACGACATTACGCTTGGATTTATCAAAAGTTGCCAATGCATCCTTGTTTACAAAGTTAATGCCTTTGAAATCACGATGCGACAATAAATCTTCCTTCCATCCCTTTTCAACCGCAACTTTCCAAGTTAAAACCAATATATTTTGAAAATTTGCCTGTTTCATCAACTGATATGTTGTGAAAGTTTTCCCAAAACGCATTTTGCAATTCCAAAGGAATTTGTCACTACCAGCATTAAATGCTGTCAAAGTTTTCTTAACACATTCTTTCTGCTCATCCCTGGGGTCAAAATCTTGTGTTCTTAATAAATCCAAAGGTTCATTGTGTTTCAAAGAAACTATCACTGCTTTGACTTTGTTAGCAAAATCTTTCTCTGTTTCACCATCTGGAATCACATACCATTCATCCCCGACGGTTCCTTCGGTTGTATAGTGCAAATCATTGATTAAAACGTGCTTAATGTCATCATCTGTTAAGGTTGTATCATATTCAATATGCCAAACTTGCGGATTGGTACCGTGTGTACGATATTCTTTTTCACGCTCTGCCCAACTTCGTTTTGTTTGCCCTACCTTTACAAGGTTTCTTCCATCATTAGGATTTGAAATAACATAGATATTCATATTGCATCCTTATAAATTTAATTCTGTTTGCACAGGTTCTGCATTCAACATCTGTTTCAGTGTTTCAAATTCACCAGTTTTCCAATCTTTAAATTTTAAATCTTCGCCATTACAATCCAACATTGTTAATGTATCTCCACAGATGATATTCGTTTCTAATACATCAACAAAATCTTTAATATTATGCCAACATACACATTCTTTTTTTTGGATTTCAGCCAATACAATACCCAGCATTCTGCACCGACATTCTTCAACATTATCCTGCATTATATCTACACCATAAATAGATTTCAGGGCACGAACACATTCATCGATTGTTTTACAGCGTTTTAATTTTCTATTTAATATTTCAATTATAAAATTGCCATTTCCACACGCAGGTTCTAAAAAAGTTGCATCTATATTTTTCCACACTTCTTTCGGAATCAAATTACACATATCCCGCACAATTTTACGCGGGGTAAAAACTTCCCCAAGGTCCCTAACGCGTGTGCAAGATTTTATCAAAGAACATTTATTCATTGTCTATATCTATATTATCTACAATTTCTGTATCTTTATCCATTGGTTTGACCATAGATTCTATAAACGCTATTTCATCTTTGGTAAGATTATATTTTTTATATAATTTTTCATCAGTCCATTCTTTACTAAAATCCTGCTTTGGGACAAATTTGTAAACCCCTTTAGGAGCGTTTAAAGTGTTTTTCTTCAATAAAACCAAAAATCTGAAAAATCTTGTTTGGATATATTGGGACACATTTTGTACTATTTTAGCAGAATTATCAGGAGCAACAACCAAATATGTTTCCGAACAACAAGTCCCAGGGGTAACAATTTTCGGTTTTCCTAAAACCCAATATGGAAAACTTCCCCTTTCACCATATGCTTTACCCATTAAAACTTTATATTTATTTATCCATTCTCTATTGACTTGTATTTCAGAACGATTTACAAAACCATTATCAGGGTATGCATAAATTTGAACATCATCTTCTTTTGTTTGTTTCTTCTTGATGTTTAATTTTGTACCAAGGCCAAAAGGTTTTCTCGAACTAACTAATTCCTCAAAAGATTCTTCATCAAAACTTTTTACTTTTTCAACAATAGACGTTGCTTCATTAAAACGAATAAAACTATCAGAACCATATGCCAACAATGGTCTTGTTATACAAGATGTTACCCCATTTCTAACGGTGCATACTTCACACTCTTTGTTTTTGTTGTTATCACATAGGAAATAACAAACACCACCAGATATATCAACCCCAGGGAAACAATCTGTTGCATCAAAAAAATCGACTAACTTACTCATCTTTTTATCGGTCAACATCCTATTTCTGAATGCATCTAGCCCTTTACCACCTGAAAACCAACGACTAGGGATAATCATCGTTAGATAACGTGGATTTAATTTTTTGGCTTGGTCCACAAAATCATTATAAATGGGTGTTGCGCTGGCACCAGCTCCACCATCGTTGGTTTGATACGGCGGATTACCAATAATTACATCAAAATGCATATTCTTTACCCCTTTGCCTTCAAAAAACTTGGAAACTTCATCAATATTTTCAATAAAATGGAAACATTGCTTTTCTACTTCTTTACCAGATTTATCTTGTACATAACGACCATAATCTTCATTAAAATATATATTATCTATACCTGCAAATTTATTACTGCAAGTATATAAACTACGTTTGGTCACCCGATACCCACGATACGATATTGCAATTCCAAACATACGATTACGCAATATATGGTCAACTATTTCATCTTGGTGTTTACGAAATGCGACTGGCCCCATTTGTTCATATTTTTTACGCAAAATCCTAAGAGTTGCTTCACGCAAAAATATACCATCTTTGCACGCTGGGCATAGTATTTTAGCACCATCATCAGCCCAAACACTGTCAGGAATTAAATCCAACATATCATTTACAACCTTTGGTGGGGTCGGTGTTTCCGTGTTCACCATACATTGTAAATATTCCAATATATCTTTCTTTGGTGTATCAGTCATTTACAAAATCCTTTCCACTTCATAAAAAGCACATTACAGCCACTTTTTATATACAATAAAACAAGAATTAAATCAATACAATTTTACAGAATTAAGGGGGCAATATTTGGATATTACTATATTTTAACATAAATCATCAAAAACTTCTTCGCCATCCCACTCATACCCGCGTTCTGTGGTAAAATATTTCATTACACCATCATCAAAGAAAAATGTTCCCCTGGATTCGTGACGAAAAACATTGTTGGTGTTATCATATTCTATCTTGGCCAACGCATACCCTTTCGCCGCACTTTCTGAATCTGTGTAAGTGGCCACAAAAATCGCATTACGTTCTTTATTAAAATCCGCTTTTAAAACCATTGAATTTCCATATTGATTTGTTGCGAAGACGGCATCTTCAACCAATTTATCCAAATATTCTTGCAATGGGTTATCCCCTGGCTGTTTTGGACATAAAGGAAATAAAGTTGGCGTGTGCCAGTTAATCTGGACAGCATTTGGTGTTTCTGACTGGGTGACCTGTTCATATTCGTCATTATTGTCTTCTTGTTCTTCTTCAACCGCATCTTTTTGGTATACCCATTCGCCCAATTTTCCTTTACCCGTCGGCATAGAATCTTCTTTGGCCCAACGTTCCAGTTTATCTCTGCTGATTTTTGCTTCTTCTGGGGATACGGTCCGCATCCAATCAAAGTTTTGGTCTACACTACCTTCTCTCAACAATGCAGGATTTTCTAAGAATTTTTCAATACTACCACAACACGCTATTATTCGTTTCCTTGTTATTGGGTTAGACAATGCATTTTCCAATCTCGTGACCCAACGCAGATTAGCTGGTCGATTATTACATTTGTTGGTATCTATATGGTCAATAACGTGCGTTGGTGATGGTTCTTTATCAAGAAACGCCGCCGCAACAATTCTGTGCACCCTAACCGTGCCTAAATACATATACCCATTCTTGGTATTCTTATCCCCAAAGGTCCATATTTCATCCAGTTTACGTTTTATTTTGCCTTCTCTGGCGTGACGCATAACTGCACCATTATCGCGCACCGAATATGTTTCATCTTTATAACCACATTCTTTTTCTTGTTCAAAAAAATCATTCACCGTTATCATATCAATATACTTTAATTGTCTTATATGTTTTGTTATACCAGATTACGTTTTTGTTTGTAAGCAAAAAACATCGTTTTTGCTCTGGGATTTACCACCACCCCCTGGGGGGGTATAGGGATATAGTATAGGGGGTAAGATGGTGGATAAGGTATACACATATGTTGATATGGGCTCTGGCTTGATATACAATACAGGTCACTATTGACCTAGTTAAGACCTAGTTAACGCTTGGTGTGGAAATACTATTATTTAAATTTAACGCTTTTTTTCTTTGACTTCGTGGCATATTTTTTTTGAAAATTTGCACGAAACTCGCGTGCCATACGGCGTCCCAAATCTTGGTGTCCGATAAACGTCGGCAATCTGTTATACTGCCCCATCATACTAGCATTTACAACCAGATAAGTCGTCATCATCCACCCCTTTGGTCTTTATTTTATCACAATTATCATCTTTAGAAAAGTAATTTTCAAAAAAATGACTATTCAAATCTTTATCAAAATATAATTTTCGTTTTTTCCATATAAAACCATCGTGTTTAGATATTATTGCCACATCAATAGGCCCACCAACAGTTTCGATATTCAATGACATTTTATGTTTTAATGCCTGTAAATTTACTAAACTTTCTGCAAGTTCTGCCAATTCTTCTTTTGAAAGTATACCTATTACGTTTAACAATGGCTGTATTTTTTCTTCTGTTAAAATCCCCTGTATCTTCTCGGATACTTTCGATTTATATATTTTCACATATCTTGCAAATGCAGCATCTGCCTGGGTTGTTTCAGAAAATAAATCATCTATAAAATCTTCATATTGTTTGACAATAAATTTATAAACACCATCATCAATGCCAGAAATAAATAAATCCGCCATATCCCGTTGTGCCAACGGGATAACCCCCTCCACAGTATTTTCATTCGTTTGGGTATCTGTCAATTTAAAACAATCATTAAGAAAACCTAAGGTTTCAAAACAATATACTTTCGGCATAAATTCTTTTTCGCCATAACCGCATATCGCGATACCTGTGACATTTGGATTACCTTGCATATTTATGTAATATGGAAACAACTTTTCCAATTTATCCAGTGTTTGTTCATTGATATCTTGTATCTTCATCAACGCACGAATAATGTTGGCCATTTCGGTTTTAATATCTACAAGTGTCAAATCCACATTTTTTTCTGCGGGAACAATTTTACTAATTTCATCAAAAACCCTATCCAAGTGTTTATTAAATTCTTCAAAAAAATCCTGTCCTTGTTGCACTTGCGGCACATCTGGTCCAGACGTCACAAAATAAAACATATTTTGCAATTGAACAAGTATGCTGTTCTTTTTATCCATTTCATTTTCTTGCTCTTGGATAAACGAACGCAAAAACTTTACGAAATCTTCTTTGTATTCTTTAAGGAAATCAAAACATCTGCGTCCTAAGCGTTTTCGATATTCTTTTACTATTATTTCAACGGGGATATTGTTTATTCGGGCACTATTATATATCAAAACCCCGACAGGATAATACTTTGACAACATATATAATTTATTTGCCGAATTGTATGTTTTTCTCCCAACGGTGACCGCACTATCTGCAGCCAGCGCTATTGCATTTCTATTATAGACCACGATTTCTGCTGTCATATTTTTATCCTTGTTGTGGTGTATTGTAAAGATTTTGTGTTAAAAAGCCATAAAAACTTTTTACGCTTTGTTTTGTTCTACGAATTCCAACATCTTGTCTGCACCACGCTGAATTGAATCACGAACAGGGTCCATTGTCAGACGCGAATAAACTTTGGTTGCTGCGCTGGTTTTGTCACCCAAGGACTTGCCAATTATATGCAAACTTGCACCTGTGATGGCCTGATAACTACCAAATGTGCGTCGCAAATCGTGCAAACGCAAATCTTCTATGCCAGCACGCTTTAACAAAGCATACCAAGGCCGATGCAAATCTTCAACGTGACCACTTTTGCTGCCGTTCTGGCTTGAAAACACCCAATCGTCTGTTGCGTGACGGCGCATTTCTTTCAGAATATCCCACGCCTGTGTTATTAACGGGATGCGCTGGGGGTCACCGTTCTTGGAATCTGGGAACGACACAACACCAAGTTTTAAATCCACATAAGACCAGCGCATAGATAACATATTTTGGCGTCGCTGACCGATAAATAATGATAACAAAATATAATTCCTAAACATTTCATTTGGGTCTTCATACAACGCAGCAAAGAACCGATTAATCTCATCTGGTTGCAGGAAACGTTCACGGGACCGTTCTTTGAACATCTTTATACCAACAACAGGATTACCGCTGTGCGCTGGATACCCCCATTCAATGGCTTTGTTATACATATGCTTTAACATACCAATCGCACGGTTTGCCGTGTATAAACTTATTCTGTCCTTCAATTCAACGTGCAACCGTTCAACATCCGCTTTGGTTATGCTCATCATCTTGCGACTGTGAAACATTGCCAGATTATTACGAAACATTGTTTCATCTTTGGCCTGTGTTTTTGGGCGCGTGTGAACCTTGACGTGTCTTGGATAATAAACATCATAGAAAAACTGTTTCAATGTCATATCCCGCAACGCTTCATTACGTTCCTGACTTGGGTCTATTCCCTGTTCAGCACGTTCACGCAATGTGTGTGCCTTTGCTTTGGCTTCGGCCAATTTCATAATCTTGGCCGACCCGATTTTGGTCTTGGTGCCACGACCACGAAAAAACATTTGCAAAAAATAGGTTTTTGACCCACCATATGATGCAATCAGGCACAAACCATCGTTGGAATCTGTGTCATAATATATCTTCTGGCCTGATTCTGGCACTGGCAATGCGTCGATTGTTTTCTGTGTAAATTTGATGCGTTCTGTTTTCATTTTCTATCCCATTTTTATTCTATGCATATTCTATAAACGGCGTCATATTCTATGGTTTATTCTATGACTTCGTTAAACTTCATATACCATATATTATAGTGTAGAACCCGCAGAAAATCAAGAAAAATTATAAAAAATTAAAAATTATTTAAATACTGACACTAGGACTGTTAATCCGTATGTCAGTTGAGCAGATGGGATGGCAAACGAATAAATTTTGGGTTTTTGCCTGATTTCTGCTGGGTTGACATGGGAACTTACACGATTTTACACGAATTTACACGATTATACTGGATAACGCTGCAAAATCTTTTCAATACTTTTACCCAAGCTAAGTAAATCTAAGATATCCCTTGTTCGAACCAAGTTTATACATCTGAGCCAAGATACACCGCAGATTTCTGCGGTTTTTTATTGTTTTTCTTTCTCAAAAATTCCGGCAATTCGTACTCGCACGAGCAAATCATATGCCATCAAAAACAATCAAAAACCGGTACGAAATTCGCCCTTTTTTGCAAAAACTACATATTTGTATACGGGAACATTGGGGTCAAAATGTTTTTTCCAGCATTTTCAAGGGGTTGAACACAATACATTTTTCTAGCGACACACGGAATATCACTCGGCGTGTCTGGCAAGTGCAGAAAACCAATACACCATTCCGTGTGTCGCATAGATTTTATATAAAAAATGACATACGGACAACAATACCTCATTGTTTTACGATTATTTTTCTGAACTAAGCATAGTAAAAAAACGGTATCTTTGCAATAGCAATCAGAACTAGAATCCATACTGATTTCAATTTTGATATCAAAAGAGATATATGCATTTTGTAATATCTGTTAACAATCAAACTTGGTTTCAATATAGATTTATAACATGAAATCAAATACTGAAATAAAAGCAAATATCACGTATGACATGTATGCATATGTACATAATTTTATACAGAAATCTACGCATAATTCGTTGATTTTAGTGCGTTTTTCAGAAAACACATAGCCATATATGAACAAACCGCAAAAACCGCTGTAAGCCACGGATTCTGCGGCTTTCAGCCAACTTACTCGCTTCTGTTAATTATTATTAGTGAAACGGTGGCCAACGCCATCGTTTTTTATACCGTCATTCCGCGGTACCGGGCCCCACAAAAATGTGCAACATTTTTGTGGGTGGTTTCACGCGGAATCTTGTCGGATCGGCAGAGAGTTAATTCACTGCAACCCCGCGTAGATACCGGCTTTCGCCGGTATGACGACACACTTACCGTCCTACATAAAACTCATCACCGTATCCGGCGACGGATTGACCGCCGACATAACAACCAATATCTTCAAAACCTTTCTTTAATTGATTTTTCTTGACCAATTTACTGGTCACAATCCCACCAACGGTCCCCAAAACAACGCCGGCAATCGAATCTGACACCAACCGCGCAGTATTAAAATTCCCATTTTCATCCCGCCACACGGAAAGTCCGAACTCGCGCCGCAAATTATCAAGTTTCGAATATTGCAAATCAATCGAATTCTCCTGATAGGAAACATCAATGCCAACATCTGTATTCATGACCCCAATTGACACGACTATATCACCAACATCCAATAACATACGATACACCTCATCCAACAATTGCTCAACTTTGCTTGCTCTCAACGTTTTACCACCATCACCACAAATTTCCTTTGCCTTTTTTACACCATTTAAAGCGTCTTGTATCTTGTTCTTTGAATTCGGGTATTTACCTAAAGCGTCCACCAATTCTTTTTCATACGCATCCAATTTTCCAACAAACTTTGCTGGACACTGTGCAAGTCGCCAACCAACATAAATATACACACTTCTATATAATGGATTTTTTATTCTTTCTTTCTTAAACAAACGCCCTGTAACATCGCCAGACAGCCAACCCTCATCTCTAACCTCTGAATATTCTGGAATTATCTCTGTAATCGCATAATTATAACGATTTCCCGACAAAACATCATTTGGATAATCAGATGCGGCGCCTTGTGAATCAGCACTTCCCACAACTACAAAATATTCAACATCTCCGTTTTTATATAAATCATCCAATTCTTCTTTAATCTTATTAAAATCATTTATACATTCTTGCGTTGGTTTCGCTTCCCCAGTCTTAAAAAATATAGCATATGTCCCATCTACGTCAGCACCACCAGGCTTTAATACACACGGACCGACACGCTTGCCGTATTCCATCAAATCTCCAAACTCATCCGCCATCGCGCCCAAACTTATTCCAAACAAAACCATAAAAAACACAAGCAGTTTTTTCATCTCTCTTTCCTTTTATTAAAAATCTCCCTATGGGGAATATTGTATCATAAAATGATGCCCGGCGCAAGAAACTAATAAAAATGCCGTCATACCGGCGAAAGCCGGTATCTTGTCGGACTTCCTGTGAATTTGCTACACGTACGCAACCACCACACCCCGCCCCGTTCCACGGGGCACCCCTCTCTTCGTCGCGCCAAAGGCGCGACAGAGGGGAACTTTGTTCTCTGGAATCCATACAAAAAACCGGAGCAACGCACCGGTTCCACTTACACTAATCACTAACACTCACACTAAAAAATCCGCCTTGGCGGATTTTTTCTTAAACTCTACGCACTTTCTTTGGACGGCAACCGTTGTGCGGAATACGCGTTGTATCGGTAATACTTTGCACAACCAACCCGGCATTCGCCAAACCACGAACCGCGGATTCACGCCCCTGGCCAATTCCGCGCATAAGGACATCGACGGTCTTCATACCCATTTCGGCAACCTTTTTGCCAACCGCGTCCGCGACAACCGTCGCCGCATACGGGGTCGATTTCTTTGCGCCCTTGAAATTATTCGCGCCCGCCGTCGCCCAAGTCAAAACCGCACCTGATTGATCGGTGATTGTGATACGCGTATTATTATTTGTGGCAACGACATGTGCAATGCCGTGCGAAACTTTTTTTACAACTTTCTTTTTATTTAATGCCATTTTTGTTTTTTCCTTTGATTAGATGTCTTCAATTAACTATCGTGTTAATCTCTACCCAATTTTATTATTTACCCTTGACCGCAGAACCCGCGACAACGATACGTTTACCCTTGCGCGTGCGTGCGTTCGTCTGAGTCCGTTGACCGCGCACCGGCAAGCGGTTACGATGACGGATACCGCGATATGTTTTCAAATCTTGCAGCCGTTTGATATTCATCGCAACTTCGCGACGGACATCACCTTCGACCTTGAAATTCTGTTCGATATAGTTCGAAATTTTGATAACGTCTTCGTCGGTCAAATCCTTTGCGCGCAGACCGTCCTTTAATTTCAGTGCCTTGCAAATCTGTGCGGCGCGGGTTGGCCCAATGCCATGAATGTATTGCAACGCGGCCTCGATACGTTTTTCTGTGGGTATATTTACACCTGCTATACGTGCCATTTTTATTTTTCCTTTTTATTTTTTTGTTCGGACGTTTCCGCCCCCATTTTTGCCATTACGACAATTCTATACGAATCGGCGCAAAAGTCAAACCTTTGTTTCGCGTAAATTTTAATTACGGAAACGACCTTTCTTTGCGGCGCCCATAACGCCATGATACTGCTTCGCAACCAAATAAGATTGCACCTGGTTCATGGTGTCAAGCACGACACCCGCAACGATTAAAACACTGGTTCCACCAATCATCAGCGGCATTCCAAAGTGCGTATTCAAGATAATCGGCAACACGCACACGACAATCAGGTACAAAACGCCAATCGCCGTCACCCGTGAAACCATGGAATCAAGAAAACTTACCGTCTGTTCGCCCGGCCGCACACCCGGAATATAACCGCCGGCATTGCGCAGATTATTACTGGTTTCCTCAGAATTAAACACGACCGCCGTTTGGAAATACGCAAAGAACGCAATCAAAATCGTATATAAAATGATATATGACCACGCGCCATACGTAAAGAACCCCATGATACTTTGCACAACCAAGTTTTCACTTTGAACGAATCGTTGCACGAACGCCGGCAACATCATAATGGACGACGCAAACACCGGCCCCATGACGCCCGACATATTGACCTTTATCGGCAAGTAAGATGCGTTCGTATTCACAACACCGTTCGCCATAACCTGGCGCGGGTACAAGATTTGCACGCGACGTTGCGCCAATTCAAAGAACGCAATCAGCGCGACAATTCCAACCACGAACAAAATCACCAACGCAATCATCGCCGGCGACATTTGCCCAACGGACCCAAGGGACACAATTTTCGCGACACCTTCGGGAATTTGCGCGATAATGCCCGCGAAAATCAGCAACGATGCGCCCTGGCCTATGCCACGTGCGGTAATTTGTTCCGCAAGCCACATAACGAAAACCGTTCCACCAACCAGTGCAATAATAGCCGACAATTCAAACGAAAATCCAGGATTCACAACCGCGCGCACACCATTGACCGGCGCCATAACCTCCAACCCCCGCACCACGGCCCAACCCTGAACCACGGCCAGCAATACCGCCAAATAGCGCGTATATTGGTTGATTTTGATACGGCCCGATTCGCCTTCTTTGCGTAAATCATTTAGCGATTTACTGGTCGCGGTCAACAATTGCAACACGATAGATGCCGAAATATACGGGAAAATGTTGAGTGCCAACACCGACATACGCGAAAGCGACCCACCGGTGAACATATCAAACATGCCCATCATACCACTGCCTTCGCCGGTAAACAGGTGCAACACCGCCGACGCATTTACGCCCGGCAACGGAATAAACGAACCAACGCGATAGATAACCAGCGCCCCAAGCGTAAACAAAATACGCTTTTGCAAATCTGAAAGTTTCCCAAAAAACCTTGATATGAATTTCATGCGCCGTCTCTCTTTCCTGTTCCCGATTATTTATTTTTGATTGTTCCGCCCGCCTTGGTGATGGCCGCTTCGGCCGCCTTGGACCATTTTGCTGCAACGATATTCACCGCAGTCTTAATTTCACCCTTGGCCAAAACTTTCAGACCAGACATACGGCGATTCAAAACCTTTGCCGCTATCAAAGAATCGATAGTGATATCTTTCTTGGCATCAATTTTGCCAGCAGTAATAAACTTTTCAATATCGCCTAAATTGATTGTTGCATAGTGTTTCGCAAACGGATTTGTAAACCCATATTTTGGGAAACGACGCAAAATCGGCATCTGACCACCCTGGAAAGTTGCCTGTTTACGTGAACCCGCGCGTGCCTTTTGACCCTTGGTTCCACGACCCGCGGTTTTACCATAACCCGACGCCATACCACGCCCAACGCGTTTGATACCGGCCCGTGCCCCCTTGTTATCCATCAAAGCATTTAATTTCATCTTTTTACTCCTATGAACTTTATATAGTTCGTTTGCGCATGCGGACAAGTATCCGCATACTCGGTTTATTTATTTTTACCCAAACACGCCATTTGCGGATATGTTTTTATCAACAAATCACGAATATCTGAAACTTTCACAAGCCATTCAGACGAGCCATTTGAACCTTTCACCCAATATTGCTCGCCCGCCCCAAGTGACCTAAAACTATGCTCCCTAAGTTCGGTAAGCAACCTATGCGCATGGGCATCCGTTTCAACCGCGGTATACACTGGTTTCTTATACCCAGGTGCTTTCTTAAACCACTCAGAAACAATATTAAACACCTTCACTACTTCCGCACGAGACAACTGCTTACCCTTGGCTGACCTAAAAAGAAAAGACAAAACATCACCGACATCTTTAAATTCTTGACAATTTTGCTTTTCGCTATTTCCTTGCATAACCATCACCTTTTCTATTCTTCCGTTACGCTGACCAAATGCGCCACCTTGGCAATCATGCCACGAATTGATGCGCTGTCCGCGAATTCGTGCGATTTGCCAATGCGCCCCAATCCCAATGTCGCCAGAATTTTGCGTTGCGATTCCGGACGACCGATAACACTTTTGATTTGTTTTACAATTATTTTTTTTGCCATAACAATCACCTTTTATTATTTGTCTTCCGCTGTCGCTTCTTCAGCCATTTTTTTGCCGTCACGACCCGCAACAATTTCCGCAACCGTTTTACCACGACGCGCCGCCACGGTCTTTGGCGAATTCATCTTAGCGAAAGCCAAGAACACCGCACGAATCATATTGTTCGGGTTATTTGCACCCTGGGACTTTACAACGACGTCTTGAACGCCCAGGCAATCGAACACCGCACGCAACGCACCACCCGCGATGATACCGGTACCGGGAACCGCACTGCGCAAAACCAATTTACTTGCACCGTATTTAACCGAAATATCATGATGCAATGTGCGCCCTTCTTTCAGTGGAACGCGAATCATTTTTGCCTTGGCGGCCTTGGTTGCCTTTTGCACGGCGGATTGCACTTCCAATGCCTTGCCTTTACCAAAACCAACCTTGCCGGCCTTGTCCCCAACGACGACGAGTGCCGAAAAAGACATATTCTTACCGCCCTTCACCGTCTTGGAAACGCGGTTCACAGAAACCAATTTATCTACTAAATTATCTGTCTGTAAATTTTTATTATCAAAACGTGCCATTTATAAACTCCATTTATATTTAGATTCTGACGCCACCGGCGCGGATTGCCTCGCACAATGCCTTTACACGACCATGATAGCGATACGCCCCGCGGTCAAAATAGCAATTGTCCGCAATTTTTGCCGCGACAACACGTTCGGCGAACGCCTTGCCAACCAATTCGGCACCCGCGACATTCCAACCGTGCCCCTTAAAGCCCTTTTCTTTGGACGATGCGGCACAAATTGTGCGCCCATGCACATCATCAATGGCCTGAATTTCAATATGACGACCACTGCGGAAAACCGACAAACGGATTTTCCCAGGGTTTTTCTTTTTCAACGCAACACGTGTCACCAATTTGCGTCTTTCTTCCGTAGATAAATGTTTCAACATTTTTTTTCCTTTTTTCCAATTCCCGTAACAGCGGAAATTTTTTTACCTATTATTTCTTTTTACCTTCTTTGTGACGAACCTTTTCACCCTTATAGAAGATGCCCTTGGCCTTGTACGGGTCCATTTTGCGAATCTTGTGAATTTTATCCGCGAACAAACCAACCGCACATTTGTCGTTACCACTGATGGTAAATTCCGTCGGCGTTTCACCCATTGTCACGGTCAAACCATCCGGAATTTCCATAACAACATCATGCGAAAAGCCAACCACCAAAGTGAATTTTTTGCCACTGACCGATGCCTTGTATCCGACACCCTTCATATACATTGCCTTGGAAAAGCCATGTGTCACGCCTTCGACCGCGTTACGGATATTGCGGGTCATTGTTCCCCACATCGCGCGTGACGCTTTGTCTTCGGCATCTTTCGGGGTAACGATAACCTGGCCCGCTTCAACCTTGACATCGACCAAACCGGAATTTTTCGTATTCATCGGAACGGTCAATTCACCCTTTGGCCCCTTGATAACCAACTTGTCGCCATCCAAAGATGCAACCACACCATCAATCAATTTAACTGGATATTTTCCTGCCCTTGACATAATTACATCCTTTTAATTATATAACCTTGCACAAAACTTCACCGCCGACATTCATCAGGCGCGCCTTGTGATCCGTCATGACACCATGCGGCGTCGACACAATCGAAATGCCCAAGCCATTCAACACGCGTGGCATCTTTGCGGCACCCGAATAAACCCGACGTCCCGGTTTTGAAACCACAGAAATATCTTGGATTGCACCATTTCCGCCGACATACTTTAACACGACGACCAAATTTGAACGATGTTCATCGATTTCTTCCTTGCGAAAATCTTCGATAAAACCTTCTTCTTTAAGTACCGACAAAACCGCGGCACGCAATTTGCTGTTCGGAACAGTTATGGTTTCTTTGCCCGCGTTTTGACCATTACGTATGCGGGCGACCATATCTCCAATTGGGTGTGATAATGACATCTTTTTACTCCTATGCTAACCGATTGCATTGTCCACAATCGGCACGTTTAACTTTTACCAACTTGACTTACGCACGCCTGGCAATTTACCTTCGGACGCTTGGGTTCTGACCTGTTGACGGCAAAGGCCGAACATACGCATAAACCCACGCGCACGCCCCGTGATACTGCACCGATTATGCAAACGCGTTGGGTTCGCATTGCGCGGCAACTTTGCCATTTTAAGCATCGCTTCCTTGCGTTCTTCGGGTGTCGCATTACGTGACATTTTTTCCTTTAACGCGGCACGCTTTGCGGCATACTTTTTGACCATACCTTCACGTCTTTTTTGTTTATTTCTTAACGCTAATTTAGCCATTTTTCGTTCCTTTTATTATTTCAATACCAACGGCAGGCCGATTTTAGTCAGCAATGCGCGCGCCTCGTCATCTGTTTTCGCGGTTGTGGCAATCACAATGTCCATACCACGAATAGAATCTATTTTATCAATGGAAATTTCCGGGAATATCAAATGTTCTTTGATACCAAAGGCATAATTTCCACGACCATCAAACTTTGATTTCGAAAGTCCACGAAAATCCTTGACACGCGGCAACGCAACCGTAATCAATTTATCAAGGAAATCATACATACGCTTTCCGCGCAATGTCACCTTGGTTCCAATCGCCTGGCCTTCGCGCAAACGATATGTCGCGATGGACTTTTTCGCATGTGTGATTATCGGCTTTTGTGCAGCAATCGCGGTCAAATCAGTCACCGCCGCATCAAGTTTCTTTTTATCAGCAACCGCTTCGCCAACACCCATATTCAAAACGATTTTGGACAGTTTTGGAACCGCCAACATATTTTTGTATCCGAATTCTTTGACCAATTCAGGCACAATTTCCTTTTCATAAATTTCACGCAATCTGCTTTGCATTTTTTATTCCTTAACGTTTATTTCCCGTAACAGCGGGATAGTTTTTTTACAGTTCGGCCCCAGATTTCTTGGCAACGCGAACTTTTTTACCTTTTTCCATTTTGTATCCAACACGCGTAGGTTTCTTGGTTTTCGGATCAACCAACGCAACATTGGAAACATGAATTGGCGCCTCGCGGTCAACAATGTGCCCTGCTTCATTCTGTGTCGGTTTAATATGCCATTTGTGACGATTTACACCGGCAACAACAACACGCGATTCGGCCGGCCGTGCTTCTAAAACCGCACCTTTGACACCCTTGTATTTTCCAGAAATAACTACGACTTCATCGCCTTTTTTAATTTTCATCTTGCAACCCTTTTGTTTTATAACACTTCTGGTGCCAAAGACACAATCTTTTGAACGTCATATTTGCGACGAACCTCACGGGCAATTGGCCCAAAGATACGCGTTCCAATCGGTTCAAAGTTGTTCTTGTTTATCAAAACGACCGCATTATCGTCAAAACGAATTATCGAACCATCCGGACGTTTAATCGGGAACTTGGTCCGCACGATAATCGCACGTTGCACCGTTCCTTTTTGCACTTTGCCACGCGGAATTGCTTCTTTGATGGCGACCACAATTTTATCACCGACGGTGGCATAGCGCCGATGTGAACCACCCAAAACCTTGATACACATCGCCTTGCGTGCACCGGAATTATCCGCAACCGTCATAACTGTTTCATTTTGAATCATAACCTTATCCTCGTCCTGCGAACGGGGCCGTTCCCCGCCGCTTTGTTATGGAACCCGACTGATGCAACCGTCCAAAGACAGGCGCATCCTCAAAGGCCCCTGGGTTGATTTTTAATCCACTACCTCTACATCACCATCTTTGGATACGCCAACCAAACCCTTGACAATCCAAGATTTGGTTTTCGATATCGGGCGATGCTCTTCAATCGCAACAATGTCGCCAACTTTATATTTGTTGTCTTCATCGTGCGCCTTGTATTTTTTATTTTGCTTCACGAATTTTCCATACAGCGGATGACGAAAGCGGCGTTCAACTTCGACAACGACCGTTTTATCATTTGCTGCACTTCTAACCGTTCCTTGCAGTATACGTCTTGGCATAACACTATCCCTTATATACTTTTCTTGTTTCTTTTGCCCAATCTGGTATATGATAACCTAAATTTCGGAAATCTCAACCAAAATTAGCACTTTTTATTGCGCCGCGTTCAACTTTGTTTTAACACGCGCAATGTCACGACGGGTTTTACGCAAAACATGTGTTTTTGGTAAATTCCCAGCCGCATGTTGAAAGCGTTGATTCATCTGCTTTTGTTTCAAATTTATCAATTCGCCTTGCAATTCTTCTTTCTTCAAAGATTCCGTTTTCTTTTCTGCCATCTTTGCCACCTTTTTAGTTCACTTTGCGTTCGACAATCTTTGTTTTTACCGGCAATTTCGCCGCCGCCAGTGCGAACGCTTCCGCCGCAACATCCGGCTTTACACCGTCCAATTCAAAGATTATACGTCCCGGTTTCACACGGCAAATCCAGTATTCGACGGCACCTTTACCCTTACCCATACGAACCTGGGCCGGTTTCGCGGTAACCGGAACATCCGGAAAAACACGAATCCAAAGTTTTCCCATACGACGCATACGACGGGTGATGGCACGACGCGCGGCCTCTATCTGGCGTGCGGTAATGCGTTCCGGTGACAACGCCTTTAATCCAAAAGAACCGAAAGCCAATTCACTGCCACCCTTGGCGACACCATGAATGCGTCCTTTGTGCTGTTTGCGAAATTTTGTTTTATTTGGCATTAACATGATAAAACCTCAACTTTCTTATTTTCTTTTGTTTTCACTTGTTCCGGCATATTCGGTTGGACGCGCCATTTCCGAAGCCCACTTTTCCTTGTTCACGACATCCCCGGTATAAATCCAAACTTTTACCCCAACGACACCGTATGTGGTCTTGGCCTGAACCGCGGCATAGTCAATATCTGCACGCAAAGTATGCAACGGAATACGACCTTCACGAATTTGTTCGCTGCGCGCAATTTCCGCACCGTTCAAACGCCCAGAGCACATAATTTTAACACCCTGTGCACCGGCCTTTTGCGCATTTTGCACGCCTTTCTTCATCGCGCGTTTATAAGAAACACGACCTTCAATCTGTTGCGCGATGCCTTGGGCCACCAATTGCGCATTCAAATCCGGCCGGCGAACTTCATAGATATTCACAACAACCTGATCATTTTTAACCAATTTTTTGATATCGTTACGCAACGCTTCGATATCCGCACCATTTTTACCGATAATCATACCCGGCCGCGAAGTATGCACCGTTATGACCACCTTTTTCGCGATACGATCTATAACAATTTTTGCAATCCCCGCCTTTTTAAGTTTTTTCTCTAAAAACTTACGAATAACATTATCTTCTTCCAAACAAGCCGCATAGTGCTTCTTGTCCACAATCCAGCGCGAATCCGGAACTTTATTTATGGATAAACGCTGTGCGATTGGCGATACTTTCTGTCCCATTTTTTTCCCTTATGTTTATGTTTAGTGTTCTTGAAACCTTTCAGTTTTATTCCGGGGTCGCCCCCATACCACCAAACATTGTTCTTTTATTTTGCTTCTTTTTTTGTTTCTTTCTTTTTTGCCGTTTCCTTTTTCGGTGCAACCCCAGATTCCAAAACAATCGTCAAATTTGAAAACGGTTTCAAAATCGGACGAGCACTGCCACGTGGTCCCGGCATAATACGTTTCATAGTCAACGCTTTGCCACACCAAATTTCTTTGACGAACAAAGTATCAACCGCCAAGTTCTTGTTATGTTCCGCATTCGCAATCGCAGACATCAAAGTTTTCAACACTTCGCCCGCAACACGCTTTTTGGAAAATTTCAACACATCAATGGCGCGGTCAACCGGCAACCCACGAACCATGGCGCAAACCAAGTTCAATTTTTGGGTACTGATGCGTATCATTTTGTTAAATGCGCGAACCTGATTATCTTTTATTCCATATCTTGCCATAATCTAACACCTTTTATTTTTTTGCTGCTGCGGCCGCGGCTTTTTTATTTGCGGCATGCCCTTTAAATGTACGTGTCGGCGCAAATTCACCAAGTTTATGTCCAACCATATCTTCGACAATAGACACCGGAATAAACTTGTTACCATTGTGAACTTCAAAGGTCAAACCAACCATCGGCGGAACAATCGTACTGCCACGAGACCAAGTTTTAATTGGTTTGTGATCATTTTTTTCATTCGCCACCGCCACCTTTTTCAAGATAGACGGATGAACATATGGACCTTTCCAAACTGAACGAGACATTTATCTAACTCCGTTTTTTATAGTTTATTTCTTCTTTGCCAAATGTCTGCTACGAATAATCATTTTGGCCGTACGTTTATTTCTGCGTGTGCGATAGCCCTTGGCCGGGATACCGGTGCGCGATACCGGTTCGTGTCCCTTGGAATGACCGTTACCACCACCCATCGGATGATCGACCGGGTTTTGTGCCATACCACGCGTTGACGGACGAATACCCAACCAACGTGCACGACCCGCCTTACCCAAATTGACGTTCCGCTGATCCTGATTGGAAACAGTTCCAACAGTCGCACGACAATCAGAATGAACCTTGCGCAACTCACCACTGTTCATTTTAATCTGGGCATAAACACCATCTTTACCCATCAACTGGGCATAGCAACCGGCACTGCGCGCCAACTGACCACCCGCGCCCGGTTTCAATTCGACATTGTGAACAATTGTCCCAATCGGCATATTTTTAAGCGGCATCGCATTACCCGGTTTAATATCTTCACGTGTTCCGGAAATAACAATATCACCCGCCTTTAAATCACGCGGCGCCAAGATATAAGAACGAACACCGTCTTTGTATTCAATCAACGCAATAAACGCAGTGCGATTCGGGTCATATTCCAAACGGACGACCGTCGCCGGCATATCCAATTTCTTGCGTTTGAAATCAATCAAACGATATTTGCGTTTATGACCGCCACCTTGGTGCGGGACCGTCACATGTCCAAAATTATTACGTCCACCCTTGGATTTCAACCCAACGGTAAGGGACTTTTCCGGTGCGCCACGGTGCAATTCACTGTGGTCAATCAAAACCAAACCACGCGTTCCTGCAGTTATCGGTTTATAGTTTTTTAATGCCATTTTACTATCCTTTTATCACCCCAACACTAACGTCCGATGCCCGGATTATCTGCTGGGGACATTAGTTTTATGCGTTTGTGGTTAAATCCAATTTCGCGTCCGCCGGCAAAGACACATACGCCTTTTTCACAGTACGCTGTGTTCCTGTTCCACGACCGCGGAAATGTTTAACCTTGCCCTTGACAACAACAATGTTCACCTTGCTTGGTTTCACATTGTAAATCGCCTGCACTGCACGCGCGACATCTTCCTTGGTTGCGCGCACATCAACCTCAAAGGCAATTGCATTGCCTTCGGACAACTGAACCGCCTTTTCCGAAACAATCGGACGACGAAGTATATCATAAACACCGGCTGTCACAACGGACTTTTTTTCTGCCTGAACTTTTTTTTCTGCCATATCTATAACCTCTTTTGTCAAACCGATTGCCATTATGCCCCAAGGCGTTTTTCTATCGCTTTGACCGCATCCGCCGTCAAAACCAATTTATCATGTTTCAAAATATCCAACACATTCAACCCAACGGTCGGCAAAACATCAACATTGTTTATATTCGCCGCGGATTTTTTGAAATTTTCATCCAACGCATCCGCACCAACGAACAAAGCCGAAGAAATTTCCAACTTTTTCAATTGCTTTGCGAATGTCGCCGTCTTTACCGCCGACAATTTTTCAGAATCGACGATAACCAACGCATTATCTTTCGCCTTGGACGACAACGCCATTTTCAATCCCAAGCTACGGATCTTTTTCGGCAAATCGATGCTGTGGTCCCGAACAACCGGTCCATGAACAACACCACCGCCACGCATATGAACATTATAACGTTCACCTTGACGTGCGTTTCCAGTTTTCTTTTGCTTAAATGCCTTTTTACCACTGCCCGCGACATCAGATACGGTTTTCACCGCATGCGTTCCGGCGCGCGCCTTGGCACGTTGCCATGTTACAACACGATGCAACACATCCGCACGTGCGTCCAAACCAAAAATAGAATCTTGCAATTCAATCTTGCCGACTGTTTTGCCATCAAAATTTATAACATTTGCTTGCATCTTAGTTCACCTTTATTACTCTGCAACAGATTCTGATTTGGTTTCTTCCGCCTTGGGTTCTTCCGCGGCGGCCGCCTTTACTTCGCATGTCGGAATTGGCAAATCTTTCTGTTCTTTTTTAATCGCGTCCGTAATCAGAACGAATGTTCCATTCGCCCCCGGAACAGCACCTTCGACGAAAATCAAGTTATCTGCTTCGTCTGTGCCAAAAACTTTCAAATTTTGAACCGTAACGGTTTCATTACCCATCTGACCAGACATCTTTTTACCCGGCAAAACACGCCCCGGCCATTCGCGCATACCCGTACCACCAAGTGATCGATGCGCCTTTAACACACCATGGGTTGCTTCCTTACCACCAAAGTTATGACGTTTCATTGCACCCTGGAACCCTTTACCTTTGCTTGTTGCCTGAACATCAACAAATTGCCCGGTCACAAAGTGAGACGCAACCATATTCGTTCCAACCGGAATCACACAGTCATCACTGCAACGAAATTCCACAATTTTGCGATACGGCTTAACGCCGGCCTTTTCGGCGGCCACCGCCTGAGGTTTCGCGATATGTTTCGCCTTGGCCTCACGCATGCCCAAAACATTTGCGACATAGCCGTTCTTTTCGGCCGTCCGATTGCCGATAACCGTGCAATCACCAACGGACAAAACCGTAACCGCATGTGCAACGCCCGCATCATCATACAGACGCGTCATACCCATTTTTGTTGTAATCAACCCACTACGTTTCATTTTTTTGCCTTTTTTTCTGCCAGAGGTTAGAACTTTGTTTTCAAAAGTCAACAAATATCTAACGCTAACAAACCCTTACAATTTAATTTTTACATCAACGCCCGATGCCAAATCCAACTTCATCAGTGCATCAACTGTCTGAGGGGTTGGATTAACAATATCGACAACCGCTTTATGATTGCGGATTTCGAATTGCTCACGCGATTTTTTATCAACGTGCGGCGAACGATTGACCGTAAATTTCTGAACCAATGTCGGCAAGCGAACAGGCCCAACGACATCTGCGCCGGTGCGCTTTGCAGTTTTGACAATCTCGTCCACTGATTCCACTAAAACTCTATGGTCAAAAGCCGTCAACTTGATGCGAATCTTTGATGCTGGTACCATTTTGCTTGTTTCCCTTATTTTGTCTATTTCTGTTGCTGGTCGCCCGAACGGTTTCCCGCGGGCGACCCAACAACATCGTTATTATTTGATAATCTTTGACACAACACCTGCGCCAACGGTACGACCACCTTCGCGGATAGCGAAACGGCGACCTTCGTCCATAGCAATAGGTGCAATCAAAGCAACCGTGATACGAACATTATCACCCGGCAAGACCATTTCTTTATCGGCCGGCAAAGTGATAGTTCCGGTTACGTCGGTTGTGCTAAAGAAGAACTGCGGGCGATAGTTGCTAAAGAACGCAGTATGACGTCCACCTTCTTCCTTGGTCAAGATATAAACTTCGGCTTCGAAATCTGTGTGCGGGGTAATAGAACCCGGTTTGCAGATAATCTGACCACGTTCCACATCTTCTTTCTTGGTTCCACGCAACAACAAACCAATGTTATCGCCGGCTTCACCTTGATCCAACAATTTGCGGAACATTTCAACACCGGTAACGGTTGTTTTCTGTGTCGGACGCAAACCAACGATTTCGCATTCGTCACCAACTTTGATAACACCGGCTTCGACACGACCCGTAACCACAGTTCCACGACCAGTGATGCTGAACACGTCTTCGATTGGCATCAAGAACGGTTTATCAACCGGACGTTCCGGCATCGGGATATATTCATCGCACGCCTTTAACAAAGCATCAATTGATTCTTTGCCCAGGCCGTCGTTTTTGCCTTCCAATGCGGAAATAGCAGAACCACGAATGATTGGCACATTTTCACCATCAAAGTCGTTCGCAGACAACAATTCGCGGATTTCCATTTCAACCAATTCCAACAATTCCGGATCAGGGGATAAATCGCATTTGTTCAAATAAACGACAATTTTCGGAATACCGACCTGGCGCGCCAACAAGATGTGTTCACGTGTTTGTGGCATCGGACCATCGGTTGCCGCAACGACCAAAATCGCACCGTCCATCTGCGCCGCACCGGTAATCATGTTTTTAACATAGTCCGCGTGCCCCGGGCAGTCAACGTGTGCATAGTGACGATTCGCGGTTTCATATTCGACGTGCGCGGTATTAATTGTTATACCACGTGCCTTTTCTTCCGGTGCGCTATCGATTTCATTAACACCTTTTTGTGCATCGGCACCGACACCATAATAGTGCACGATTGCGGCGGTCAATGTCGTTTTACCGTGGTCAACGTGACCGATTGTCCCGATATTGACATGCGGTTTTGTTCTTACATACTTTTCTTTTGCCATGGTTTTCTCCTTGGGCTTTGGTTAATTTAGTTTGTTTTCTTTTGACATCCGAAATCTGATACTACATCAAAAAAATCAAATGTCTAAACTTTTTTTACTTTGTCAGCTTTTTTATAACCTCATCTGCGACATTTTGCGGAACTTCGTCATAGTGCGACAATTCCATATACGGATTTGCGCGCCCTTGGGACAAAGAACGCAGTGTCTTGACATAGCCGAACAAATTCGCCAGTGGAACGAACGCCGAAATCACCTGATTTCCGAACTGGGTTTCGATACCATTGATTTGTCCACGACGGCTGTTCAAGTCACCGATGATGTCACCGACATATTCTTCCGGCGTATTAACCGAAAGTTTCATAATCGGTTCCAACAATTTTGGCGACGCCTTTTTCATTGCTTCGCGGAAACAGGCGCGCGCCGCAATTTCAAAGCAAAGCACATTAGAATCGACCTCGTGATACTTACCGTCAACCAATGTTGCCTTGAAATCCACAGTAGGATAGCCAATCAGAACACCGGTCTGTTGCGCTATCTTTAATCCTTTTTCAACCCCGGGGATGTATTCTTTTGGAATCGCACCACCGACAATCTTGTTTTCAAATTCGTAACCTTTGCCCGGTTCCAGCGGTTCAAATTCAATCTTTACCTGGGCATACTGACCCGAACCACCGGATTGTTTCTTGTGCGTATATTCTTCGGTCACCGGTTTGCGGAATGTTTCACGATATGCGATACGCGGTTCACCGACATTTACATCAACCTTAAATTCACGCAATAAACGGTCAACCAAGATTTCCAAATGCAATTCACCGACACCCGCCAAAATTGTTTGTCCGGATTCTTCGTCAACCGAAACGCGGAACGATGGGTCTTCTTTGGCCAACGCCTGAAGTCCCAAAGACATTTTTTCAATATCCGCCTTGGTCTTTGGTTCAACCGCAATAGAAATAACCGGTTCCGGAACATGGATATTTTCCAAAATAATCGGATTATTTTCATCGCACAGCGTATCGCCAGTAATTGTTTCCTTCATACCGACCAAAGTAATGATGTCCCCTGCACTGGCCTCTTTGATTTCTTCGCGTTGATTGGAATGCATCAACAACATACGACCAACACGTTCGCGTTTGTCACGATTCGAATTATAGATATAAGAACCAGATGTCAACTTACCCGAATAAATACGAATAAACATCAAATTTCCAACAAAGGGATCGTTTGCAACCTTGAACGCCAAAGCACTAAACGGTTCTTTTGGATCCGGATGACGTTCCGCAACGGTTTCTTTGTCCATCTTGGTTCCCTTAATCGCCGGAACATCCAACGGCGACGGCAAGTAATCAACAATCGCATCCAACAAGGGTTGAACACCTTTGTTCTTAAAAGCCGTTCCACAAAGCACCGGAACAAAGTTTTGCGCAATAACACCCTTACGCAACAATTTTTTCAAAGTATCATGATCCGGGATTTTACCGTCCATATATTCTTCCATAACGGTATCATCTAATGTCACAACTTCTTCAATCAATTTGTTGTGCAATTCTTCGGCCTTGGCCTTTAATTCTTCGGGAATTTCAATTGTGATCGGATGGGAACCTGTTTCATCTTCCCAAATCAAACCTTTCATTTCCAGAACATCAACAACACCCTTAAAATCCGCCTCTGCCCCAATCGGGAAATTCAACACCAACGGATTTGCCCCCAAACGTTCACGAATCATATCAACACAGCGGAAGAAATTTCCCCCAACACGGTCCATTTTGTTAATAAAGCAAATACGCGGAACATTGTAACGATCGGCCTGGCGCCACACAGTTTCAGTTTGTGGTTGCACACCGGACACAGATTCAAAAACCGCAACCGCACCGTCCAAAACGCGCAAAGAACGTTCCACTTCCATTGTAAAGTCAACGTGTCCCGGTGTATCAATCAAATTGATACGATGGTCACGCCAAAAACATGTCGTTGCCGCCGAAGTAATTGTAATACCACGTTCTTGTTCTTGTGCCATCCAATCCATAGTCGCGGCGCCATCATGCACTTCGCCGATTTTGTATGTTTTTCCGGTATAGAACAAAATACGTTCAGATGTAGTCGTTTTACCGGCATCAATGTGCGCCATAATGCCGATGTTTCTGTACATATGTAATGGTGCGGTTTTCCCAACAGACATTTTCTTTCCTTTTCTTTTATATTACCAACGGAAATGTGCAAAGGCCTTATTCGCTTCTGCCATTTTGTGTGTATCAATTTTCTTTTTGAATGCGCCACCGGTTCCGTTCAACGCATCACGCAATTCACCAAACACGCGCGCCCTCATACCGCGTTCGCCACGTTTACGCGCATATTGAATCGCCCAACGAATCGACAAAGTTTGTTGACGATCGGCACGCACTTCGACCGGAACCTGATAAGTTGCACCACCGACACGACGGCTTTTAACCTCAACCGACGGTTTCAATGCATCCAATGCATCATGAAACGCCTTTAATTCATCACCATCGGACGCAATTTTTTTCAAATCTTCCATCGCGCCATAAACAATGTTTTCGGCAACTTCCTTTTTGCCATCCCACATCAGACAGTTTATAAACTTTGCAACAACTTCATCACCATACTTTGAATCTGGCAAAACTTCGCGTTTTGTTGCGGCTTTACGTCTTGACATATTTTTGTCCTTTTTTGTTTCTTCACCCGGCTTTCCGGATTACTCATACGGTTTCCCGCATGTTACTGTTATTTTGCTTTCTTTGCACCATACAAAGAACGACCTTGCTTTCTGCTCTCCACACCCTTGGTATCCAACACACCACGAATGATGTGATATTTCACACCGGGCAAGTCCTTTACACGGCCGCCACGAATCATGACGACACTGTGTTCCTGTAAATTATGACCTTCGCCAGGGATATACGCGGTAACTTCGCGTCCATTGGCAAGTTTAACACGTGCAACCTTACGTTGCGCAGAGTTAGGTTTTTTTGGTGTAGTTGTATAAACACGTGTGCACACACCGCGTTTTTGTGGATTTTCCAACATATCAGGTGCCGTAGATTTCACAACGACCTTTTTACGTGGTTTCCGAATCAATTGATTTACAGTTGGCATTCAAAATCTCTTTGTTATTTTTTTAACCTTTTTTCCACACAAAAACCCGCATCAGACTTATTTTGAACGGCGCGACCGCAATTATAAATCTGCCAAAATACGGCGTTTTTCTGTAATTTTCACTTTCCTTTATTACACAGAAAGCGTCAATACTATAACCCCGAACCCACCGGTTGTCAAGGGATTTTGATAAAAAAAAGCGGAAAGTGTAAGTGGTTAGTAAAATCGTCGTTCCTATAGATGTTACTAATTTCGATGACGAAAAAGTATTCATTTTTCGCGACACCCCGCCCTGCGGGCACCCCTCTAGCCAGAGGGGAATTTGGATCGCGCCGAAACGAAAGCAAAATTCTCCTCTGGCCAGAGGAGTACGGCGTGGAACGCCGGGAGGTGTCGCCTATCTTGTCATCGAAATTGGTAACATCTACAATCCCGGCGAAAGCTGGGATCTTTCTAGAGTTACAGAGAAATGGGATACAACAAAATCGACAAGATACCGCCTGAAATCACCCACAAAAAACCGCCACCCAAACGGGTGGCGTTTTTTTGTTTATTCAGATGATTAGAAATCAATACCGAATTTCAAGCCGAAACCATAACCGTCACGACCCTCCATTTCACCATTTTCTGCACGTTTAACAATCTTGTTAACATATGCACCGACATATTTTGTTGTGTCAATGTTCATATTTAGCCCCAAAGTCAAATCCCACCAACCTTTGTTTTTAACTTCATTATAGCGATCCAATACTTTATAATAATCGGCACCCGCATAAGCACTCCATGTATCACTCATTGTCCAATGACCCGCGACACCAAGGTTCAACTTATGATTCGCCCAGAATTCACCATCCAAATATTTCGCATCATCATCACCCCAATTGAATGCTTCGGTGTTTTCGTAAATAAAGTTCGCATGTGCAGACAATGTCCAATCATTGTTCACATAGCCACCACGAACACCGGCCTTCCATGTGTACAAAGTCGTATCTTTATCAAGGAACGGAACATGGTCACCCCAAATTGGATCCATTTCAAATCCACCCATTACATCCAATTTCCAAGCATTGTCATTGATAACACGCCATGTAATATCGGCACCCAATTCATTCCAAGAATTACCATTACCGGTATATTCAATCGGATTACTATTTTCGTCTTCAGCATCGTTATTATAACCCTTCGCACCTTTGAACCAGTACGCTTCACTCATAGAAGTATTTACAGAAACCGCCAAGCGATCTGTGATACCATAACCAAACGTTTCACCCAACGTCCATTCATCAACATTGTTTGTATCAGACGACAAAGATGTTTCACTGTAAAAATGACCCTTGGCCGGCATATACAGTGGGTTACCATCGATAACATTAATACTCGCGTGTGCCGCAGACGCCGCAACAACCGCCAATAAAGAAGTCAAAGCAATTTTTTTCATTTTGTTTTTCCTTTTGTTATTTGTTACTTGGAAACTAGAAATTCATTCCCATCCTAGTTGTATGTATTTTATCCTAAAAACCATCATACTTTCAAGTAAAAAATGATTTCATTCTTAAAAGCGAATGTGCCCCATATAAAATCATACGGAGCACATCAAACATTAAACCCTTAGAAATCGACACCGAACTTAACACCGAATCCCATACCTTCGTGCCATTTCCAATCACCGGTTTCATGCAACATTTCGCCGGCAACATACGCACCAACATACGATGACGAACTTATGTTATAATTTATACCAAAATCACCAATCAAACGACCGGTATTTTTCACACCGTCATCAATCGATCCAGAATATTCAATACCCGCAACCAAGTTCCAATCACGATTGATTACATATTGACCGTCAAGTCCGAAAGCAAGACGATGCACGCCGTCTTCATTCCAATTAAACGATTCTTCATTGTTATAACTAAACATCACATGACCGGCAACGGTAAAGCGTGCAACCGTATAACCACCACGGACACCGGCCTTCCATGTATAGTTCAACAATTCTTTTTCCATGAAATAACCATCATCGGCATTTTCATCATACGCATACAACCAACCGTCAACATTGTATGACCCAACCACATCGGCAACCCAATGACCGTTTTTCAAAATGCGATATGTCGCACCCAACGACAAACCATCCCATCCGAACAAATCAAAAGAATCGTGTTCGGCCAACGCGGTTGTTAAACCAATTGCGAATCTATCGGTAATACCATAACCGAAACTTTCGCCCAACGCCCAACTTTCCGTTGTTTTGGTATTGGAACCAAGTGATGTTTCACTGTAAAAATGCCCGGCACGTGGCATATACAACGGATTACCATCTATCGTATTCACACTTGCATGCGCGGCGGACGCCATCGCAATTGTTAATAAAGAAGTCAAAGCAATTTTTTTCATTTTTTTTCCTTTCCTTTATTTGTTAATTGGAAACTAGAATATTCCCCCACCTAGTTAAGCATATTTTCCCACCGATAAGATTTTTTTCAAGAAAAAAGATTTTTGATAAACACAAAAAAATATGATACAATGCACGCCGATTTGAATTTGTGTTTTTTACCGCACGCGCAAAAGCGCACAAATCCAGAACTTTTTTATACACAGAAAAAAATTTTTCCTTGGCACCGATTCGCCACGACATTTATTGATTGTCAAAATTTAATTCAGGATTCTTTAATTTTTTTATCTCGCGCCAGTCAGCATGATTTTTCAAATGCGTTTCATAATCGGTTGAAAATTTATGTCCACCACGACCGTCCGCCACGAAATACAGGTACTTGGTATCCGCCGGTTCCAACACCGCACGAATCGCATGCGAACCAACATTTGCAATCGGCGACGGTGGCAAACCATTATTGCGATATGTGTTATACGGACTGTCCACCTTTAAATGCCCACGCAAAAGTGGCGCACCCCGCATATCACCATATCCATCGGTTATCGCATAAATCACCGTCGGATCGGCTTGCAACCGCATACCGCGCCGCAACCGATTCAAATAAACACTTGCCACAATTTTCATCTCTCCCGTTCGCGGTGTTTCACGTTGCACAATCGACGCAAGTGTCACAACATCATTCCACCCCGTAAGTGGTGCCGGCGGATTTCGCCGTGTCCGCAACCATTTATTTTTTACTTCGTCCATTTTTTTGCGCGCCAAATCCAGCACCGCCAACCGCGATGTTCCACGTGCAACAAAGTAAGTATCCGGGAAAACATCACCGTCCGCAACATCACACACCGCGCGCCAATCGCGACAATCAACATCACCCGAAAGCGCACTGTACCCACGCAATAAATCTTTGATTTGCAAAATGGTAAGACCTTCGGGAATAACAATTTTCACGGTTGCGATTTTTCCACGCGAAAACATTCCGGCGATTCGCCACGCGGATGCCCCGGCGGGAATTTCATATTCGCCCTTTTGCACGCGCCCACCACGCATACGAATCGCAAATTTGAACGCCATATCAGAAAACACAATTTTATCTTTATCCAACCGTCGCGCAACCGACGAAACCGTGTCCCCCGAATTGATATTAAAATTCACCGATTCGCGAATCGGCGAACGCACACAAAGTCCATAGAAAATCACGGCAAACAACAGCCCCGCGATTCCAAAAATATAACGTGTAAAGATTTTCTTTTTACGCCTGCGCATAACGTTGGGAATTATTGCAGATAAAAATAATTTTGCAAATAGATAGTGTTAGTGGCCAGTGTAAGTGGTAAGTGACGCCGGCACGCCCAACACTAACACTTAAATTAAAACCGCGCCGAGGGGCCTGCCTCGCTGTAGCGAAGCGAAAGCGGAACGACGCGATTTTAATTTACACGTCGCGCCGTAGCCCATCGTCTCGGCGTAGTGTAACGAAGACGGATTGGCGAAGGCTGATGGTCTACGTCACAGGATTGTTCGTTTCACTCACCACACGTAAGGTTTGCACTGCGCTATCGCTTGTGCGAACCAACTATCGTGTCGAACCACGGTTCTCATCCTGTAACCACGACCACGACAAATTAAAAATCGCGCCGAGGGGACGACGCGATTTTAATTTATGGTCGGAGTAACAGGATTCGAACCTACGACCTCTACGTCCCGAACGTAGCGCTCTACCAGGCTGAGCTATACTCCGAACACACACAACAACAAACAAACGTTCTTATCTTTTTAAGAACAAGCCGATTGTAGAACATAAATTTGCATTTGCAACTTTTTTTTAACTTTTTATTTTTATCCTACATTTATACTTGTATTTTCGTTGAAAAATGGCAATATTCACACATAAAAAACAAAAGAGGCACCTATGTTCGCGACGCGTTTTTTAACCAAGGAAAAATTCGAAAGTTATGATGATTATCTGCAAAACGGAACACCAATTGTCCCGGAAAACTTTAATTTTGCATACGATGTGATTGATGTTATCGCGCGCGAAACACCGGAAAAAACCGCAATTATTTGGGTTGACGATTCGGGCGATAAAAAAACATTTACATTTGCGGATTTGTCGCGTATGTCGGGTTCGGTTGCAAATTACCTGACTTCGCGCGGATTGCACCGGGGCGATACGGTGCTACTTTTCCTGCGCCGCCGCTGGGAATATTGGATTTTGATGATGGCGATGCACCGCGCCGGAATTATACCGATTCCGTCAACGAATCAGTTAAAGGCCGAAGATATCAAATACCGAATCGATACGGCGGAAAGCAAAGCAATCATTGCCTTTGACGACGGACACATAATTCCGGAAATAAAATCTGCGATTGGCGATTCGGATGTGATGCTTATATCAAATGACGAAGTTGCCGATTCGATAAACACTATGCCGGCGGAATTTGAACGCGTGCCAAATGAAAACACCGACACGATGGTCATTTATTTCACCAGTGGCACAACGGACCTGCCGAAAATGGTGGCGCACAATTACGCGTATCCATTGGGTCACATCAACACCGCGGTATTTTGGCAAAGACTTACCGATGGGGATGTTCATTTTACCCTTTCCGAATCGGGTTGGGCAAAATGTTCGTGGGGCAAAATGTACGGCCAATGGCTTGCGGGCGCGGCGGTCTTTATTTTCGACGTTAGTGGTATTTTCAACGCGCATGACCTTTGGTCCGCAATGGCGGAAAACGGCGTGACATCTTTTTGCGCGCCACCGACGGTTTACAAAATGCTGATTCACGCGGACGCATCAAAATACGACCTTTCAAAATTGGTAAAGGCCGACGTCGCGGGCGAAGCATTAAATCCAGAGGTTTATGAACGTTTCCTTGACATGACTGGGATTGAATTACACGAAGGTTTCGGTCAAACGGAAACAACCGTACAACTTTTTACTAACCAATGGATAAAACCCAAACCGGGCAGCATGGGCATGCCCGCCGCCGGTTGGAATATAAAATTATTGGACGAAGACGGTCGCCCCATCACCGAAGATGGCAAGGTTGGTGAAATATGCATATCAATCGCAAACGGCCGCCCGGTTGGAATGTTCCAAAAATATCACAAAAACGAAAAACTAACAAACGCCGCTTTTCGTGATGGATATTACCACACGGGCGACGTGGCATACCGCGATTCGGACGGGTACTATTGGTTCGTCGGCCGCAATGATGATTTGATTAAATCATCCGGATACCGCATTAGCCCGTTTGAGGTTGAAAGTGTCCTGCTTGAACACCCCGCGGTCCGCGAAGTTGCCGTCACCGGCATCCCCGACCCGTCGCGCGGCATGGCGGTCAAGGCGACAATCGTTTTGAATAAATATTTCCAAGGCACGGACGTCCTGGTTCGGCAATTGCAAGACCACGTTCGCAACCGCACCGCGGCATACAAATACCCGCGTGTGATTGAATTCGTGGACAGCCTGCCTATGACCATATCCGGCAAAATCCGCCGCGCCCTGATTCGCACCCTGGACAGTGCGAAGAAAACCATCGGCCTCGGCAAGGATGAAGAGAAATAAGTGGTAAGTGTTAGTGTAAGTGATTAGTGCGCGGGGCATACGCCCCGCGTTTTTTTGTCCCCCACCAATCGTGTGGGGGAAATAGAAAAACCCATTAATCAACTTTTATCCAACAACCTGAATCTTCACTCTCATAATAGCCTTCTAGTAAGTCTTCAAACAACAAACTAGCAAAATCTAGTACATCTCTACATTCTGCCGGACTCATATCACGCCCAACTCCAACTAAATACCTTGTACCGTTTTCGTCTGTTTTTGGTATTACATTGTAAATATGGGCATAAAACGCATTATCAACCGCCGAAAACTTGTCCAATTGCTTCCCATCGGCTCTTCCACCAACCCAATAATTCCCATCCGATGTAACAACCCCAAACCATAAATCAGACAACTCTTTTATTGAAACAACATTGGCCCCATGTTTTTCTACCAATCTCTGCACAACCAGATCACGTTTTGATATATCAAAAGGGAACAGAATTAGGTCGTCACAATAAGCGTGTCGCATACGTTCATTATCCGACAAACATGGATTTATCGGCACACACATCTCATCTTTTGCGACCCAAACATATTTATCTGGATATTTTTCACAAAGCGCCTTGCGGTCCTCTACACTCGGCGCCGCACATGCCGAACCAATTACCGCCAATGCCGCGGTCACTGACAACAAAGTTTTTTTCATTTTTTCTCCTTTTGGTTTTGTTGTTTTATTTAAGAACATGTACATCGTGGACAGTTATAGCCAGCCTCACACAAATCTTCACACGGCAAATCGGCAAAAGTTTCACATTCAATATCAACTTTTTGTTCCGTGCTTATATGTCCAAGGCCATGTCCGCCACCATCACCACGTCCGCCGCTATATCCACCACCATTTTTGGATTGTTCGATTTTTTTGATTTCGTTATGCAACGCAATATTTCCAACAA
>CALABO010000013.1 GCA_937885575.1 uncultured Pseudomonadota bacterium | reverse complement strand
CTCCTGAATGCAAATCAGGCGCTCTAATCAACTGAGCTACAACCCCAGAACTCGGCCCGCATATTCTATGCACTTTCATATGAAAAGTCAATAGAAAAGTGTCGGTAGCCAACCAATATTAAAAATATGAATCAATGTGAGCACACTTTCATATTTTGCAATTCATAGTTCTTGATTTCCTTTATATAATTTTCAAGCGCCGCCCGCACCGGCGACAGGACGTTTTGCACATTATAGTCATTTGGTCCTGTTATTACGGTAATTTTGAACTTTTTGTCGGGTTCACTCCATTCTATTGGCGATATTTCGTATAGCATTTGTTTTTCCTTTCGTTTGCGGGGGATTATAAGTGCATGTTTTTACAGAATCAATGATTTTTTTCTGGGGCAATAAAAAATGCTTTACATTTGGAAAAATAGCGTGCATAATGGCGGGCGAAATGCGTACGATTTGCAAAAAATTTTTGTTATAATGGTGCGACCATAAAGTATTTTACGGGCGCACCTTTGTGGTGCCCCGTTCTTTTTAACAAAAAAGGAAACATTATGTCAGAAAATGAAACAATGTCTACAAACGAACTAACCGCACGCCTGCAAAAGGCCGAAAATATTCGCGCACGCGACGGCGTTGTGTGGAAGGATAAATTTGATCGCACACATACAATTGCCGATGCACGTGAATTGCCCGATGATACCGATGTTCGGCTTTGCGGTCGTGTGACGGCGTTGCGTTGGATGGGAAAGTTGATGTTCGGGCGCATTTATGACATAAACGGCGAAATTCAGTTTTCTATGTCCCGCGAAGAATTGGGTGAAGAAAATTATAAATTCATGAAGGCAAATGTCGATTTGGGCGACTTTATTGGAATTACCGGAAAACTTTATCACACAACCGCGGGCGAATTGACCGTGCGCGTCGCGAATTATGAAATCTTGGCCAAGGCATTGCGGCCGTTGCCGGAAAAGTTCCACGGCCTTACCGATATGGAAACACGGTATCGCCAGCGCTATTTGGATATCGTATCGAATCCGGAATCGCGTAACGCGTTGCTTGGGCGGTTCAAAATGACACAGCATTTACGCGAATTTATGAACAGTCATGGTTTCTTGGAAATTGAAACGCCGATTATGCAAAATATTGCATCGGGTGCGGCGGCGCGACCCTTTACAACACATCACAACGCACTGAACGCGGATTTCCAATTGCGCATTTCGCCAGAGTTGTTTTTAAAGATGGCGATAGGTGCCGGCTTTGACCGAGTGTACGAAGTGGCCAAGGATTTCCGCAACGAAGGCATGGATGCGATGCACCTGCAAGAATTCACTATGATTGAATGGTACGCGGCGTATTGGGATTACAAACGTAATATCGATTTCACTTGGCAAATGGTTCAAGAACTGATAAAGCGCGCGCGCGGCACATTACAGATTGAATTTCAAGGAACCAAACTTGATTTTAGCAAGTATGATATGATGGATTATACCGCAAAGATGAATGAACTTTTTGGGTGCAACATTTTGGATTTTGAAGACGTTGATGTGCTGCGGCAAAAATTGGTTGATATGGGCATGTTCCCAATGTCCGAATTGGAAGATTTGAAATCACTTGCCACATTGGTTGACTATGTGTACAAGCGGAAAATCCGCAATCAAATTGTACAACCAACTTTCCTTTACAACTATCCAACGTATATGGTGCCACTTGCACGGCATAATGACGAAGATGACCGTCGTTTAGATATGTATCAATTGTTGGTGGCGGGCGGCGAATTGTGCAAGGGGTATTCTGAATTGGTAAATCCGATTCAGCAAGCCAAGGCATTTGAAGACCAGGCAAAAAGCATCGAAGGTGGCGAAGAAGAAGCATTTAATCCGGACAACGATTTCGTCCGCGCAATGGAACACGGATTTCCACCGATTTCCGGTGTGGGTATGGGTATCGACAGATTGGCCATGATTGTGTTTGATCAACCAACTGCGCGTGATGTTATCCTGTTCCCGATAATGAAATAAACGGATGAATGCATGGTAAAAACAACCGTCCCAGATGTTGATATTTTGACCGCCGACCATGACCGGCATAACATCGCGTTCATTGACAAGGCGTGCGATGATGGCCGCATAGATAATGAAACGGCGAAGTATTTGCGGCGGCTTTACACTGATGGTATGAATTGCTATCGCGATGTGTTTCACGTTTTGGGTAAATGCTTTGGGGCGCCGAAAACAGCGGTGACCGAATATGACCCAGCGACAGATTTGTCGGTGGATAGGCCGATAAAGATTGTCGATATAAATCCGCTTTGTTCCTACCTGGTCAATCATCGTTTGGATGCGGACCCCATGCGGAATCAGTTTTTTACATGTTGCGCATCGCATAGAATTGATTTGTCGGTGTCATCGATTGTGACGGTTATTGTTGCCGCCCAGAAAAATGTCGAACGCGCATTGGACAAGGTAACCGGGAAATATTATCAGTTCTTTATCAATGATGTTATATCGGCGGTCACGCGTGTGTTTACGGAAACGGGGCGTGACAAGCAGGTTAAAAAAATGGAAGATAAAATTCGCAAAACTTTTGCGGACCATTATGTGACGAATGCCGCCGAAGAGGTTTTATCCATCATGGGGCAAAGTGAAGATTGCTTGGTTGTGAAACTTGTGCGCGAATTGGATAAGATTAAGAAACCTTACTTGCACCTAAATGATGTGTGGCGCGTAAAATGCTTGTTCGATTTAATTCCCCAAGCGCGAACTTTTATCGAACGACTGCGCGATATGATGCCAGAAAGAATTATATCGGTGCGCGATAAGTTCTATGATATCACAAATCCACGCAACTATCGCGATTCGAAAATTATTCTGAATATCGGCACTGTGGATAATGTTATTCCGATGGAGATTATATGCCAGGTTCGAACGTTCTTTGAATTTGAACGCCGGACGCATGATTACTATGCCGCGTTGCGCGAAGATCCAAGTGCAACAAACGCGAAAATCGAAACCGAGGCCGCCGAAATGATGGAAAACGGAATCGAACAATACAATAAAATGATATGCAGGTGTTTGGACGATTTGCTTGAACGCGTTGGTTGGAATATTTTATACAGTCGCGGTAATGATGTGTCACTGTTCGAAGGGTTCCCGCGTGAATGCAAACTTTATTATCCGCATTCAATCGTTGAAAAAATTATGAATAAATTGGATGCCGCGGTGAAAAATGAAATTTTTGTTGTGACAAATTCTTCATCAAAGTTGGATAAAACACAAGAGATTGCAATTTTCCGTTTTATGGCACGATTTGTTTTGGTGTCGGCAATGCCGTATACGCGTGCCGGATGCGGGGTTGATGGTGATACACTTGCCACACGGCTGTTTAATTTTATTATGAATGAAGTTTCGCGATATTATAATTCCGAACGCAATATGTAATTGGGGACAAATGTCCTTTTTGGCACATGCGTTATTTTCTTGATTTTACTTTTTCATTGTGACAAGATTGAATCAGATTTAATCAAACGATTGAATCATCAACAAGATTAGTAAAGGAAAAAAAGATGCGCCAAGGTAAAGTAAAATGGTACAACGGCAAAAAGTGTTATGGCTTTATTGCGCCGGATACACCGGATGCGGACGGCAACACGGATGATGTATTTGTTCATTCAAGTTCACTTAAAAATGCGGATTTGCGATATTTGAACGAAGGCGATATCGTTGAATTTGATGAAGAAGTTCGTAATGGCAAGTTATCGGTCACAACATTGAAACTTGTTCAACGCGACGAAGAATCCGCGAAGCGATTTCAGGAACGCCGCGCCGAAAGACGGCGTGCCCGCGAAGAAAGCAAAAAAGAAGAAAAACATTCTGGATTTGCTTTCTGGAAGAAATAAAAAATCCCGCGCATGCGGGATTTTTTTTAGTGTCAGTGTTAGTGGCAAGTTTAGTTGATTTTCGCACAATTTTTGTGATATAATTTATGCATCAGCAAAAGGAGTTTTATATGTGGACGGCGATTGGTATTATTGCGGTTTTGATTTTGTATTTTATTGCGGTTTATAATGGCCTTGCCGCGCGACGGAATCAAGTACGTGAGGCATGGGCAACGATTGATACGCAACTTAAACGACGGTATGATTTAATTCCGAATTTGGTTGAAACCGTGCGCGGGGCGGCGGCGCATGAAAAAGACACGCTTTCCGCGGTTATCGCGGCACGCAATGCCGCAATGTCTGCACGCGGGGTTGATGGTAAATCAAGTGCAGAAACCGGACTGGCCAGTGCGTTAAATAAATTGTTCGCCTTGGGCGAGGCGTATCCCGCACTGCGCGCGAATGAAAATTTTTTGGAATTGCAACGCGAATTGACCGACACGGAAACGAAAATTCAATCTGCACGCCAGTTTTATAATACCGTGGTTATGGGCCTAAACACGCAAATCGACCAATTCCCAAGCAATATTGTTGCGCGCATGTTTGGATTTACGCATGAAAAGTTGTTTGAAATTGATGAATCTGAACGTGCAAATCCGCGCGTTAGTTTCAAATAGGTATATGCGATGCGAATGATTGATGGACTAATTGCGCGAAAAACTCTGCGTAATGTGGGAATGCCGGACGATTTGGCGGACGAAGTTGCGATGGGATGTGATGTTCCAAAAAATGTTGTGGATTATTCAATTGCACTTTGGCAACATGGAATGGGTGGCCACGAAATTATAAATCTTATCGATAATTCAACAGCAACGGCGAATATATTAAATGTGCGCACGTTTTTTAATAAACTTGGGGAATCGGCATCACAGTTTGGTTTTACACCAGAACAAATCGCACTTGATATAGCCACGTTTGATTATGATATAGAAAAGTATGCGCATGAGTTAATTGGGAAACGTAAAAAAGAAGATCTCTGTCAGAGTCCTGGAATGATTAATCAGGATATCACGGAACTAATAAATATGTGCAACGCGGGGCACAATAAATACTATCGCGCGGGCGTAGAATATATTGAATGGTGCAAACGGTCAAACGAATCAAACGAAAATATTTCATATGTACTGAAAAATTGTATTGGACCGCAGGGTGTTAACATTGATAAATTATTGCAATTAACCACCGGTTTCCCAGGCACAGATAAATATGCGGGTATTACACAAAATGTAAACAAAATCGGACGATAAGACGATTTTTTATAAAATTTGAAACCGCCCGATTGGGCGGTGCACTTTTCAAAAAAACTTGATTAATCATCGTCGCGTTCTTCGTGTCTGCGATGTTCGCGCATTCTTTTGTCCATTGATTTTTTTACCGAATCAAATTCCATGCGCGTGATGCAACCATTCATATCGGTATCAGCAAAGATCAATTCCTGTTGCATTTTTGGACATTTAATAGAATCCACAACCAAGCAACCATTTTCAAACTTTGGTTCCATTTTCGGCATGTGATGACGGCCACGGCAACATGTGATTTTTGCAACCGCGAATCCCAAGATAAACACGATTAACAATACGATAAATTTCTTGAACTTACCGCAATGGCAACCGCATCCGCACGATGTGCCACAATGACATTCGTGCATTTCCGGAGCCGGGATTTCGGCCATGGTTGGGCGTTTTACCGCGCGTTTCACGGTTTTTTTAGCAGGTGATTTTTTTTGCATTTTCCTTCCTTTTTGTTTTGCGTTTTCATTGTATAGAAATTAAATTTCAATGTCCAGAGAAAAGTTATTAGTGTTGGTGGGGAGTGTTAGTAGTTAGTAGTATCTTGGAATAAATCCGCAATTACGAACCAATTCCAGACACTACTAACCACTACCCACTTACACTAACCACTATCCACTACTTCTGCACAAAGTGCACACTGTATTGCGGTTTTTTATCCGCGCCAAGCGATGCGCGCACAACCTTGTTCGCCGCCGTTTGAACCGCACGAATCAGGTTATCTTGGGATTTGCGTTCGGTTTTCGACAATTCATCAATCGCCTTGGTAATTTCGATTTGAATTTGACGCTTCATAAACCCGGTCGTATCAGATTCAAAAATGCCCGCACTGGAAACCTCTGGCGTGCCCTTCAGGTATCCGCGCTTGTCCACCGGTAATGTCACAAATATCGCGCCGTTCGATGCGATTTTCTTGCGATTTTTGTAAACAGGGTCATTGGCACTGCGTTCGGTTTCGCCCTCCATCACAACATATCCGGTTTCGATTGTTTCGCATACATATGGTTCCGCACCATCGCCCAGTGCAATCATTTCGCCATTTCGCACCAACATCATATGCTTTGCGCCGCCGCGTTCCATCGCCATTTTCCCGTTCAGCATTTCGTTTATATAATCGCCATGCATCGGGATTGAAACCTGGGGATGGACCATATCATAGAATCGTTCAAGTTCTGGCCGGCCGGCGTGGCCACTGGCGTGCACATGGTCGGTGTCGTAAATCGTGTGAGTCCGAATTCCCATTTTCGCAAGTTTGTTATACAGGAACGAAACATCTTGTTCGCGGCCGGGAATAATAATCGCACTGAACACGACCGTGTCCGTCGGCATAAGTTTCATTTCCTTTACCTGGCCGCGGCAAAGGCGCGTAAGCATTGCGTATTTTTCGCCCTGGGATCCCGTTAGGAATATCGCCTGTTTTTCCGCCGGCAAATCTTTGATTTCCGAATATTGGTAAATATCATTTTCGGCCAAATATTTGAATTCAATTCCCATTTCACGGAATTCCGGCAAACCAACGTATGGCACGGGATTTGGATTACTGCGTTCCTTTATCGCCGCCATACGGCCCGTTGCGCGTGCGGCCTCGGCAAACATCTTCAATCGCGCGATACTGCGTGAATAGCCCGTGACAATAACGCGCCCCGGCGCGTCACGCATAATTTGCGTCAGTGTGTCACGAACCTGAATTTCCGTTGTTTGCGGATTTTGGCGCGACACAGATGTCGAATCACACGCGCACGCAATAAGCCGCGGATCCGAACCAATTTCACGCAGGCGCGCATAATCCGTCCCCGGTTCAATCGGATTATCATCATTAAATGTCCAATCGCCAGTGTGTAAAATCTTGCCCGCGCCGGTTTTGATAATTAACATTTGCGCCTCTGGCACAGAATGACTTACGTGGAAAGTTTCAATTTCAAAAGGGTCAAGTTTCAATGTCGCGCCCGCCGCATCAAATTCAATAATGTCGCGCTTTGGGTCAAAGTCCAATTCAATGCCACGAAAAGTTTGACGCAAAATTTCCGCCGGAAAACGCGTGCAATAAATCGGTTTGCGGAATTTTGGCCAAATGTATTTAAGTGCGCCAATATGATCTTCGTGCCCATGCGTGATAACGAACGCGATAACATCTTTCTTATGTTTTTCAAGCCATTTTGTATCGCAATACTGCACATCGCCGGCACCGATTTCCTCTTCCAAAAATCCCATGCCGCAATCAACCACGATAAATTTATTCTTGTATTTGTAAAGGTACATATTTTGCCCAACGTGTTCCAATCCGCCAAGCGCCATAAAATACACCCGTTCATCATTTGAATTTGATGCCGCGTTTTTTTTCTTTTTGCCCGGTTTTTCGTTTGAAACATGCACAGATAAATCTTCCCCTGTATCAGAATCCAATTCAAGATCCGGTTCAAGGTTATCTTCGGGTTCAATATATTCGTGTAATTTTACCATATTATAAAGTCCTTTGTTAAAAATTCAGCAGGAATATTACAGATTTTTTATAATAAACACAAGGAAAATAGTATCAAAAAAACACCCCGCAATTGCGGGGTGCGCAATAAATCAAACAATAGTTTAATTCAAAGCATCTTTCAAAGCCTTGCCAGCTTTAAATTTCGGCTGAGTAGAGGCCGGAATTTTGATAGCGGCACCCGTTTGTGGGTTGCGGCCGGTTGTGGCCTTGCGTTTTGCGGTTGTGAATGTTCCAAAACCGACCAAACGAACGTCACCCTTCTTTTTCAGAACTTTCGTGACGGTGTTGATAAACGCATCAAGACATGCCGCCGCGGTTGCTTTGGTGATGTCAACTTCGTTTGCGATTGCTTCGATTAATTGCATTTTGTTCATTTGTTTTCTCCTTTCATAAATTTATTTAAGGTGTCCAACGTTCCGTTGGCAATGCCCATGAAAATCATTGTATTTGCGCCCATTACAAAACATAACGAAACGCAACCAAGCAATTTTCAGGGGCATTGCCCGAAACGCCTGACCGAATCGTAGAGAATTCCGCCGTGCAAGTCAAGATGTATTTATAAAAAACCGAAATTTTTATTATCTTGCGTGGACAAGGTTGCTGTTCACGGCGCGCGCACCGTCCGATGAACTTTCGCATAAAACCCAGTTTCCCGGTTTGTTCGTGACACTAACCGTGCGATATTTGTTTGGTGTGTTAAACACAAGCATCATTATAACGCCGGCCCAAAAAAGCAACTTGGTAAATCCCCACGGTTTGGAAAAATCATCTTTCTTAAATGAATCTTTTAATAAATTTTGATACAGCGCCCACCCCCAAACAAACACCAATATAATCGCCGCAAAGAAAAATCCGATTGTTATATATTTATAAAAATGTCCGAACCCGGCGGCAAGTGCGTCCCATAAACTGCTTTCGGCGGGACATATGAATAAAGCCTTTCCCCGCATATCCGCCGGGACATTTATCACCGTATCGGGCCCCAGTGAAAAATCAAACGCCGCCATCAAAACAATGATGGTTAAAAAAGTTATTACCGAAATCATTGACTTTTTCATGTGGGATTTTTCCTTTGTTGTTATATTATACCACAAAAAACTAACCAATTGCAATTTTTGAAAGTTTTATTTAACATCTAATTATGTTTAATCGGAAATCAGACCTTGTTATCGCGATAACCACATACGATATTGATGCGTTGCGCCTGTCCATACCGGCGGTGCGGCGGTGCGCGCGCGATGCAACACTGGTTATACATAACGACAATCCGGGCGCCGAACTTTCGCGTGATTTTGTGCGCGGGATTGGGTGGCGCGGTGCGTTGCATATTATAAATGAAAAAAATAATCTTGGTGAATTTGAATCAAGAATCGCGGTGTTGGAATATATCGACCGGGAAAAGATTCCCGGCAATTGGATTTTGTTTGTTGATGATGACGATGCACTGATTGATGCAACCGTGCCGAATGTTTCGGCAAGCTCCTTTGCGGTTGTTCAAAACGCAACAACAATTTCGGATAACATAACAGACATATTTAAAATTAGCCCAAAATGGACGGCCGGTTCGGAATATGGCAAGACGGGTGCACATTTTGATATCACGGGGACACTTGTTCGGCGGGATGTGGCAATTGAATTTGCACACTTTATGCGCAAGGTATTACCAGAAATAAAAAAAATCGAACACGGTTTCAAATATCGCGTGCCGGTGGGGGCAATCATGTGGGTGGGGTTAAAAACCTTTATGCGCGTGCGATATCCGGAAATGTCAGCAATTTATATGAATCAAACAAATTATGTTTCCATAAAACTTGGGCGGGCAGCACAGAAATACGGTGTGCGCGTGGTGCCGGCAACATCCGCGCGGACTTTCAACAATAATGTTATTAAAAAATTTACCGAAATGTTTGAACGCGCCGCGGCGCAAAATATGGTTGCGGTTGCGCAATAATGTTCTATAATCTTGCCATAATAAAAAAGGAAAATTGCCATGACATATGATGAAATTAGAAAAGTTTTCTTGGATTATTTTGAATCGCACGGGCATAAAATTGTACCGTCTGCGTCACTTATACCGAACGACCCGACATTATTGTTCACTGTCGCCGGCATGGTTCCGTGGAAGGGGATATTACAGGGGCTTGAACCCGCACCGGCGCCGCGTGTGGCCGACGTGCAAAAGTGTATTCGTGCGGGCGGAAAACATAATGATTTGGAAGATGTTGGTTTTGACGGTCGGCATCATACTTTCTTTGAAATGATGGGGAATTGGTCGTTTGGCGATTATTTCAAGGACGGTGCAATCGAAATGTCGTGGGATTTATTGACGCGTGTTATTGGGATTGACCCGGCGCGCCTTGTCGTGACGACACATATTTCCGATGATGAAGCAACGGAAATTTGGAAAAAAGTCGCGGGCAAGGATGCAATTCGTTTGGATAAAGATAACTGGTGGTCGGCGGGCGACACCGGCCCGTGTGGCCCGTGCAGTGAAATTTTCTATGACTTTGGTGCGGATATTCCGGGGGGGCTGCCGGGCACACCGGACGAAGACGGCGGGCGTTTTGTTGAAATTTGGAACGATGTGTTTATGCAATACGACCGCGATGCAAATGGGAATTTAACAAAATTGCCAAAGCAAAATGTTGATACGGGTGCGGGACTGGAACGATGGGCGGCAATGTTGCAAGGTAAATTTGATAACTATGACACCGATTTATTCCGGAACCTTAAACGCGCGGTGAGTGACGTGACGGGTGTTAAAGAAACCGACACGAATAAAACCAGTTTCAAGGTTATCACTGACCACTTGCGTTCGGTTGGATTTGCGATTGCGGACGGTGTGATTCCTTCGAACACCGACCGTGGTTATGTGATTCGCCGTATTTTGCGGCGCGCGATGCGGCATGGTCAGCTGCTTGGGCATTCGGGCGCGTTGCTGTCGAAACTTTATCCGGCATTGGTGGAACAGATGGGCGAAACATATCCGGAACTTGCCAAAAACCAAGCGCACGTTGTTGAAATCATAACGAACGAAGAAAACGCCTTTGCCGATATGTTGAACAATGGTATGAAATTATTGGACAACGAATTGCCGAAACTTTCGGGGAAAACTTTGCCGGGTGCGGTCGCGTTTAAGTTATTTGATACGTATGGGTTTCCGCTTGATTTAACGCAAATGATTTTGCGCGAACGTGGCATTGATGTCGATGTCGCGGAATTCGAATCCGAAATGGCGGCGCAAAAGGAACGCAGTCGCGCCGACACACGCGGAACAAAAATACTTTGGGAATCGCGCACCGATGTTGTGGCGACGGATGACATGGCAAAGTATGCACCCATTGCCGATATGCAATCGCGCGTTTTGGCGATACTGCGTGGCGAAGAATTCGTGGACACCGCAACCGACGGCGATGTGGTAGAGGTTGCTTTGGATAAAACAAATTTCTATGGCACCCAGGGTGGCCAGGTTGGCGACAGCGGCAAATTGAAAATCGGCGACAACGTCGTTCTTGATGTGACGGATGCCACGCGTGCGAATAATGTTGTTTTGCATCGCGGAACGGTTGTTGGAAAAATTTCTGTGGGTGACACTGTGACGCCGGTTATAAACGCGGATGTTCGGGCACAGACGGCGCGCGCGCATACCGCAACACATTTGTTGCAAGCCGCATTGCGACAAGTTCTGAATACCGATGTGGAACAACGTGGCTCGCGGGTCGCGCCGGATTCCGTGCGGTTTGACTTTTCATTTGGGCGCGCAATGACGGCGGAAGAAAAAACGGCGGTTGAAGATTTGGTGAATAAATGGATTGCGGCCGATATACCCGTTAAACACGAAGAGATGCCGATTGATGCGGCGAAAAAGCGCGGGGCGATGGCACTGTTCGGGGAAAAGTATGGCGATGTCGTGCGCGTGATAACCGCGGGCGATGTGTCATGCGAACTGTGTGGCGGAACGCATGTAAATCACACCGGCGAAATTTTGCGCGCAAAGATAAACAAGGAAAAATCCATCAGCAGTGGAATTCGCCGTATCACAATGTCCGTCGGCGCATTGGCCTAATCCCCTTCGGCTATCACCCACAAAATTTTTCAAATTTTGCGGGGCCCGATTTTGTGAAGGGGGGGACCGGCGAAAGCCGGTGGGGTAGTTTTTCAATATGTGAAGCGAGATAGTTTATAATGAAGTTTCCAGCAAACATGTCTTTGAAAGAACGTGCGCGAGAGTTAAGAAAAAATTCCACACTGGCGGAAGTATTATTTTGGAACGCGGTAAAAAACAAACAAATCTGCGGATTGGATTTTGACCGTCAGAGAATCATTGGCAATTATATCGTTGACTTTTATTGTGCAGAATTAAACCTTGTGATAGAAATAGATGGCGAATCACATGATAATAAGCAAGAATATGATCGGGCACGCGATGATTATTTGGCGTCATGGAACTTGAAAATTTGGCATATTGCAGATATTGATGTAAAACGTAACATTGAACACGATTATTCAACGATTAACGGAATATTGTAAAACTACCCCGGCCTGTTACCGCAAGCGGTGCCATGGCCACCCCTTCACTGTGTGAAGGGGAATTTGAGCAGTGGCATCCGCCGGATAACTATGTCCGTCGGCGCATTGGCATAACATAAAATCATTTATGTTCGGAGGACAAAATTTTACGCTGAACAATCAGTCTTTGCGCAGCTGTTTGGTATTTTTTTGAAAGTTTTTGAAATTCAGGATCTCTGACTACGGCGCCCGTCCTAAGAACTGGTGCCCATTGTCGGTTGTACCCTATGTATTGTATACCAGTTTTTTTAACAAATTTGCGAATCTTTCTCGCAGAACGCACAGAATCGCGTTCGGCTTGTCTTTGTGGAATAATTTTATAATTTGCAAAATCAACCGTATCTACGGATTTCGCCGCAAGTGAATACGCATAGGTTATTAACTGTTCGTTACCTTGTTCACGCGCCTTTTTACAATCCTTTTCCCAGTCGGTTTTTTGACAAAGCATATACGCAACTAATGCCCCGCTAAGTATTATGAACGCGCCAAAGGCGATTAAAGAATCTTTCTTTGAAAAATCAAAATCGAACCCAGGTTCAACACCATGCATTCGCCAAATTATATTTGGGGGCATAACGATCATCTTATCACCTTTATTATTTTTACAAAAAAACAATTCGTCTTGAATTGTACCCACAACCAGTCCAAAGTCAAGCAAAACAAAGCATTGACATTTGTGTTTTTTGTGCTATACATATCGGTATGAAAGACAAAGAACTATCTATTATTATCCCAGTTTATAACGGACAAGATTATATTGTCCGCTGTGTGGATAGTATTATGCGACAACAGGGTGCAGACCAATACGAAATCATTATTGTTGATGATGGTTCGACCGATGATACACCAAAAATTTTGGATGCGGCCGCGAATGTGTATAAAAACATTCGTGTTATACATCAGAAAAACGGCGGTGTTTCCGTTGCACGTAATAATGGAATCACCGCATCGCGTGGCAAATATATAACCTTTGTCGATGCGGATGATATGGTGGGATTGAATATTGACGCCTTTGATAAATACTTTATATCACCAAGCAACATTTCAAATATCGGCAATATGAAAATAACAACAGCGCATAATGTGTTGCCTTTGATGACAGATGCGCATTTTGATGATGGATATTTTGTGAATATGTTGCGTGCCACGTGTGACACAAATGCAGATGTAGTTCTTGGTGGAAAAATCACGGTGAACCGGGATGAAATGTATATGCGTCGTAATGTTTATGAAAATGATTTTGTATATGATTCCGCACCCAATAATAAAGATATTTTACTTCGCCAGGCCGATAGACGCGAAAACGCCAATTTTGCGCTATATAGTCGTGAAATGTTGGATAAACATAATTTGCGTTTTATGACGAATATGAAACTTGATGAAGATATGTTATTTTGTATGCTGGCGGTGTTGTATGCCGAACATGTGGCAACGGTCAAAGATGTTATTTATTTTTATAATCGACATGAAAATACTTTATCAAACATCGTTGATTACGATAAAAGAATGGAAAAACAAAAAGTCGCAGATATTCAACGGTTTTCATATTTGTTAAATAAATTGGGACGTATGCCAAGATATTCAAAAACATTTACATATTGGATAAAAGAGTATTCAAAAAAAGGTACAAAATATACCTATGAATCCGGCGAATTTCCACCGATGGATTGCCATTATTTTTGCCATGAACCCTATTGCTCTATCACCGATGGCATGCTTGAACAATTTACAAAGAATATTGAAAAATATCTTGGTGCCACAAAATAAAAAACCACCAAATGGTGGTTTTTAAAAATTCTGGTGCGAGCAAAGGGGAACGCAAAACCACTTTTAAGGGCTGTTTTTGATACCTTTTTGACCGCAAAATATTCGTTTTTTACCAGTTTGCCTGACATTTTGCCTGACACTTTTTGAATTTATCGTGTTTTTTGGCAAAAGTAAACTGTTTTTTTCGACTTCACTTGCAAAATGTATGCGTTATGGTATATAATATGTTCGAGGTTCTGAAAAAGAATCTTGTGATATAACAAGCGTGAACGGGTTTAGACACCCAAGCATAGCATACGATGTTTATATCCCGACTGTCGGTCGGGATGTCGTTGTGATAAGGTTTTACCAAAAGCAACGAAGTTTCTATGCAAACTGTCTAACTCCCGACCACCTTAAAACAGTGGTCTTTTTTATGGTTAAAACAGTTGGGATTTTTTTCTTAAACATATTGATTCTGTTTTTAACGGGCTGTGTATCGATTGGGTCAAAACCGGTTGCAGAAAAACAGATTCAACATAATGATATTGAAATCTTTTTTACGCCTAGTCCAGATTGTGAAAATAACATCATAAAAAGAATAAATGAATCCGGCAAGATAGACATTGCTGTTTATTCGATTACAAATCCAAAGATTACAAATGCTATAATTGGTGCGTATAAAAAAGGTGCAAACATCCGGATTATTACGGATAAAACCCAAGCAAAAGGTAAAAAATCGTTGGTTGCAGATATTAAAAAATCAGGGATTCCTGTATCAACCAATAAAAAATATAAAATTGAACACAATAAATTTGCTGTGTTTGATGATGATATAGTTGTGTCTGGGTCGTATAATTGGACAACCAGCGCAAGTATGAATAATAGCGAAAATTGTTTGTTTTTTAAGCAACCGAACCAAGAATATTCACAAAGGTTTCAATACTTATGGGGTGTTTATAATGAATAATATTAAAAAATTACCCGATATTTTGAACTGTTGTGAATTGTATGATATAATACCTAATATCAAGGAGAGAACGATATGAAAAAAATTATTGGTTTTTTATGTGCTGCATTACTTACGGCATGCGTATCTACTCAAAGTGTAATAGACGGTTTTTATCCATTGTGGGTTAATAGGGATTTTGATGAATTTGTATTAACGTATGGCGTACCATATTCAAGTTTTAAATTACAAAGCGGTTCAACGTTATATAAATGGAGTTCGGGTGTAGATACTGTAAGTATGCCTGTCACAACAAATGGAACAGTATATAATACAGGTTATGGAACTGCTAACTATACATCTTATAGTTCTGGTGGTAGCATAAATATGGTATGCGAAATGGATATACTAGTTGATGAATCAAATAAGATACAATCTATAAAAATAACCAGAGATAGCATCGGGGCTTGGGTCACATCAAGATGTTCGGAAGTTTTGGATTATTAAACAGTTAAAGGAGATTTTTATGAAAAAAACTTTTATATTATTTGCATTGTTTTTATCGGCTTGTGTTGTAGATTCTGAACCACAACAAACAACCCAAATTAAGAAACCAATGGCAAACACTATGTGTGCTGATTTTAAAAAAGTAAAAGTTTTTCAGACTTTTTCTAATGGGGCATTAGCAAGTGTATGTAAAGGCGGAAATACAGATAATTGTTATGGTATGACAGTTGTGATACCTAAAAAATGGGACTTGAAGTTGTGGGATGAAAAAATTGTGACTCCACCAGAAGGCAAGTGTTTCATATATAAAGATACAATAGAATACGAAACAAAAGGTAATGACACCAAAACAGTGCCGATTTTAGATTTTGATTACGAATACTGGGCAAATTCATCAGAAGAAGTTTATTCAAGGACAATGAACGAGATTGAAAACACACAATTTGAATGTTATTCAAATGTTGAAGAAGCCTTGAAAAAAAGCAAACAAACAACAAAAGAAAAACAACAGTTAAAAATAGACGGTATGGAATGGTGCAATTGTGTGGCCGATAGTGCGAAAGGTGCTGTGCTTTATGGAACAGATGCAACATTAGACGAAATGAAACAGGCAAAAGATAAAATGAACAAAGAAATGGAAAATTGCGGTAAAAAACATCCGAAAACAATAAAACTTTTGAACGGTAAATAAATGTATACAAAACAGAATGATATTAAATGCCCCCAGGGGCATTTTTTATATCAAACAAAAAGATTTGGTAATAAAATTATCTTATTGTATTGACAAAATGTCATTATGTATTATATATACAGTATAAAGGGATGATATGAGATATTGTAATTATGGTTATTTAAGAGCATGTAAGGCAAAGAAACATGACCAATTTATTGCGTTATACAATAAATTCATGGCCAATGACGAATATGCTGCGATTGTAAACAAAGCAAAACAACGTGGGTTAAAAAGACCACCAAGGTATTCTTTACAAAATGGGGAATATATAGAAAATCGATATGAAATACACCATATTGTGCCAAAATGTTGTGGCGGGTATGATTATAAATATAATTTGGTTCTTTTAACCCGTTATGAACACATAAAATGCCATGAAATCTTGAATTCAATGGGGTATGCCGAGTATGCATTTTTAAAAATGACCGGAAAATACGAAGAAAGTCGATTTTATAACAGCATAGAACACACACTGTTTTGTAATAAAAATTTAATAAAACCTTCTGAAAAAGTTTATTTTATAAATACCTTAGAAAAGAATATCATAGAATTTTTAAAAGAAAATCCACAATACGATAAACATGGTGCATTAAAAGAATTGTTATCACAAGAGCAACAAAAGCAAATGTTTAATTATAATATGCCAAGGGGCAAAATAGATTCTTTGGATGTTTATACGGAAACCGGTTTGAAATTATACAATACATTGGATAGTATAATATTGGATGATTTAGCATTATTAAACGATATATTGGCTACATTAAAAATTTCAACAAATGATTTATGCGAACACATAACGGCATTGATTGCAAATATACGGACACAGATAGGTAAACGTATTCAAACTGTTTTAAGTGATATATATGAAATGACATCAAAAATCGATATTGATGAAGTGGGGTTGACTTATTTGCAAGATAGATTAACCGAATTACAAGAATACAAAACAGTATTAGAAACCTTAACCGTTATACATAATTCAAATTCTTCTGGAAATATTTTGATTTCTCAATGCGACAAATGTGTGAAGGTTTATAATAATGGCATAATAAAATACAATAAATACGTTGAACAAAAACGAATCCAAGTATATATGCAACGTGAATTATTAAAAGCAAAATTATTATCGTATTTCCGTATCTTTTTATACATAGTAATACCAATATTGATGGGGTATATTTTATTGAAGGGGTAAAATAATGATAACGATTTTATCTGTTTTATTGTGGATAATTTGGTCTATTCATGCTGCAAAAGCACTTGTTTTAGCCGGATTATTAGCATGTGTGGTTAACTCCACAATCATTATGTTAAGAATCATCAAACCGAACATCAAAAAGTCGGTGTATCTATTTATGTGGTTAATGGACATGTTATTTACATTTTGGACGATGTTTTTCAAAATACCGACAAATTTTAAGAAATTTACGCAATATTTTATATGTCTTGGTGTATTGTTTATATGCTTTTGTATCATGTTGGCGTAGAAAGCATTATAAACTATTTAAATCAAATAGTTTATTCCTGATAACCTATTCAAATTAAATAGTAAATTATTAAAAGTGGCAGATTTTAGCCATTTTTTTGTGTGCAAAGCAATTTTTACACGGTAGGATTATATCTGTAATGATAAACAAAGAGGTATAAATCATGACAAAAAACTTTAAAAATTGGTTAATTAACAACGGTTATAAATTGTTCACAGATAATAACCAACCATCCACCGTGTTCGATTATTTGACCGGTGTTCGTTATGTCTGTGAATGGGAAAATAAAACAATCGAACAGTTAGCAGATTCGATATCCGAAATATATCCAAAATATTGTAATACTGGCGAGCACAGTGTAAGAGGTAGGTGTAAGTCCAGAGCTGTGCGCTGCGGATTGGCCCAGTTTAACAAATTCGTTATGGAATCAAAGGTGGCATAATTATGAATTGCACTTGTTTTAAATTGGTTGCAAATGGAATCGTGTTGCCGGAAATATATTTTCGATACGACCAAGCATGTATCGCACGTCAAAAGTTAAAAGATAATAACATTGCGATGTGCGTTAATATCGTGAATGCATAAAAAAAGACCACCAAGATAAAAATTGGTGGTTTTTAATTACTTTTTAAATAATTGTTCCTAAATTGCTCCAATTTTGACCGGTGTATAAGTTATCAAAAAAATTATTTCCGTTGTCCTGTGGTATGTCTCTGTCATCCTTTGATATGCGTCGGTAATTTACGTTGAAGGTCAAACAGAATTTCAGATGTAATTATGCGGTTTGAATCAAAGTGGTAATTAACATCGGTAATAAATTCTTTGGATGTATACGAATATACCCCCGATGTTAATATGGGTTTAATATCCAACGTTTCCTGTGGTAATCCCAATTTTTCCAAAAGATTGTGAACCTTTTGTTGCATTTCAAAGGGAGTAAAAGGACAATCATAAACATAGATGTGATAATGCCAATGAACAGATTTACCGTGTTCAGCAACAGCAACAAATGGGATATGTTTGCGATTCCAATGCCGACCAAGCAGCAATTTTTCCAAGTTGAACATTATTTTGCGTAATTTTTGATTGGATTTTATCAAGTCCATCGAACGAAGATACTTTGGAAACTGAACCGACAAAAAATATTGGGGATTGATATTACTGAACCACGATTGTAATATACTTTTTGTTTGGATGGTCGTATTGGTATTACAGCAAATGGTATTACAAATCGTAGTCATTTTTTCAATCCCCATGGTTAAATTTGGTATATAACATTACAAACGCTTACTTTTGGTGTTTATATTATGGTTTTCAGCGTTTTTAGTGTTTTTTTCAGATAGGTGGTTAATAATCACAGCGATTTGCAGCCTGTAATACCAACCGAACCTTATAATTTATTGAACCACTTTTTAATCGACACTGAACCAAAATCAAATTTTTTGGATTGGCACTTTTAGGGGTTATTTTGTGATACTTTTTGCACTTATATCACGTGTGCGAAAAGAAAAATATATTAAAAAGTCTAGTGAAGAAATCATATAACTAATTGAATTTACGAACAAAACAAGATTTTTTTGTTCGACAATTTATGCAAAAAATAAATTAAAAACATCAAAATGAGATTTTAAAAAAAACGCAGGTCGAACCGTCCAAATCATAAAAAAGAAAAATTTTTTTCGGGGTCATCAAATTTTTACACATTCTATATATATGCACGGGGAAATTCTGTGCGCGATTTGTTAATAATTTAAAAGGAGTAATACGATGGCGAAGAGTAAAATATCGCTAACGCACGAACACGAAAGCATAATTGCTATTTATTGTGCATACAGAAACATTGAATTTAATCAGGCGAACGCATACGACATCACAATGGAAGCGTTCAAAGAAAACCCGATTAGGTATAAAACCACGGATGATATTACTGGCGAAGAACGGAATTATAATATCACCCCACGAATTGCAACGTTGATTGAAAGGCAACCAAAAACGATTGACCGTATTGCCGATAAAATCGAACGCAAAAAAGAAGAAATTCAACACGAAAAATACAATCAAAATATTGTAAAAGCGAAAGAAAACACATGTCCTGACATCAATAAATTGGTGGATAATCTGTATCGGTTGAATCTGGTTGATGAAAAAAGTTATCTTGGGTTGGTGTGTTTTTTAATGCAAGTGAAGTATTTACGCGATGGCGAACTTGAACAAGACGATAAATTATGTGTGTTTTTCAACGGTGTTGCACATAATGGCAAATCTGCAACCGCCAAGGCTATTATGAAAGTAGAAGAACAATATGGTCCAGTATTTAAAGCGAATTCTGTTAAACTTTTATTATCGCCACACGAAGAGAGAATATATAAAACCCATGTTGTTTATTTTGATGAAGCAAAATCTGCTGATATTCAACGTGAAAATGTGTTGAATTTAATAAATGGTGGTGACACCGAACTCAACCCAAAGAATAAACGACAATATTTATTCCACGTGAATACCAACGTCATTTTTGCATCAAACGATATGGTTTATTTAAGGCAACGACGTATTGCCACCATTAAATTTGGCAAAAGATTAAACTGTCGCCCATTAGGCGAAGGCACACTAACAAAAATTATAACAAATATTATGGATTCTTTGCCAAATTTTGAACATTACCACGATTTATATAAGGTCGTATCAATAAATAATGAAAATGCCGTCAGTATGACCGCAATGGCGGATATTTTAGCATACATACATCAAAATATGGAACTTACGTGTCCTGCTAATCCGACGACAATGAATCAAACCGTATTGTTAACACCAAGTTATATTTATGAACATATTAAAAACTCTCGCCATACACAATTAATAAATCCAGAACGTCGAGATGCAGTACCAGATGCGTTGGAATATCTGGCAGAACAAGGTTTAATTTATAGAAAAACAGATTATGGAAATTGCAGCACGAAGTGGTATATAGTGTATGGTGAACAGTATTTAAAGATACGTGAAAAATTTGATGTTCTGAACACCAAATATGAAAAAATCAGCAAAATTTCCAAAGTCGAATTATATGATTGCTTGTTGCCATATTTCACCGCAATATCGAATCCAGCTGAACTGCCACAGATAGAATGCCCCGAACCAACGGAAGCAGATTATTGGGAAGAAGATGATGACGATACGCTATTAAGCGAACAAGTGATTTTACAAACATCTTGGACCAAAGACCGTGGCGGTATATTAGCATTGGATTTATTCCGACGTTTGAAACAAGCAGAAGATACAACCAAATGCACAAATATGCCGGATAATTTTTATGAAGCTGCAAACCATATTTTTGATGAATATATTACTTACGAATTTTGCCAATGCGTCTGCTGCAATAGATTTTTACGAATGCTTGTTCAACGGCTTGAAGAAAAAGCCACAATATTTTATCAAACCATCCAAACAAAATATATGGAAATTCTTGGGTTCAAAACCCAAAAGGAATTACAAAAATTTGAAGAAAAACAACTGGCGGAAATAAAGGAAATGAATTCAAAAGTCCCAGGGTTACATACACCTACTGAATAACAGGAGTAAATAAATCACTATTTGCCCCTAAGCGCGTTTTCTCTAAATTGCATTGGGTCGATACGCCTGGATGGTAAATATGTATTTGCAAATTAAATACAGACGACCATCCAGCGCATATTATTTTTTCGCCATTATTTCCGCCCAGACGTCAAATTCTGGTTGTAAAAAATCATACCGCAATTTATCGACTTCTATTTTAATTTCGTCCAATCTGCGTTTGGAATAATGTTGTTGCATAGTGTTTTGACCTTTCCAACCAATTATCTTGTTGATAAATATCTGTGAAACACCTGCATTTTCCAATATTTCCGTTGCATTATTCCGCAATGAATGAAAATCATACTGGTCGCCATCAGGTTGTTTTATTCCTAAATCTTTGATATATTGCAAGAACCCCTTTTGAACAACATTAGTGTTATATTTACCGTCCTTACGCTGACAATTTGGGAATATAAAATCCGTATCTTCGGCATTTAACTTGGCTTTACGGCGATTTATGTAATCAACAAATCCCAAATTTAATAATTGTTGTGCCATTGGAACCAAACGCTCTGATTCATCGTTTTTTAACATTTTAATTGGATGATTCCGCCTAAACTGGATACAATCGATACCATCCTTATTTATAACATCGCCATATTGCAGTGTTGTTGCCGCATTACGACGTGCGCCAGTAAATAAAGCGATTATCACAAACCAGAACTGGTCTTCATTTTCATTAAAAAACGTTTGCTTTGGGTCAAATATCTGCATTAAATGTTCACGCGTATATTGCATATGGCCTTTGGTATCAATAGCAGAAGTTTTATCAAAATCACTTATTTCTTCCGCCAAATCTGTTTGATATGCTGAATTTACCCTTGGCGCATATTTAATAAATTCACGCAAGTATCTAGCATATTTTCGCTTTGTGTTCCCCTTAACGTCGTCATTTTCTTTGATACATTTACAAATTTTCTGGATGTTATCAAGGTTGTAAAAATCCAAGTATTTATCGGTCAATTTCAGACCAACCCAATCAACCATTTTAATTATTACGCTTTCTTTGCGTTTCGCTTCCGTTTCGCAATTTTTGGTTGATATACTATTTTTCCATTTGGTTAAAATGTCCACAATCGTTTCATTTGCCGATGGCGGAGTGTTATTTAATACGCCGTTCAATTTAGATTGCAGCATTTCCATCAATTTTTCATTTTCTGCATCAACACGCATATTTACAATTTCGGCAATCAGTTTTAAATCATCGTCATCAAGCGTTCTGTTGGTATGTGGTTGATATAATTTTGAAATAACATCCCATAATTCCTCAACCACTTTAACATCTGTTTTTGCAGAAATACGCCTTTGCTGCGTGGTGATAATCTGTCCATTTCCATTATCCACGTTAACGTCAATGGTATCAAAAACGACTCTACCCATCAATTCTTTGGCACGTTTTAACAATCTTTTCGTATCCATGGTATGCAATTCCACCGCTTTTTTCATGTTTTTTGTCTTTTCCAACGCTTCATAATAATTTTTCGTATGCAACGATTTTATAAAATATCGGCGTTTACCATCTTGACGCGGTAATTCAACCATATAATAAAACACATTGCCTCTAATATAAAGGTTGTCATTTGCTTGACAATTTGCTTTACACTTCCTGAACATAGTTAATTTTCCTTTATTTTTCAAGTGTGTCAAAGCAAAAAATGTTGAAAATTCAAAACATTATCCGCACCAGTAATTTTGCATAAAAAACAAAAAATCCGGTGCAAACGCCCGGATTTCTAATAAAAAACTTTGGTGCGAGCAAAGGGGCTCGAACCCTCGACCTCAACCTTGGCAAGGTTGCGCTCTAGCCAACTGAGCTACGCTCGCACTGTGTGAAGTATTTTTACACACAAAAATTCAATTTGCAAGCAAAAAATATTCATACAAAAACCGCCCCGGATGGGGCGGTGTTGGTAAATAACCATTAAAACCATTTCCACGGCTGCAATAATTTCAAGAAACTCATTGCTGTGCGTCGATCCGCAAATGTGTGGCCACAGCGTGGGCACACGATGAACGGCGCAATCGTCGCTTTGTACCACCTGTTCATAAATGTCCAGATATAAAGCCCCAGCGCCCATGCCGCGATTACGAAAGTCCAAATCACATAGCCGAAATATTTGTTCACGGTCTTGATAATCGTTTGAACAAAATCCAGATTGGAATTCGCCAGTTCGCGATAAATCTTGCGCGCGGTCGGCCAAGACGATGGTTCCCACGGGTACACATGCTTTACGTCATATTTCGTGAACAGCATCGCAACCGCCGAATCCATTTGGCTTTTGATTGCGGTGTCGATTACTTTATCAACCTCTAACTGTGTGACGCGGGTCAGTTCTTTTTCAACGCCGTCCAATTTTTCATTTACCATTTTTGCGACATTATCGACTTTATCGACCGCCGCGTTAGCCCGATCCACAGCACCGTCCGCACGGTCCAAGGCATTATCCACCGCGTCGGTATTGATTCCGAAACGATTGGCAAGACCGGTAAGACCACGAACACCCGATGTTTGTTCTTTGACCTTGGCGGTTTGTTCTTTGGCTTTGGCCGTTGTATCGGTCACTTTGTTCACTTGATTTTCAACCATCTTTACCTTGTCAATCGCAATCGCAACCGGCTTTTCAAGGTTTATCGCATTTTTAATTCCGTTCAGCATCCGTTCATATTGTTCCGCAACATTGCGTTGCAAGTCATAGAAAATTGCAACAACGGTCGATTGCTTTATCGAATCAGAATATTTATTTTTGACATGCAACGGAAACCACACAACGAACGCAATCCACAAAACAGACACGATTAAAAATATGCGCCGCGCGTGTGTCACCACAGATGTTTTTTTCGCGACGGTTTTCGCGCCACCGCGGTCGATTACTTCGATTTCTTTTTTCTTTGGCATGTTTTCTCCTTTGCTTTCATTATTCTTATTCTAACAAAGAAACAAATTTCATTGCAATATAAATTATTTTTGGGGCACCATGTTGCGCGCAATTATATGCGGAATTATCTTATCGGCATGCCAAGTATGAATAATCCCCGACACCTGTCCTTTTTGATCGAACAAGAAAATATTATTGCAATAGATTCGGGCCCCTGTTTGTGCATGCACCACTGTATCATATAGCGAGGGTCGTATCTCATAGTATTCACATTTGATTGGGGACATTTTTTGTGGATTCAATATTGTTATACCATTATAATCAACATTGGCCCGCATAACTTCTATTCTTTCTTTGTCTTCTGGGAATAATTTTGATGGTGCCCATCTAAGATTGGTGTCATGTGTTTGAATATCATGCACCTCACACATTAAATATTCCAAATTATACCCCAACCTGTTCCATGGATGCGGGAAATAGTATGTTGTTTCTTTTTTGCCTTTTGACTTTGGTTTTGCGTATACTACATGTGTCTCCGTATTGTCATAATATATGTGCTCGTCCACGTTAACATAATCATATGCGGCATATAGGTCGCTTTCTACTATTCTTGTACACCCGGGGCTTTTCATATATATTGCTGGATATTCTACACGATCCATATTATGCCATAACAATCGTGTTTTTAAATCCGTTGGGAATATTGCCGGATCTTCCGTGACTTCGGGTTCAATTTGTTCCGTTTTTGTGTTCAGGCTTGATATTGTATGAACTTCACCACAATATACAAACCGCAAAACATCAAAATCAGGATGTTGCGCCCAATATTTTATATGTTGCAGCGTTCCATACAAATGTTTTCGACGGTTTTGAATATTGCCGTTATCATCAAAATAACTAAGGCACTGAATACCACCTTGGGCCTTATTAAATTTATCTATGAATTCTGGGTCCGAAAAATCTGGCATCAAAGATTTGTGTTGGTCCTTAAGCGCACCATTTTTGGCCAGTTGCGCCAGTTCCGAGCCAAAAATATGTTCAAAATTATTATAAAAAGCTTTTCCATCATGATGTATGGTACGATATTTTATTTTTCTGAGACCGCACCAGGGATCACAACACTCTAACTTTCCAACACCCCACGCACGCGAAGCATTAGGACAAGATATTCCTTTTCTTGTGGCTTCACATCCATCCCACTCTAGTGCTTCTTTATAACTATATGTTTCAAACTTCTTTTTATAATCTGAATCTGTTATCCGTGCCCAAATTTTATTTGCATAATTTTCATATTCAGCCGCGTGTTCGCGTTTATATTTCGCAGATTTCTGATTGTAACATGCCACATCATTACACAATGAAATAGGTTGCCATTGTTTTGGTAACGGTTGGCCCGAACCAATAAATTTTACTTTGTAATTAAACAAGTCGGCATCTTCCGTGCCATCATTTTTCCTTTCAACAGCCACCGCCATGTATAATGGATGGCCGTTTTCATCGTGCATTTTATATTGGTCATAGAAAAAGCAGGGCCCCAGTTTTAATGGTTGCTCTATTTCTGATATATCAAACGGCACATCTTTGTGAATATTTTGGTTTTCGGCACGATTATAAACATACCGCCAACCTCTACGCCCCTCTTCATTTCCCAAAGATTCAATTTCTTTTTTGAAATTGTATAAATACGCGCCCAGATTATTATTTTTGTTATTAATTTCATCATGAACGTCGCAATACATTTGGAAATTTGAAACACACTTTAATAAACGTGTCAAAACCTTGGCCTCGTACGCACTGTTCACAAGGTAAGAACATTTGTGCAGCACGCCAAACCAATTGAACGCAAAATTACATTCATTTCTTCGCGGATCAGGGTCGTCATAATGATAGAACCTGCGGGCATAATCAATTTTACCAACTATTGGACAACCATAAACCATGGGTGACCATTCAACAACAAACGCCTTGCTCATAATAGTGTCCTTTTACGGGCATAATAGCGCAATATTTTATTTTGTCCAGTTTTTTTATTCGGTATAATTCTTTATAAACTCTGCCTTGAATTCGGCAAAACGGCCCTGCTCTATGCTTTCGCGAATGTCGCGCATCAGGTCTTGATAGAACCAAAGGTTGTGTTGCGTGAGAAGCGTTGCACCCAAAATTTCATTGCACTTTATAAGGTGGTGCAAATACGCGCGCGAAAGTTTACACGCCGGGCAACCACATTTGTCGTCCAATGGCGCATCATCATCGCGGTATTTCGCGTTGCGCATATTCATTGTGCCATGGCGCGTAAACGCCATCGCGGTGCGACCCGCGCGCGTTGGCATAACACAATCAAACATATCGACACCGCGTTCCACCGCACCCAAAATATCCAGTGGTGTTCCAACGCCCATTAAATACCGCGGTTTATCCGTTGGCAACATTGGCGCAACAACCGATATCATATCAAACATAACGCTTTGCGGTTCACCAACGGCCAATCCGCCAATTGCATACCCGTCAAACCCAATTGCGGTCAGTTCCCGTGCGGACTTTTCACGCAGGTCGGGATAATCCGCACCTTGGACAATGCCGAAAATACCATAGCCAGGGCGATCAACAAACGCGTTTTTACTGCGCGCCGCCCAACGCGTCACCATATCAACATTTTTTTCCGCGCGTTCGCGCGTTGTCGGTAATTTCAAACATTCGTCCAAAACCATTGTGATATTGGAATCCAATTGATGTTGAATATGCACAGAATCTTCGGGCCGCAGGAAATGTTTAATTCCGCCGTCAATGTGCGATGTGAATTCTACGCCCTCTTCCTTCATTTTAACAAGGTTCGAAAGCGACATAACCTGAAAACCGCCACTGTCCGTCAAAATCGGCCCGTGCCAACCACTGAATTTATGCAGCCCGCCCATGCGTTCCACCAATTCACCGCCGGGCCGCATCATCAGATGATATGTGTTGCCCAAAATAACCTGGGTTCCCGTCGCCGCCACTTGGTCCATGGTAAGTGCCTTGACCGTTGCCGCCGTACCAACCGCCATAAACGCCGGCGTTTGAAAAGTTCCATGTGCGGTTTCCACACTGCCCCGCCGTGCATTCCCATCCGTTGCTAAAAGACAAAATTTTAGTGACATTTTCTAACTCCATGCTTTACCGCGTTCAAGCCATCTTTCAATAAGTGGTCGGCGAAGTGCGAATATTTCAGCATATGACGTAGTTTTTATTTCACCTTTTTCGTCAAATACATAATTACCTTCTTTATCAGTTATCTCTATACCGAAGCTTTCCATAATCTTATACATATTTCCAAGATATGTTCTCAACCAAAATTGAGCCCTTGGTGTTAAATTTTGGTCATCAAAAAATTGTTCATAAAAAACTGTCCGAACAAAATATACGTCCATACTTATACCCATTGTATTGCCAAAAACATTTCCGTTTACATATCGAAATAAGGGGTGTGATTTTATATAATTTATAGAATTTAAATCACTTTCATAAAAATCAATCTCGAAAAACAAGGCCGTAACAAATGGCCAACCCAACATCTTAAAATCTTTACTGCCACGATGAAGATCTAATTTTCTATCTTGCATTATGAATCCTTTCTAAACAATAAACAGCAATCGCCATAACTGAAAAAACGGTATTTTTCGGCGACGGCGTGGGCGTATGCGGCTTTCATCTGCTCAAGTCCACTAAACGCCGACACCAACATGAAGAGTGTACTTTTGGGCAAATGAAAATTCGTAAGCAACACGTCAACCGCACGGAATTTATATCCCGGTGTGATAAAAATATCCGTCGTACCACAAAACGGTGCAACACGCGGGGCGACACTCCGGCGGGTTCCACCCGCCACCCCTCTGGCCAGAGGGGAATTGGGCCGCGATGTCTTTATGGTTGTGTTCGTTTGGAAACCGAAGCAAGTTCCCCTCTGGCCAGAGGGGTGGCGCCGAACGGCGACGGGGTGTCGCGCAATCATGCTTGCAACAGACGACACATCTTTTAACACATCTGCGGCGGGAATATGCAAAGTCGTCAGCCCCAATGAAGTCAAAAATTTTTCGCGTTTTTCATCGTATGCGCCCTTGATATCATGCGACGCTTTGTCATCTATTTCAATAACCAGCCCTGTTTTGGGACAAAAGAAATCAACAATATAATTCCCAATTACCGTTTGGCGATTAAAATTTAATCCGTTTATTTTTTTGCCGGATATTTCACGCCACAATAATGCTTCGGGCAGGCTGCCTGCGTGGCGCAATTCGCGGGCGCGTTGTTTCAGGTTTGGATTAAATGGTAATGTGCGATAGTTTGCGGTGTCTCTAACCACCCCGGCGGGTGCTACCCGCCACCCCTCCAAAGGAGGGGAACTTGACGCGGCGGATTCCAATGTGCGGAGCGTTGTTGTGCCGACGGCGATTACACGCGTTGCGGCGTTTATAATGTCGGCCTGGGCGGGTGTGATTTGGCACCATTCACTGTGCATTTTATGTTCGGAAAGATTTTCAGTTTTAACCGGCATCCATGTTCCCGCGCCAACATGCAATGTGATTTTTACTATTTTTGCGCCGCGCGCCTCTATTTCATGCATCAATTCATCGGTAAAGTGCAACCCCGCCGTCGGTGCCGCCATCGACCCCAATGGGTCGGCATAGACCGTTTGATAACGCGTTTGATCGGCGATTTCGGCATCGCGCTTCATATACGGTGGCAGCGGCATTTTGCCAACGCGGTTCAAGACATCGAACACATTATCGCAATTAAACCGCAGCAAAAGGCCACTTTCGTCGTCTTTATCCATAACGGTTATTGTTGTGCCGTCCGCCATGGTCAGCGTGTCGCCAATGTTTATTTTGTTGAACTTTTTACACAGGCCCCACCAATTTTTATCGTCAACCGCGGTATGCAGCGTGATTTCGTGACCGTCCGCATCAAAGCGCGCCGGAATTACCCGCGAATTGTTAAACACAACAACATCGCCGGGGCGCAGGTAATCTAAAAAATCCCGAATATGTTTGTCAGAAATGGATAGTTTTCCCCCGGTCCCGCTGGGTTCCACCACCAACATACGTGATGCGTCACGGCGCGCAAGCGGGTGCGATGCGATAAGTTCCGGTGGCAATTCAAAATCAAAATCCGATGTGTGCAGCATTTATCTTTTTGTAGTATGTTGCATATCTTGCTTTAATGCTTCAAAAGTTTCGCATTCTTTATTAAATCCGGCACGGATTTTACGTGCGGCAAGCGTATCTGACATATATTCATACACCATTCCAACATCGCCATAAGTTTTTTCCGGTGACAAAACCTTGGAGTGCGAATAATACCCATCAGATAAAAGCCCCCTAACATAAACCACCACCGTATCACCAGGTTGCAGATAATCATAATCCGCATAAATATCAACATAAGAGTTCCATGCGGGTTCAATCGATAAAATTCTTTCTTCGTTGGTTTCGGCATCCTTTAGTAAAAATATTCTGGTTTTATCCTTTTTACTAATTCCCTGAATGACATTCTTGTGTTCATATCGTGCGCACCCCATCGCCAACAGCAATGATAACAACGCCATCAATTTATATTTTGGATTGATTTTTATATTTTGATTAACTTTCATATTTTGATTCCTTTGTTATTTGTTTATATTTTTTCGCTCGGCTTGCGCCTTGCGCGCAAATTTGTAGTTGTTCGAACTTCGTTTACACTCGTTCTCACATACAAATTTTCATTTTTATGTCCTTTTATTTCTTAAACTCTAAACCTTGGTCGGTGTAATTTTCGGCGGTGTTTTCCCAATCCGGTTCCACGCGCACGAACAAATGCAAACGCGCGTTCACGCCCCATTGATCTTGGATATCATGCCGCGCCGCCGTTCCAATTTTTTTAAGTTGCGCCCCTGCGCGTCCAATCACAATCTTTTTATGTGCATCACTTTGCACAACGATTTTCTGATAAATATCAAGTACCCCGTCGGCATCGACATCAACACGTTCCGTTACGACATTTATGTGATACGGCAATTCTTGGTGAATATAACGATAAACCTTTTCCCGCGTCAATTCCGCAAGGTATAAATTATCCGGCACATCGGTTGCGTCCGCCGCATCAAACAAATATGGCGATGCCGGCATAACCGCCGCCAACGACGTCAACATTTCCGCAACACCGTCATTTTTCATTGCCGAAATCATAAAGATTTCACGAAAATTCGCCATTTCGTTTAATTCCGCGGCAATCGGCAAAAGTTCACTTTTCTTTACCGCATCGGTTTTATTTAGCGCAACAAACAGATTTTTATGTTCGCGGATTTTTCCGATGATTTCGCGCACCGTATCGGTAATTCCCTTGGTCGCATCGATGATCAACAAAACCGCATCCGCATCGGAAAGCGCGGTCATCGCCGCCGAAACCATTGCGCGGTCAAGGCGACGGGCGGGTCGGAAAATCCCAGGGGTATCAACAAAAATCAATTGTCGTGTCCCAACCATTTTCACGGCACGCAGGTTCGTTCGCGTTGTTTGAACCTTGTGCGAAACAATTGAAACCTTGCGCCCCATGATTTGATTCAACAGGGTGCTTTTGCCGGCGTTTGTCGGCCCCGCAATCGCGATAAATCCAGAATATGTCTTACTCATACCATAAACAATAGCACACATATTTCAAAAGTGAACAAAAAACTTGCAAAATCCCGCGGTTATTGTAAATTGTGGTTAAGAAAGCACAAAAGGATTTATCATGACCGAAACAAAGCAAAATTTTACATTTAATGAAAAATGGAATCTGCGATTTATGGAAATGGCTAAACTTATCGCGACCTGGTCCAAGGATAACAGCACCAAGGTTGGTTGTGTTATCATAGGGCCTGATAAAGAGGTTCGTTCCATGGGATTCAACGGTTTTCCACGCGGGGTGAATGATGATATTCCGCAAAGATGGACACGCCCAATAAAATATGAATACGTTGTTCATGCTGAAGTGAACGCCGTATTAAATGCCGCCAGAAACGGAACCAACCTTAGCCGGGCGATTTTATATGTGACTATGCCACCATGCATGCGTTGCGCAGGCGCGATTATTCAGGCCGGGATTAAGGAAGTAATTTATATGGAACCAGAAGAACAGAAACAAATACCAGGTTGGCGCGATAGTTTAGATTTATCTCTTAAAATGTTTGATGAAGCCGGTGTTATATATAAATCAATTACCCCAAATGCAAAAACGCACTAAAAAATCCCCGTTTTGCAACGGGGATCCGGAGGTACACACACGAGAACTCTTTTATATGCTGTCGGCGTTTATCCAGCGACCGTTCTTTAACAGACCCGGCGCCATGCCTTCGCCGTTACGCAGTGCGTCAATCACACGACGCGCGCCGGCCGCATCAAGATTTACAATACGAACCTTGTACATATCGCCTTCCTTTACGACAATCGCATCACCATAGGTGCGCATTTTTTGCAATAATGTGTTCGCACTATCTTCGGCATAGAACGCCGCAACTTGGACACTGTAGTCGCCGGATGCGACCGGTGCCGGTGCGGGCGCAGGTTCGGATGTTTGAACGGGTTCCGCAACAACCTGTTGCTTTGCAACCGTTTCCGTGGCCGGCACCATCGCGGTTTTGCCAACCGTTGCGGTTTTAACCAACATTGTTTGTTCAGGCATAATCTGAACCTGGACCTTGGATTGATTGGTTACGCCAATCTTTTCCGCCGCCGCCGCAGATAAATCTATGATACGCGTATTAACAAACGGACCACGATTGTTTATACGAACAACAACCGATTCGCCGTTTTCCAAATTTGTGACCTTGGCAATCGTGGGCAGTGGCAAAGTTTTGCTTGTTCCCAACATTTGGTTCATGTTGTATGTTTCACCGTTGCTTGTTTTCGTGCCGTTTAATTCAGTTGGAATTATACCCGCCATGCCAACCTGGTTATATGTCCAATCTTCGGCCGGGATGTATTGAGTATCTTCGACCTTGTACGCATTTCCAACATAATAACGTGGTGCCGCCGCAAGCAGATACGAATCGTCATTTACCGGCGCCGGTGTGGTTTTTGCCTCTGTGGCAAGGGTTTCTTCACCGATACCATCGGAACCATAATCCGAACTGCCTGTCTGTGACAAATCGGCGCAACCCGCGACCAACGCGGTCAACACCGCCAAAGATACCAATTTTTTCATTGATTACTCCTTACATTCTTTATGACGGTATTATACCATATAAAAAAGGTGGTTTCAACTTTTTATTTTTATATTTTACGATTTATTAAAAACGCAATTGGCATATAGATTATCCCATAACCCGCAATCGCAAGCCCCAGTGCAAAAATACTTGTCACCGGAACAAACCAAAGTCCAACCCCAAGCGCCGCCGCAATTACACCAAACACAACAATTGCACGAACCGTTTGGCCATCAATTTTGGCAAGTCCACGCCGACGACACGCGCGCCCCAGCAGGTAATTTTTCACATAACCACTTACCACCACGCCAATCGGAATCGCCAAATATCCAACGAACCAAAAAAGTCCGATATATATCACCGATGCAACACCAAGCGATACAATACTTGTTTTAACCGGGGTTTTTACATCCTGGGACGCATAAAGGGTTTTACTGTAAATCTGACTTATCAGCATTGCGGGCAGAACAAAAACCTGAATCATAATTGCGATTGCAACCGCGTGCGTTGAATGCGCCGTCCATGCGCCGTATTCAAAAAGATATTTTATTATCGGTTCCGCCAACACGAACAATCCCGCCACGCACGGCATAATCAACATCATTGATTGGCGCATCGAAGAATTTTGTTGGATATGGACACTGCGCATATTTTTTTCGGCGATTGCATTTGATATCGACGACATTAAAACCGTTCCAACCGCAAGTCCAATCATTGCAAATGGCAACTGAACAATTCGGTCGGAATAATAAAGCCACGACACCGCACCACTTTCAAAACTTGCCACCAATGTCCCAAGAATTATAGTAATTTGATAAAAGCCGTTGCCAATCAAACTTACACCAAAACGTTTGAACATCGTCTTTATCGCCGGCGTCCATCGCGGCACCACAAGGCGCAAACCGAAATGTTTTCTGTGTATTCGCCACAGCAGTACCAAACATTGAATTATTCCGGACAAAACGACCGTCCCCGCCATTATATACAGGACCGTATCCGATGCGCCAATGTGCATTGAAAACAGCAACGCGCCGATAAGCATTATATTTAACAACACCGGCATAAACGCCGCAAGCATAAACCGCGAAAACGCGTTTAACACCGCCGACAAAAACGCCGCCGCGCAAATGAAAATAACATAGAAAAACATTATGCGCGATATAACAACGGTCATTTCCATTTTACCCGGCACATCCGCAAACCCGGGCGCCAAACCCCACACAACAAGTGGCATAAAAATTTCAAAGACCAGTGTTATTCCAAGCAATATGACAAAAAGCCACGAAAAAACATTTTTTGCAAAAGATTCATCGTGTCGTGAATCCGCATACATTGGAATAAATATCGCCGACAATGCCCCTTCGCCAAGCAGGTCACGAAACAAATTCGGCAATTTGAATGCCGCCAAAAAAATATCCGAAAGCCGCCCCGCGCCCAGCACGCGCGCAATCAGCATATCACGAATGAATCCGAATATGCGACTTATTCCCGTCATGGCGCCAACGCCGAAAATATGTTTGCCAAGTTTCATAGTTTGGATTATACTAAATGCGAACAAACAAAATCAAGACAGGAATAAAAAGAAATGAAAAAATTATTTTTACCGCTTTTACTGGGGATTGCCGTTGCCGGATGCAGCGGTGATGCCGATAAAATTATAACGAACAAATCGATTACGGAACTCTATGACGATGCGTACGGCGAATTTGAAAAAGAAAACTATGACGATGCGGCCGAAAAGTTTCAAATGGTTGAAACACAATACCCGGCAAGCAGTTGGTCGGCGGACGCGTTGATTATGGCGGCATATTCACAATACTTGGACGATGATTTTCCAGGCGCAATCCTTACCGCCGACCGGTTTATGCGGTTTCACCCGGGGCATCGGGATGTGCCATATGTATTATACCTGCGCGGGATGTGCTATTATCGCCAGGTTAGTGATGTCCGCCGTGAACCGGGAATGTCGGTCTATGCATTACAACAATTTCAGCAAATCGTTGACCGGTTTCCGCGGTCGCCATATGCCGAAAATTCAAAAAACAAAATCAATATCCTAAAAAACTATATCGCGGGCAAGGTTATGTATTCCGCGCGCAACGATATGCGTAAAGAAAACTGGGCAAGTGCGATTACAAAGTTTCAATCTGTTATAACCGATGCACCCGAAACCGTCATGCCCGAAGAGGCGATGTATAGACTTACCGAGGCATATACCGCAATTGGTTTATCCGAACAAGCGGACGGGTTTGCCGAAATGTTAAAACTAAACTTTCCGGACGGCAAATGGGCGAAAAAACTGAAAGATAAATAATCGATGCGCAAACTTACGGACCAAGATATTGCCGAAATGATCGATGCGAATTTTTCGCCGGATGATTCCGTGACGCGCCGGCGCGTTAGAACCGAATTACACCTGTCAACGCGGATTCCCGCGCCCGTGCATGTTCCCGAACACGCGACACTTGATTTGCATATGAAAACAATCGAACAGTCATGGGATGAAATCATGGAACTTGCGTTATCGGGGGTAAAAGATGCAAAAATCATAACGGGGGCAAGTGGGGTACTGAAAATCAAATTCCAAGAATGGGTGCGCGAAAGTTTGCTTTCGCCATATGTCGTTTCATGCACACCGATAAATAACGGCAGTTTCGCCGTCAAATTCCGCAAATTGAACGACGACTAGTGACACATCCTGTGTCCAGGTTCGATAAAGTTTCTTGGATTTATCGCATAGCCGTCTTTCTTTACCGCGTAATGCAAGTGCGGGCCTGTTGAAAGTCCGGTGTTGCCCGTGTATCCAATAAGGCAACCCGATGCGACCGATTCACCACGCGACACAGACACCCGGCTTAGGTGACAGTATTGTGTTGCGTAACCACTTGGGTGTTTTATAATTATTCCGTTGCCACAGGTTCTGTTCATATTAAAAACTGTTTCAACAACCCCATTTGCCGGCGCGTATATCGGTGTTCCCGTGTTTGCGGCCAAATCAATACCATAATGAATCTTTGTTTTGTTGTACCAAGATAATTTTCTTTGCACGCCATAGTCAGATGTTATACATGTTATATACCCAAGTGGCGACCCATACGGCACATTGGTATTTTTGAACTTTGGGTTTTGAATCGCACATTGTTTGTATTCGATTGGAAATGGCGTATCAAAGTCACCATCGCCATCATCCCAAGGCATGTCTTCGGTCGGCGGGATTAAATCGCCGTCTTCGGTTTCGGTGTATCCGTAATCGTCCACCAAATTTTGGCGGACCATCGCATTACGGCGTTCCATTGCGGCAATTTCATCTTCGATATTTGGTAACGCATACGCGCACCCCGAAATACATTTTCCGTTTTCATCGTATTCGCTTTCGTATGGTTCATATCCGGCGGCGTTTAGTGCCATACGGTCAACAAAAGACAAATCGGCCGCAACCTTTGGAAATTCCATTGGCGCAAGGAACCCGGCGAAAACCGCCGTGTGTGTAAACATCGCCATCGCAAAAGAAATAATTGCCCCGCCCCACATTATGTATGTATTTTATCATATTTAGTGGCCAGTGCAAGTGTAAGTGGTTATCCGTCACCGCTGGTGCGGTGCCGAGACTGTGCCAGGGCTTTGCCCTGGTTTGGTGTAAGCAAAAATTTCTTGAATTCTGTGGGATGGTTTCGGTATGATTGGGGTATGAAAAAAGTCAAAACTGTTTATGACCATATACGTGCAAACAACATAAAAACCGCGGTGTTGGTGGTGCTGTTTCCGGTTATTTTTATTGCGTTGGTGTTCATCTGTGTTTGGTGTGTGCAACCGTTAAATGATGCAATCAATACAACCACTATGGTGGCGGTGCCGACGATTGCTGTGTGCGCCGTTTGGATGCTGATATCATGGGCGTTTGGGGATTCGATGATGCTTTCCATGGCGGGCGCAAAGCAGATAGGCGACACCGACCCAGAATACAGGTATGTTTATAAATCGGTGGAAAATGTCGCAATCGCCGCCGGGTTGCCAACACCACGGGTTTATGTTATCGAAGACGGTGGCCTTAACGCGTTCGCAACGGGGCGCGGGCCGCGTGATGCGACGGTGGCGCTCACCCGTGGAATTATCGAAAAATTGGACCGACCGGAACTGGAGGGTGTAATCGCCCACGAAATGGCACACATCGGCAATCGCGACATACGGCTTAGCATGTTCATCATTACCGGCATTGGCGTGACGGTCTTTATTGCGGATATGCTGGCGCGGAATATGATGTATGCGCGTTCGGATGGCGATGATAAAAACAATGGCGCGGCGGTGATAATGATGGTGTGGTTGGCGTTCACACTTTTCAATGTTGTGATTTCGCCGATTTTGCATATGGCGATTTCGCGGCGGCGTGAATATGCGGCGGATGCGACGGGTGCGTACATAACCCGAAATCCGCGGGCACTCGCGACGGCACTGCGTAAAATTTCGGAACATTCGGTTGTTAAAAACCTTGATGGGCGCAAAACGATGGCGGCAATATGCATCGCGAACCCAACACGGACGCGCGCGTTTTTTGGCGAAATTATGGCAACCCACCCACCGATTGCGGAAAGGATTCGACGATTGGAAAGTATGTAGTGGTTAGTGGTAGTGGTTAGAGAACCACACCCCGGCCTTCGGCCACCCATCTCGAGAGGGGAACTTTGCTTTCTGGAATTATTGCGCAATTACAGATTTATTCCAGACACTACTAACCACTTACACTAGCACTAACCACTTTGTGAAATCTTTTTTCTTGCAATCGGGATATTTTGGTATAGAATAATACGCGTTGCACCCATAGCTCAACTGGATAAAGCGTCTGACTACGGATCAGAAGACTGAGGGTTCGAATCCTTCTGGGTGCGCCAGGATAAAAATGAAAACGTCGCCTTGCGCGGCGTTTTTATTTTGAAATTGGCTTTTTTATGATATAATTCTACAGGACAAAAGGAGTTTTTGATGGAAAAATATATGAGTGTCGATGAATTTTTGGAAAAATATTTTGCCGCATTTAAAAATGATCCGTACGGTTGGGGAAATAATTTCTTTTGGTCTAAGGCCTCTAAAACACCACAGAAATTTTTTGAATGGTATGAAGAACATAAACATCAAATTAAAACACCAGAATTGCAAGAATTGTACGCAGAAATAGCCAGGGCGCAAGCGGCGGGAACATCGGACGCCAAGAATTTCCTGTATACCGTACAAGTTCTGACGGCGTTTGATAACGCGTTTACAGATGAAAAAGTTCCGCAACAGAAACTTGATGAATATACCAAAGTTGTACTGGATGCCATAAAAACAAAAGAACGTAAGGTTATAAATCTACAAAATAGTTACGAATTGTTGCGAAGAATTGATAGAGAGTACGATCATAACAATGCTGTTGTGGCCCGTGAATTAGCTTTAAACCCCTTGTCAACGCCGTACGATGTGTATAAATGGTTGGACCGTTACGTTGATTCAAGGTATAACATAATGGGGGAATATAACGATGAATCGGAATTTATTGGTTCCATAGATGATGCCAAGAAAAAATTAAACGATTTGGCCGCGATAACAAAGGCCAAGTTGAAACAAGAAATCAATCCTAAGGGCGGTGTATCGCCAAACATGGATACCATTAAGTCGTTTGAAGCCGGTACTATACCACGTATTGCACGGCAAATTGTTGTGATTGTGGACTTTATGGCAAAAACAGGACAAGGCGGTCAAACCAAGGAAGATGTTGAAAAAGCGCAATCTGTGGCGGATGAGTTAGCACGTGAATTTGATATGGACAAGATACTTGATGTTTCAAATGGAAACTATGTTCAACAATATGCAGACCAAGCGGAAATAAAACTTGCCGAAATGCGCCCACAATATAATGCGATGGAAAAAGAATTGGGCGGTTTGCGCAAGTCTTATTCGGACGCGAATCGTCAGTTGTACGAAGCGAATATGAAAATCTCACAATTAGAAGACGATAAAGCAAAATTGTTACGGGAAAGTTCTAATTTGATGTCAACGATTGATTTCCTTAAAGGTAAAATTAAATTGTTCTTGACGGCGTTTAAAAAGCGCGCCGAAGAACGCGAATTGCCGATAAAGAAAGCAAAAGGTTTGCAGGAAGTCGTAGAAAATGATTTAGAAAATGCCGTCGATATCAAACAAATTGAAGAAGACCTGAATGCGGCACGGCAACGACAAACAGAAATTATGCGTAATAGTCCGGTTAGAATATAAAACAAACGCCCCGAACGGGGCGTTTTTTTATGTAATTCTATTAATTTTGTGCTTCTGCCGGGGCATCGGTTGTTTGAACCGGTTCGGCGGGCGTTGTGTCACCGGTCGCGTCGGGTGTGGGGGTTGGTTCGTTTGCCAATTCATCCGCCGCAAGTTCCGTGCGAAGTTCGCTTTGCGTATTACTTGCGGTTTTGGACGACACAATCGCCAATGCCGCACACAACACGAAAAAGATTATCGCAAGCCATGTGGTCAGTTTCGTTAAAAAATTCCCAGCAGCCGCACCGGTCAGCGCGCCGCCAAACATAGATGCCGCGGACGAACCGGACATGCCACTGCCCTCTGATTTCTGCAGCAAAATAATTCCGGTCATAAATACCGCAACGATTATCAGTAATACCAACAAAATTGAAAACATATTTTATCCTTTTATTTTTGCAATATTTTAATCATCATTTTTCTTGGCCGCAAGTATTTTTAACAATTCCGCGGCGGCGGCGGAACCTGCGGCTTTTTTAGACGGGCCGTCGCCACTTGCACTTTCGCCCATGGCAGTGACAGTCACGGTGAACACCGGGCTGTGGTCTTCGCCGGTTTTCTCGGTATCCGTATAGACCGGCAACGCGCCATCGGCATTTTTCTGCACGAATTCTTGGAGCATTGTTTTTGGGTCCTTTGGCGGCCTTAGTTCCGCGGCGGCCAAATCATGCCAAATGCCGCACACAAAGCGTTGCGCATTATCAAAACCACCATCAAAGAATATTGCACCGATTACCGCCTCCATCGCGTTGGCAAGCATGTGACGCGTGCGCCCGGCGGTCATGTGACTGTGCCGAACCTCTTTATGCAAATCAAAAGACCGCGCGACATCCGCCAATGTTTCCGTCGATACCAGCGATGCAAAGCGCCGCGCAAGTTCGCCTTCGTTTTCGTTCGGATACATCGCGTAAAGCATGGCCGCGACACTTAGTCCCAATACGCGGTCACCCACGAATTCAAGGCGTTCGTTGTTATGGCGACTGTTCACGCCACGCTGTGTCAGCGCAAGTTCCAACAACGATTTATCTTTGAATTTATAATTCAATTTCATTTTTATTTTATGCCTTTGCCAAATCTGTTCCAGCGCATTTTAGCATTCCAATTCCAAAATGCAACCATTGGTGACGCGTAATTATGTGAATACCACACAAACCAGACGCGCCCAAGCATATTTTCAACCGGAACAAATCCAACATCCGCACGGCTGTCGTTACTGTTGTCGCGGTTGTCGCCCATAAAGAACAAATGATTTTCCGGCACAAGGTATTCCATCGTATTATCCATTGGCCCATCGTCGGTGTATTCAATTATGCTGTGTTCGACGCCGTTTGGTAAAACCTCGGTATATTCCGTAGCGGGGAAAACGCCACAAAGGCCCGGCGTAGTGCGGCAAACATGGTCGGCGCGATATTCAATTGTATAATTAAAGTCAGCCGGCGCACCATCGACATAAATCTTGTTCCCGCGAACCTGCATATTTTCATAGTAATACCCGGTGCTGCGCAGGGAACGTGGCAAAACCGCAACGACATAGGGCCGCGGGTCGCGCCGTTCAACCATTTCGCCGTTGATATACAGGCGGCCTTCGCGCATTTGAATCGTATCACCCGGCAGGCCAATCAGGCGTTTTACATAATCCAGTGATTCATTTTTTGGATTACGGAAAACGATAACATCGCCAACCTTTGGCATAGTTTTGAAAATCCGCCCGTTCCACAAGTGCCAAGAACCAAACGGGAAAGAATACCGCGAATACCCGTATGACCATTTGGTGATAAAAATATGGTCACCGATGTGCAGTGTCGGTATCATAGACCCCGACGGGATATTAAACGGTTCAAGGAACAAACTGCGGAAACCGATGGCGATAAGTATTCCATAAAACAGAGTATCAAACCATTCGCGCAGGCGATTTTTGGGCTTTTTTAACATTTTCTTTCCTTTCTTTGTCAATTTTGCGTTTTGCATTTTAGGACTTGAATTCAATTATGGCAAGTATATAATACAAAAACCATGATTTCTTTGGCTTCTATTATTTTTAACGGGATGGATGCGATAAAAATTGATGTCCAGGTGCAAATTTCCGCGGGTCTTGGGAAACCTGACTTCAAAATTATCGGGCTTGCCGACCGCGCGGTCAAAGAATCTGCGGAACGCATTGTAAATGTACTTTCGGCGTTGGGCCTGCAATTACCACCAAAGCGGTTGACGGTGAACCTTTCGCCGGCGGATGTCGAAAAAAGTGGCGCGCATTTTGATTTGCCGATATTGTGTGGGATACTTTGCGCATTCGACATTTTGCCCGAAGACAAATTATCGAAATACATTATTATTGGCGAGGTTGGCCTTAACGGCGCGGTTGCAAAGACAAACGGGGTCTTGGCGGCGGGCGTGTGGGCCAAGAAAAACGGATTCGGCATAATATGTCCGGGCGACCAAGGGGCCGAAGCGCGCTGGGCCGGGCAAAACGATGTGCTTGCGCCGTTTCATGTTTTGGAACTTATCAATCATTTTAATGGGAAAAATCCACTTTTGTTGCCGGATTTGCCGGCGGCGCATATGGAAACCGCGAATCTTGGTGCCGATATGGCCGAAGTACATGGCCAGGCGGCGGCGAAAAGGGCCCTGGAAATCGCGGCGGCGGGCGGGCATGCAATGTTGATGGTTGGGCCACCGGGATCGGGGAAAACGATGCTGGCATCACGGCTTCCCACGATTATGCCGGAAATGACCGCCGATGAAGTTTTGGAAACATCGATAATTTACTCCATCGCGGGGAAATTGGACAATAAAACACTGATGTCGCGGCGCCCGTTCCGCAGTGTGCATCACACTTCAAGTCCGGTTTCACTTGCGGGCGGGGGTTCGGATGCGCGGCCCGGTGAAATATCACTTGCGCATAATGGCGTTTTGTTTTTGGACGAATTGCCGGAATTTAATCGCGCGACATTGGAAATATTGCGGCAACCGATGGAATCAGGCAAGATTATGATTTCGCGCGCAAAACGCAATGCAACATATCCCGCGCGATTCCAACTTATTGCCGCGATGAATCCGTGTCCGTGCGGGCATTTGGGCAACGCCGCCCTGTCCTGTTCCCGCGCCCCCCGGTGTGCCGAAGCGTACCAGAATAAGATTTCGGGGCCATTGCTTGACCGTATTGATTTACATGTTGATGTTGACCCGGTCAATCCATGGGAAATGAAAAGTAATTTGCCATCGGAATCAAGCGAAACTATACGCGCACGTGTGGTTGCCGCCCGTGCACGCCAAATCACGCGCCAAGGGTATGTGAACGCATTGCTGGACGGGGCGGATTTGGAAAAATATGTCGTTTTAAGTGACGAACTTACAACATTCCTAAATAATGCGGCGGAAAAGATGGGAATGTCGGCGCGCGGATATAATCGTATTAAACGTATTGCGCGAACGATTGCGGACCTGCGCGGGGGCAACGATATCACGATGGATGATTTGGCCGAAGCGATTTCGTACCGCCCAATAAACCGCGGAAAATATGGCGTTAAATTAAAGAACTAAAATTCAACACGCAGTCCCAACATAACATTTGCGTATATCAAGTTTTTCGCACTAAACCAATCAAGACGACGCGTATCATCAGAATTTACAAGTGTATATTTTACGCGCGGTAAATACGCCGCACGTAACCCGAAATCGATAAATATATTTTCATCGATTCCAAACGAAATTCCAAGTGCCGCAAGACCCGCGACATTTGTTGTATTTGTTGTTGAACGATTAAATTGTAAAACCCCGTTTCCATTCATGGTTCCAAAATTGGTTAAATCTTCGACTTCGGATAAATCGCCCCATGGGTCGGCCAAATTCATAACTGTTTGCGTATCGGCGTAGCCAAAGCCCAAACCGATATACGGAATCATCGTCCGAATCGGTTTTTGGATTCCGTCAAAGAAATCATAAAATGCCATAAAACTTATGATGTCGGTCGTTATTGTGGATTGAACACTGCCACTATCTACATGCACGGAATACCCTTCGGAAAGTGGCATGTTGCCTGAAAATAATGGTGAATGGTTATAATCAACCTTGGCAAAATGATCCCACCCCAGTTCCAGGCGCCACTGTGGCGTGTTTGGCAAAACCCAACCGATACTTGCGCCCGCCGCGAAACCAATTTCAGCCATATTTTCCGCGCCCAATGCCCCAAGCGACCCGGTTCCTGCGTATTCCGCACCACTGTATGAATTACAACTGCCCGTGTCATCGGTCGGGAACACAGCGCCCGTTTCGGGGTCAACGCAATATGAATATATTATCGACCCAACCTCGTTCTTTATTTTGGAAAACGCAAGTGACGCGCCACCACGTATCGATATTGTTGCGCGCGAACCGTTATCGCCGTAACCCGAATCATAAAGGTATCCGCCGCTGTATTGCCAATTTGCAAACGCCGTGCCCGCAGAAAGCCCGCATAAAACAGCGACAAAAGATAAAATCCTACTTCTCATAACGGTTGTATTATATCATAAATTTTTGTGATAAGAAACATAAAAGTGTTAGTGATAAGTGTTAGTGGTTAGTGGGGTAACCATGAACAAAAAACATGGGGCTGTGCCCCATGTTTTTATTCGTATTCATTTGAATCTTCGTCCCATCCAAAGAAACGTCCACGAACACTATCAATGGCGCGCCCGGCAGCATTACCAATACCGGAAACAAATCCTTGCCACTTTTGATGACGAAAGTTACGATTTTCACGACGATTTTCATCACGTTCCTCGCGCCATTCTTGTTTTTCTTGTTCTTTGGTATAATCGATCGAACGTACGTTATTGAAAAACCATTTAACATCCCGCAATGCCGAACTTAAACAGCCTATTCCGCCCCAAAACAATCTGGGCATATCCGTATTCAACGGTTGTTTTGGTTGATGGTCTACAATTTTAATAAGCTTTTTTCCGTCAATTTGTTCATCAGCGGCTATATTACCAATTTGTGCATCCAATTTTTTGGCTATTTCATTAAGGTATCGAATTTTGGCCGCCAGACGAACCTCTTCTTTATCGCTATGTATTCTGTTCAAATAATCCAATGTTGGCCCGATAAACAGTTCACCATCATTTGCTATACTAAATACCGGATACCAATTTCCCGGGATTAGCAACCCAGGATTTAACAAATTTCTTTCTTCGTCACCATTGGCACGGAAAAATGGTATACGCAATCCATCAACATCAACCACAACAATTGCATGTTCGTCACTTTTCATAACAGGGTTACCATTACCCGTCAAATCCAAAAGTTTAACCGGGACCCCGCGCACATCCATCAATGGATAAGTAATCAAATTTTTCAACATAAATGACTTTAACATTGGTTTTTGATGTTCAAAATCAAACGGTCTCGATGAAACGTTAGTATCTTGCTTTTTCTCTTCAGGTTCTGTTGAACGCCGTTCTTCCACTTCTTTTGGTTGTTCGCGCATCGGCATCACAAAAACATCACGCTTTTGTTCTTGTCTTTCTTTCTCGCGCTGGGCGACTTCTGCCTGTTTTTGTTCAAATCGCCCAAGGGTTGGTGCCGCAAACCGAAGGTTAGAATCATCCAACGAATCCGCACCACCAAGGGCCTCGATTTTATCAACTAATTTTGACAGTTCTTCTTCCCATTTTTGGACACGCCATTTTGGTACATTGTCCCCAGAAGGTTCGTTACGCGTATGACGTTCGTATTGCGCGATCAAATCCTTTAACTTTTTGCGACGTTCAATTTCAGCCAACGCCTGTTCTACCTGAAATACGGTTGGGTTTCCAAGTTCCGCCGTAAACGAATTTATTTCATCAGTAAGGCGATTTGCCTGTTTACGGAGTTTAAGGAATTTATCTGCGCGCGTGGACCGACTTTTCATTTCTGCACGAATGGTCGCAAGTTGTTTATGCAAATTATTCCAACGTTCGGCCTGCGCTTCGGTCAATGCGAAATCATAATATGGTTCATATTTCCGGCTTTCGGGATCCGGCAACGCAACCGGCATATCTTTTAAGCGCAAATCGGGCACCTGTTGCGTTTGTGATAAATTGACCACTGGTGCCACATATTCCTTTTGGCGCGCCGGCGATGTGGTCTTTCCCTCTGGGATACGCAATTCTTCATCCCGTTTATCCAAGACAATCGGTGGCACTTCATCTTTCAGTTCATCATCGTGAACAACCAGTGGAACATCTTCTGACACAGATTCATTTTGACGATTACGACGAACCCGATCAAGGAACGAACCAATACGATCATGCAATAATGCAACCTTGTCCCCGACCGTCGTTTTAGCGGACGCGCGGTCGCGTCTTGGATAGTTTCCAAATGCACCGTAACCCGCATTTACACCAACAGGTTCTGTCCTAACGTCATAACCCGTTGATTCATAACGCGCCGGCTGATCAATCACAGTTTCGGTGGTTTGGGTCGGCAATTCCGTAATCGGAGAATAAGTTTTGTTTATTGTATGCCCCATGGGGACATCGCCAACATTTCCGGATTCACCGAGATAGTTTGCATCCAGGAATTTGGCTGCCTCCATACCGGCGGGATCATAGACACCGCCCCCAACCGCATGTGCCGCCTGAGAAATCAATTCTTGCGGGACATTGTACGTGTCACTCCATGCAGGTGTGTACGCCAAACGCGACGGTTGTGATATTTTCATTGCTCGCAATATACGATACGGATCAAGGTTTGTATCGTGATCCAGATTATATTGATTTACGGCATCGATATCCTGTTGCAAAATTTCCGGATGATTTGGATAATCGTGCGCATACCAACCCTCAACAGCATCCTTTGCACTTTGCAACATTTTATCCGGATAATGCATAATTGTCCTTTCATGGGTGATTTCGTCCGAGACCTTTTTAGGTTCACCCGGAACCGCAGTTTTATTATTGAACCACTTATTACCTGGATTCCATTCATTATATTTACCAATGCCCCACTGGGCGAAACTTTTCCCGCCGAGCGCACCGAAGATAACTGATGCAACATTTGCAATCGTCCATGCGATTCTTTGACGACGCGACATTTTAACATCACGCGCCGCTTCGAATACGCCACGACCATTATTATATGCACCAAGTGCCGCGGCACCGATACCAACGGCCATTCCAACACCCGCCAAGCCAAGGGCACTAAGAACCATGGCGACAATCGCAAGGCCACTGGTCATAAGCGACCGCACAAGTTGTTTATTTTTTTTGAATTCTTCCCAACTAACCGGCAGATTATTCTTTTTCTGGTTTCGTATCCAACGCGCAATCTGGAATCCCATAATTCCAAGCGCCGCACCACCACCGACGTAAACAGACCCCCACGCGAGTGATTTGCCCAGCCTTGCCGCCGCCGCGGTCGCACTTACGGTTATAAACGCACTTGCGATAAACGAACTGGTGAATCCGATTAAGACACGTCCGGCAAAATTACGACGTTTTTTGCGCCGCTCTACCGCCGCACGCGACATACGAACATCCGCCATATCATCGACGCGTTCAAGTGAACGGTTTAACTTTTTCCAAAGTTTTTCAAGTTTCTTGCCATCGCCACCGATTTTTCTTCTTAGACGCGCGAACCAACCCACGGTTGCATCGGTTTGCGTTTCGATTGCAACATTATACCCGTTATCAGAAATTTCAACGCCATCACCGTCAGGTTCAAGCATTTTTTCAAACTCTTTACGAAATTTCGGGTCATCAAATTGTTCTGGGGTTTCGGCCGCGCCACGAACAATCTGGTCCGCAGCGTAAATTTCGTATAACTTTATTAAGATTGTTTCATTAAATTCGTCTTCAATTGTATCTTTATCAATCTCGGCATTAACATCTGCGATGTACCTTTTCGCAATATCATGTTCCACAAGTTCAGCAATTGATTCATAACGACTATCGTGCAAAATTTCAAAACCAGGTTCATAGTTTTCATATTCGTCATAGTCGCCACGTTTTCCGGATGCAAATTGTGGTATTACCCGCCCCTTGGCATCAAGCATTTTGACCTTTGCGAGTTTCTTCATTACATCTTCACGAATGGTCGCATCATGCAAAACTTCATAAACTTCATCCGCGCGGTCGGCCAGTTTATCAACATCTTCGGGATTCAGATTATCCAGATTCCATGCCTCATCATAATTTTGGGCGACTATATCTGCATGCTCTTTATTCGCGGCCATTTCGGCTTTTTTTGCACCGTCAACATCCGACATACGCGCATCAAGCATAATGCTAAAATCTTCATTTTCGTTGGCGATATTTGTCATATTTATCAGCGGCCATTCATTTTGACGAACAACCATACCACCGGAATTTGCAAAATCCGCCGACAAATCGTCGATGCGCGCCGCAAGTTTATCAAGGCGGTCTTGTTGCCCCGGTTCACCCCCGGCCGCACGCGCAGAAATGGCGCGGTACGCATATCCTAAAATTGCGGGCGTTGCCAGGTCCAGTCCCGCCATATCTTCGCCGATAAATGCATCACAGAAATCCGACTGAAAACCGGCAGGCATATTGGGAATATCTTTGATAATGTCATTTATCGCATCAATATCATGCAAAAGCACCGCACGACGGGCATTGCGTGACGTAACAAGCCGAATCTTGTCACTGCTGTATGCCGCGGCAATTCGCTTTGCAAAGCGCGCAACCTCTTTATCATACATTTTTTGTGCTTCTTTTTTATCTACATTTTGATTTATCGGCATGATAGAATTCCCCCTTCGTTTTTGTTCCCTATATTTTATCATAAAAATTGTTATAAACAAAGTGTTTTTATGATAAGATGTTTTACATGTTGATATCTTTTGTTTTATTAGTCGTCGGTTTTGTGTTGCTGGTGCGCGGGGCAGACACTTTCGTTGACAGCGCGGCGGGTGTTGCGCGGCGCTTTGGCATTCCGCCGATTATAATTGGAACAACGCTTGTCGCCATCGGCACCAGTGCGCCAGAGGCCGCAATAAGCATCACCGCCGCAATCGCCGGTTCGGACGGCGTGTCAATCGGGAATATAATCGGCAGTAATATTACAAATATCTTTCTTATACTTGGCCTTACCGCCGTTATCGCCGCGTTGCCAATTCGCCAGAATACAAAGTTCTTTGAATTGCCGTTTGTTGGGATTATAACTTTAATGCTCTGTTTAATTGGCCTGTGGTTTGGGGAAATTTCGCGCGGGGCGGGGGCTATGTTTTTGACACTGTTTATTGGATTTATAATTTACACAATCTTTATCGCAAAAAAATCAAACGAACCCGCAGAAGAATACAGAAAAATTCCGATGGTTGAAACAATAGTTATGATTGTCGCCGGCATCGCCGCACTTGTTATCGGCAGCAACCTAACCGTTGATTCCGCAACAGATATCGCAGTGCGTATCGGCGTTTCCGAACGCGTAATCGGACTTACACTTGTGGCGTTGGGGACCAGTTTGCCGGAATTGGTCGTGTGTGTTACGGCGGCATTAAAGCACGAATATGATATGGCGGTTGGAAACATCGTTGGGTCGAATATTTTCAATATTTTGTTCGTCCTGGGTGCGACGGCGGCAATAAGCCCCCTGCCCTTTGAACGCGCATTTGTGATGGACGGGTTGGTGGCGTTGTTGGCGGTCACAATGCTAATGATTTTTGTGGCGCGACGGTCACGGTTGTCGCGCGTGGGCGGTGTCTTGTTTTTGATTGCGTATGCGGGGTATGTTTTATACCTGTTTTTATAAACCGCGTTGCGGGCGCATTTTACAGAAATATGTATTCCTAAGTATTCGCATATCTGATTCCAGATTGCGGATGCGCAAAACATCGCCATTTTTGATTGGATAATTTTGTCTTTTTTCCCAACATGAATATACATCAAATTTGGTCTTGTCTTCTAAATAGCACATCATAAAATACAAAATTGTGCTGTGCGTAATGGCCAAAATATTTTTGCCATAATCAACCGATTCAAGAAAATCGCCGACCCGCACAAAGGCATTTTCAAAAGGTTCGGCTTCAAAACCGTCAACCGGATTCACAAGAAAATTTTGTAACGTGGCGGGGGATATTTCCTTTGCACTGTGTCCCGTCAAAATACCGTAATCATATTCATTTAGGCGACTGTCATATTTAATCGGGATTCTTAGCATAGAACTAATGATTTCGGCGGATTGCTTCGCCCGTGTGATATTTGACGAAACTATATATTCCAAGTTAAAACGTTTTAACTTTGTTGCAAGATTTGCCGCCTGGACTTCGCCAACATCGCTTAGTTTAATTGTATTGTCCGTTCCCTGAATTATATTGGGGGATTTTACAGTGGGAAAATGTCTTAGTGCATACAACATGAGTGGATTATAGGACGGGAAAACGCGGATTGCAAATATTTTTCTGGGATTACGCCCGTCTTCGTGCGCTTTGCGCACTCAGCCGCGGCACTGAAATTTTTTAAGCCCGCACTCTTTTTGTGCGGGCTAACAAAATTTCGTGGTGGAGCTGATCGGACTCGAACCGACGACCCCTTGCATGCCATGCAAGTGCTCTACCAACTGAGCTACAACCCCATATAGTATGCCTATTTTATATTTCTTCTTGCCAAATGTCAAATGTATTTGCTAACCTGTCCCTGACATAAAGGAGATTTATATATGGACTATCAATCTTTGAAATCAGAAATTGAACAAAAAACGGCACAAACTATCGAAGTTTTGCGCGGGGAATATGCGGGGTTGCGCACCGGACGGGCGTCGGTTCATTTGCTTGACGGCGTGCGGGTGCAAACGTATGGTTCCGATATGCCGCTGAATCAATTGGCGACCGTATCAACGCCGGATAACCAGACACTTTCGGTTACTGTTTGGGATATGACAAATGTCGGGCCGGTGGAAAAAGCGATTCGTGATTCGGGCCTGGGTTTGAACCCGATGAGTGCGGGTGCGGTTATCCGCATCAATATGCCGCCACTTACCGAAGAGCGCCGGCGGGAACTTACCAAAGTTGCGGGCAAATATGCCGAAGAAGCAAAAATTTCTATGCGCAATATTCGCCAAGACGCGATGGGCAAAATCAAACGCGCCGTCACCGACAAGGAAATTTCCGAAGATGACCAGCGGAAATATGAATCAGACCTGCAAAAGGTGTTTGACGCGCGCGGGGCCGAGGTTGATGCGATTGCAAAGCAGAAAGAAGCGGATATTATGTCGGTCTAACTAAACCAAAAGCGAAAAAAATGTTCAAAATACTTAAAAAGAAGGAAAATGCCACGCAACCGGTGAAGATTCCAAAGCATGTTGCGTTTATTTGCGACGGGAATCGCCGCTGGGCCGAGGCGCGCGGACTGCCGCCCCTGATGGGACATCGCGCCGGAATTTCAAATTTTGAAAACTTGGTTGATTGGTTTATCGCGCGCGGTGTTACGACGGTAACTTTCTTTATATTTTCAACCGAAAATTGGAATCGGTCGGACGAAGAAGTCGATTTCCTTATGGATTTATTCTATTCCGAATTGGAAAAGAATTTGAAACATGCGATTGAAAAAAATCTGCGCTATCGGGTAATTGGAACGCGCGAAAGATTGCCGAAAAGGTTGGCAAAACTGTGCGATGAATTGGAAGAAAAATCCGCAGAAAACACCGGTGGCACGGTTGTGTTTGCGTTAAATTATGGCGGCCAAGATGAAATTGTGAACGCCGTAAATGCCGCGATTGATGCGGGCGCGCCGGTCACACGTGAAACATTTGAAACCTTCCTTGATACGGGGGATTTGTTACCTATTGATTTAATGGTGCGAACAAGTAATGAGTTTAGGATTTCAAATTTCTTGCTTTGGAAATTGGCGTATGCGGAATTGCTGTTTGTGCCAGAGCATTGGCCGGATTTGGTAAAGTCCGAAAAACTTTGGCAATTTGTTTTGGACGAATATGCAAAACGCAATCGGCGCTTTGGTGGTGGGAAAAAGGTGGATTATTCCGGCAAAAAATCGGGGGTAAAAAATGTCTGATACAATGAACAGGATTTTGGTCGCGGCCGGTTTGGCGTTCGTCATCGGTATCGCCGCGTGGTTGGAGTTTTTGGGAATTCACGGTGTTTATTGGCTTTGCATCGTTGTTGGGCTTGCCATGATTGGCGAAATTGCATATTGCCTTTGGCATGCGCCACGCGCGGTTATGTTTAGTTTGAAAAATTTGGTTCTGTTCGGATTGTTCCTTGCATTACTTGGTGTTGATTTTGTATCGCTTTTGACACTGGGCCATCGGCCGATGTTGTTGCTGTTCGTGTTGTGCGTGATATGCGCGGCGGATGTTTGTGCGTGGCTGTTTGGGCGGATAATTGGTGGCGATAAACTTTGGGAACGAATTTCGGAACATAAAACCTGGGCCGGGCAAATTTTCGGTGTGATTGGCGGAACGGCGGTTGCGGTTCTGTATGGAAATTTGACAATGGGTGTGTTCGCGCCACAGTTGCTGTGGATTGGTATCAGTGTTTCGTTACTGTCGCAATATGGCGATTTGACCGCAAGTTTTGTAAAACGCAGATTAAAGATAAAAGATTTTAGTCATGTGCTTGGTGCGCATGGCGGAATCATTGACCGCATGGACGGTTGGGTCTATGTGTTGCCGCTTATTTGGCTGATATTGGCATAGGGGGAAAAGAAAATGCATACGATAACAACGATTGTTGCGTTATTAATTGTCCTTGGGGTTGTGGTGTTTATTCACGAACTGGGGCATTTTTTGGCGGCGCGGTGGGCCGGCGTGCGCGTTGATGCGTTTTCTATTGGGTTTGGCCCCGCGATTATAAAGTGGCATGATAAAAAGGGAACTGTGTGGAAGATTGCGTGCCTGCCCCTTGGGGGATATGTCTCCATTTATGGTCAAGAAGATATGTTCAACCGAAAAAAATATAACGAATTGCCAAAAGAAAAAAAGGTTGGGCATTACCTTTCCGCGCCGGCGTGGAAGCAATTTATTATAATCGGCGCGGGCGTGTTTATGAACTTTGTCTTGGCGTGGGCAATTTATTCTGCGATATTTATGTTCAAACCGCGCGATGTGCAATTGCCCGTCGTGGGCCAGGTTATTCAGGAAAGTGTCGCATTTAATGCCGGCGTTAAACCGGGCGATGTTATAGTTAAGATTGATGATGCGGATATTACAAACTGGGGCGAATTGGTTATTGCCAAGGAACTTGCCGGCACGCATGATGCAGATGTTGTGATTGCGCGCGATGGCGAAATCGTTAATGTAAAACTTAGCCCCGCGTCGCGGTGGGGACTTGTTGCGGACGGAAGTCGGACAGAGTTGCGCAAAAAGGGTTTCTTTGGCGCATTGTATGCCGGTGCGCGCGAAACATATTATCAATCGCGGACATTGGTTGTTGTGTTAAAACAAATCATAACCGGCGATCGGTCTTCGAAACAATTGGGTTCATTCATCACAATTGCCCAGGTATCTGGCCAGGCATTGGCGGCGGGATTCTTTGCGTTGTTATCTATTATCGCGTTGCTGTCCGTGAATTTGGGCGTGATAAACTTACTTCCGTTGCCGGTGTTGGACGGCGGATATTTGCTGATATTGCTTATTGAATTGGTGACACGCAAAAAGTTGGGTGGCAAGGGAATGGAAATCGTAATCGTGTGCGGTTGGATTTTCCTTGGGTTTGTGTTCATGCTGACTATGTGGAATGATATCGCACGGGTGTTTGGGCTATGATGAAAAAGATTGTTTTGTGTTTGATGTTGTTTATGGCTGGCGTGGCGCACGCGGGTATTTCGCGCATTGATGTTATTGGCAACAAGCGTATGGATGCGGAATCTGTCCGGATTCTGGCGGAGGTAAAGCGCGGGGAAAATGTCGGCACGGAACGCGCAAATCAAATCGCAAAAAAATTGCAAGAAAGCGGATATTTTTCCAAGGTTTCGGTTAAAACAGTTGGCGATGTGTTGGAAATTCGCGTGACCGAGGCACCGATTGTAAACATGGTGACGGTTGAGGGTAATGATGAGGTTTCAACCGATGATTTGAAAAAGGAAATCAAACTTGCGGAACGTTCCGCGTTTGATGAATCCGTTATCGGCGCGGATGTCGGCCGTATGCTTACGGTTTACCAGCGCAAGGGTTTTTTTGGCACGAAAATCGAACCACAAAAAATCTTGCTTGATGATAATCGCGTGAATGTTGTCTATGAAATTACCGAAGGTCATCCGACATATATTGATACAATTGAATTCGAAGGCAACGAACGGTTTAGTGACCGGACACTGCGCGGGGAAATTCTTTCGCGCGAGCACGCGTGGTGGCGTTTTATGTCGCAATTTGATGTCTATGATGAAGACCGAATTCAATACGACCAACAAATGCTGCGTCAATTTTATTTGCGTAACGGTTATGTTGATTTTCAGGTTAAAAGCGCCAAGGGAACATTTACGCCCGATCGGCAATTTTATTCGGTTGTATTTAATGTGGACGAAGGCGAAAAGTACAAGATTGGCAAGGTTGAATTGGATAATCCTTTTTCAGATGTTGCGGACAAAGAGTTATTCGATGTTATGAAAATTTCCACCGGCGACACATATAATGTTGATGCGGTAGAGGCAACAATTTCCGCGCTTCGTGGTGCGGTTGCGGACTATGGATACGCGTTTATAAGTGTTGACCCGATTCCACAGAAAAACGATGACACGCGCACGATTGATTTGAAGTTCAAAATACAAAAAACAAATCGAATTTATTTGAATTCTATCAATATTCTTGGCAATGTGCGGACGTTTGATTCCGTGATAAATCAGTTGATTCCGATGCGCGCGGGCGACCCGTTTTCACTGCAGACGATAGAGCAAGGTCGGCAACGTTTGATGCGCACGCGCTATTTCAAAGATGTTCAAATGGTGCCGAGCAGGATTCCCGACGCGAATATGATGAATTTGGATATCAAGGTTGAAGAACAACCGACGGGCGAACTTTCCGGCGGGTTTGGTTGGTCGAATATAAACGGATTTATGGTTGATGCGGGCATTACGGAAAATAACTTTATGGGCCGCGGCCAAACGGTGCAGTTGCGTGGGTCACTTGCCCAATATCAAAAGCAGGCGTTGTTCAGTTTCACTGAACCGTTCCTGTTTGGGCGTGCGCTGTCGGCCGGATTTGATGTGTCGTACACAATGTATAACTATAAAAAACTTGGTGGTTTTGGATACGACCGCGATTCACTTACGGTGGCGGGGCGGCTTGGGTGGCAACTGACCGACCATTGGACCCAGGTTTTACGCCTTTCGGCCGCGTTCGATCAAAACTATGATTTGCAAGAAGGTGGCTGGCGCGATGCAACGCTATATACACTGGGGACGTATTTCAAGTATCATAATTTGAATACGAATTTTGAACAGAACACACACACCGGCATCGTTGGAAATATCGGCGTGGCATATACCGGCTTTGGCGGAACGGAAGAATTTTTCCGGTATAATGCCGATGTGATTGGAATGGTGAATTTTTGGGACGACCGGTGGCAATTGCGTTCTTCACTGGAATTTGGTTATATTCAAACGATTGGTGGCGATTATGTGCCGCGTGTGTATCGGTACTTTTTGGGTGGCGAATCACTGCGCGGGTTTGATGTCGCCGGCGTGGGCAGTCGTAATTGGGCATACCCGTCATATTCATTGGGCGGTATGTGGAAGGCGAACGGTTCAACGCAACTAAATTTCCCGATATTTATTCCGGACGAATATCAAATAAAGGGTTTTGTGTTTATGGACTATGGAATACTCGGTAAACCGCCGGCGCGTGAGGATACTTACCTTGGGCAACCGAATTATATCGAAAGTGGGTGGCGCACATCCGCGGGGTTTGGTATATATTGGAACACGCCGATGGGGCCGATGAATTTCAGTTGGGGTTGGCCACTAAAAACCGGCCCGCATGACCGTGAGCGCCGATTCTTGCTTTCGTTTGAAACCCAGTTTTAACTTACCTTTTATTTACACTTGACCGGGGGCGGAAGATTTTTTTATAATCAAAAAAAACAAAGGGGGAAAGTGATGAAAAAGTTTATACTTGCCATGTTTTTGGGACTGACGCTTGCTGGCTGTGGCCAGATTTATGACCGCGAACCGGTTGGAATTGGTTATGACACAAACGAATTAAAACTTAGTCCGTGCGCATGCATTATGGTTTATCGCGCATAGGGGACATCGCGCCGCGTAGGGGGGAACTTTGGATTACCCAGAAGATTTTGATACGCCCGCATTTCCCGCAGGGAAACGGGTTGCGATTTCCCGCACGTTTGGCGTGTGGGTGATGGTTGCGTTCTTTTTAACCATCGCATGCTGTGTCGCGATACCTTGGTTGCAGAACAGCCGCACCGCCAGTCCGTATGTGATTTATGTTGATGGTATGCGCGGAAATTGGCAATTGGTGGGCCAGGTTCGGCCGAATATCGTTGTGCCGTATTATGATTCAGCCCAGCGTGCATTGGCCGGGATTTTTACGAAAAAATGGTTCACTATTTCCGATAACCCGACATTGAATGCAAAAAATTGGGCGACGTGTAATCGGGGTGCCGATTGCGCCGACCGCATAAGCAACACTTTTGAATCGGATGCCGGTTGCGACCTTTATTGTATGGCGGGCGACAATATGTTTCGTTCCTTTGTCGAAAAGGTTTTGCCGATGTATCGGTCGTATGAATCTATGGGGCAACGTTGGTATGTTGATACGAAAAAAATTAGTGTTATGCCCAATGGCGAAACAACCAAAGATGGCGGAACCTGGGTCGTGCGGACATCGGTGCGGTCGAATTTGAACGGCGATTTTGATGTGATTGCGTATGTCAAAATTGCGCGCGATGCACAGCGGTATCCCCAGACACTTGGGTTTTATGTGGCGGAATTTAACGCGTACAGGGAACAGTGATGAAGAAACTTTTGGGATTTTTATTCGGACTTGCGACCATGATTATGGTCTTTGGCGCGATTTATGTTGCCGCGTCCATCTATGACACTTCCGAAAAGTTTGCCGTGGAACCGCGGTTCTTGCGAACCAGTATTCAGTCCAACGATTTGCCTGGAATGCCGCATTCGTGGGCCGAGGTTGGAAAACGCAAGTTGCGCGATTGGCTTGTTCAAAAATATGTGACGGAATATTTTTACGCTGTGCCGGACAAAGAAGATGTTGCAAGGCGGGATACGCGGCGTTCAGTACTGGCGCAGATGTCGGGCGCGGCGGCGTTTGATTATTGGCGGCAAAATGAATTGCCGGAAATAGAAGGTTTGGTCGCGGCCGGCGCCCGGCGGACTGTAATCGTGTTTAATGAAATCTACCGCCCGGCGGCAAGTAATTATTGGCGGGTTGATTATGAACTGAAAACATGGTATAAACCAAATGACATGTCGGAAAGCCCAAAGATAACGCGCGGGACAATGTATCTTGATTTGGGCGATGATGATTGGGTAAACAGTATCGGCAATGTCCGAGAAGGCGATGTTCACGGTGCATTAAAAGATGGTATTGATCCGGCGTTGGTGTTTGTGTTCAATGTGCAACGGGTCTTGGTCGAAGAGAAATAAAGTTGAAAAAAATTATTGTTGGAATTTTTGTCTGTTTGCTTTCAATCTGCGCGCGCGCGGATGAATTTGATGATGTATTGGCCGATGAAAATATAAATTTCGATGATTACTATATCGAAACACCGGACAGTGGTGATATTGAATGCGGTTTGAACACCGTATCATTGAACGCGGGCGCGGTGCCGTTGCCGGTTGCGGACTTTGATATTGCGGGGATAATGTTGGGTATGGATTTTGACGAGGTTAAATTTATCGCCACCGTCGATGGGCTTTATACCGAACGGCCGAAAAATAGTGTTGTGTATTCGATACACCCGGATTGGAAATATAATCTTGATTACGAATGCCGGCAACAGAAAATCTATGCGCCGGCGGCGTTGGAAAAATGTATAAATTCACTTGCGCGGAATCGTGGGGTTTTGTATGCGTCGGAATTGCACCTGGTGCGGGATGTCACGGGTGAAACGATTGATGTGTTTTTCACAAGCAACGCAACCGATAATGTCGTGTGGAAAATCGTCTATCATAACGACACCGATGAAATGGAGGGCGACGCGGAAAAGTTTGAAAACCAACGCGACAAGAAAACCATGTATTGGTGGCAAAATGTTGTTGATAAATATGGCGCGCCGAATGCGGGCGCGACGCGGTGGGCAAGTTCGGATAATTCTTTTGACCCGATGATGACGGCGTATTCGGGGGAACTGGAATTGATTGACTGTGGCAAGCATGCCGAAGACAGCGCGCTGAACGCACAACACGCCCAGGATAATTTTGCCGCGAAACCTTATGCTTTTTAAATATGGATTCATACAAGACCGGAATTTTTTCAGAATTTTTTGCGTGCGTGTTTTTAATTCTGCACGGGTTTAGGATTTTGCATCGGCGTTATACAACCGGGCGAAACACTGGGCGCGCAGAAATTGATATAATCGCAAAACGCGGGAAACTTATTATTTTTGTTGAAGTAAAAAAACGCAAAGAGGTAATGACCGCCTGGGGCGCAATTACGCCCGCACAACAAAGGCGGCTGCGATTGGCGGCGGAAACATTTTTACTGCAACGGCGATGGACGGGCGATGCACGGTTCGATGTTATAATTGTCCACGGCCGACATATCGATTGGACAAAAAATGCGTTTTAGTGGGTAGTGTAAGTGTTAGTGGTTAGTATGCTCTGGAATTTGTTCGTAATTACGTGGTTATTCCAGAAAGCTAAGTTCCCCTCCTGTGGAGGGGTGTCTCGCTGCAGCGATAGCGAAAGCGGACGGGGTGGTCTTTCATATTCCAGATATTTTATATTTATAAAAGACCACCTCCCCCTTCGGGTACTCCTCCACAGGAGGAGAACCTCGTACTCTGGAATTTTTGCGCAAAAACGGGCGCAACCGCGCCCGCACTAACACTTATCACTTACACTACCACTATTTACCGTCCAACATTAAATTCATCACCGAAACCGGCGACGGATTGACCGCCGATATAGCAACCGATATCTTCAAATCCCTGTTTAACCTGGGCTTTTTTGACAAGGTTCGCCGTCACAATTCCGCCAACGGTCCCCAGCACAATACCGGCAATACTGTCCGACGCAAGGCGCGCGGTGTTAAATTCGCCATTTTCATCGCGCCATACATTTTTTTCGAACCCGCCAATCGTTGCGGTCAGATTGTTAAATTTGCTATCAAGGTCGCTTTCCAACCCCGCAATATATTTTGCCGTCCATTCACATTTGCCATTTTTGATTTCTTGGTTATCGTCACGACACACGCACTTTCCACCACGTTCCACCGTTCCCACAACAATGCATTTGCAATTCGAATCCATATTATCCAAATCAGTACAGGGTTTCTTTGTGCCCGCTTTCGTTTCGGTTTTGATATTGGATACCGAATTAGCATTTTTATTTTCGGATTGTGGTGTTTGCGCGGTTTTGTCTTCCTGGCAATATCCATTTATCGGCGTCCATCCCGATTCACACGCGGTTGCGGCGCAAACACGCACACCCGCACTTTGCCACGCACAGTGCCACGCCGTCGAATGCAAATACGGTCGCACCGTGTTATCAATTCCCGTGCAATCAGAATCAGCCGAACAAGATTTATAGTTGTATTTGGATTCTGGTTTAGGTTTAATACACGGAAAACCATCTTTATCTTCCTCCTGATTATAACGACCTTCTCCATAAGCATTCCACGCTAACTCATCATCAAATCCAGGACATGCCACACCAATTTTTTTAATAATTTTACCATTATCATTACAAAGACGATAATAATTACTATCTTTATAAACAAAAGAACACCGATACTTATCAAGATAGGTAAACAATATTCCATTTACTTCGTGACCAACGTCGGGAAGTGGGCAATCATATATATGGTTTAAGTATACCAAGCACTTTCCATCAACATATTGTGCCGGCCAACATTTGTTATCGGCCCCTCTTTTCAAACCATCCGCACACTCACACGGTGCCGTCAAATTTGCACCTTGCGCATATCCATCCTTTGAACAGTTACAATATCTGCCTTCTAGCGTCCCGCCAGATTTTTCACACTCTTTTCTTGCCTCTGCTAAATTAATCTTGCATACACCAGCAATTCCACCTTTGATAGCCCAACTCTTGACTTCTTCTCCATCATGAAGTTTTCTCATGTCAGATTCACCATATAACACATATTTAGATGTCTCGCTTACCGCATCAACCGCTTCATTTGTTAAATTCTCTGTCAACGAGCAATCTCTAATCTCTGATTCACCTACTTTTATCCAATGATGATTATGACATTTCCATAAAAGATTAGCCACATTTTCTCTGTCTCCCTTTACTACATCACCTTCATCACACCCTTTGTCTTCAACATGTCCACAATATAAAAATTCCGTACCACCTGCGCTTAACCTGCCATGCATAAGAGTTTCTTTTTCTTGCATTATACATGCATACGTGGCGGCCGACACATCAATTGATACAAAGCATAAACATAAAACGGTTAAAAATTTTTTCATGGTTTCTCTCTTTTTTCACCCATACCCTGTCGCCGTTCGGCGACACCCCTTTCCCCAGAAAGGGGAATCAAAAAACCACCGAATTACTTCAAGTGGTTGGAGGTTAACGACAATTTGAGTTGGAATTGTGTGTTTATTTTATCGGACATGGTCCGATATTATTCACAGCCCTCCAACCGATTGGTTGGAGTACTTTTCATCCAGAATTTGGACGCAACTCAAAAGGGTCGTTACACCCCACCAACGGAACACCCGCCGGCACATGAATTGTATCATAAAATGATTGTTGGTGCAAGGGGCTAATAAAAATGCCGTCATGCCGCCGAAACGCGGTATCCCGTCGTCACGGCTGAAACCACCAGATACCGCTTTACAGCGGTATGACGATAAAAATGAAATGGGCGCGACTTCGAACCTCTGTTCGTCGCGTCTTTGACGCGACAGAGGGAAAAGACCACCTCCCGGCGTTCCACGCCGTACTCCTCCGCAGGAGGAGAACTTTGCGCTCTGGAATAAATCCGTAATTACGAACAAATTCCAGAGCATACTAACCACTTCCCACTTACACTAACACTATTTTATCACTGCTGTTTTGATAAGGGTCAGGTCTTCTTTGATGCCGTCGATTTTTAGTTGCAATTGCCCTATTCCGGTTTCCAGGATTGTCGTGCGGTTTTCAAGTGTCGTTATGCGCGTCGTCAATCGGTCAAGTTCCACCAGAGCATTGTCTTGGCGCGCCACCCAATATATCATGCCCGCAATAAACGCGATAAGGAACCAACCACTGCGTAATGTATCGATGATGTTTGCGAATCCATTAGATTTTGGCATTGTCGCGCCCCCGTTCAATTAAAGTTTCGATTTGATGCACGATTGCGCGCGCACCTTCCAGTGCGCGCAATTCGCCGTCCGTTGCATGTGGCCCCAGCACCCTTTCGATTGTTATCCGGCGCAGGTGTTCAATGACCGCACGCCCCGATGCGCCCGCAAAGGTGCGGGCGTATTCGTGTGCAATTTTTTCCATTTTCTTTTCCCCCTTATATCAATGTTCCGTTTTCCGCGACCATTTGTGCAATCGGGGCGATGTATTTTAATTCCGCGTCACTGTGCAGTGATATTTTGTCGATTACCCCGCGCCGCGCAAGGATTTGCAATCCGCGGTCGCAAAGCGGCCGGATAAATTCGTGCAGCAATCGTCCGTATGTCGCGCCCAATATACGCAACATGTCCGCATTCCGCGCAAGTATTTCCGTTGCGGTCATTTCTTTGTCCGAAAGCGTGCCGATTCTGTCCGCAAGCATTGTGTGGCGGATGCGTTCGCGCAGGTCTTTTAGAATTATTTGCGACACATCAAAATTTGCACCCGTTGCAAGTGGCGTAAGGCCGGTACTGCCCACCGCTTTTGGGATTATCGCACCGGGGGTAAGGTTTATGTTGCCAAGGTTTATTACGCCGTCATCGTCGGCCTGCCATATGCCACTGACCGCGATGGTTGCGTTTTTCAGGACAAGTTCGACGACCTTGTTCGCGGTTTTGATATCAGGTAGCGCCCGCAGCACCGGCCCGCGGCCGTACAGTTCGCCACTGGACACGGCCCAGCGGAATATGATGTATGGGTTCGTTTCAAATGTGCCACGCGACACAATGTTGTTTTCAAGATTGCCACCGACATCTATCCATGCGGTAAATTCCGTGTCAACCAATGCCTGGACCAGGCGCAATTGGTATTCCGGATTTTGCTTCATCGCGTCAAGGATTGCGTGCGGTGGTGTCCATTCGGGATAACGGCGCGCAACTTCTTGGGCGGTCATGGTTGCTGTGTGGAATACTGCGTTCGGCAAAATCGCAATGTCTGTCATCGGGATTGCCGTAAAGTTAAACGCACTTGCCGCGCCAATTGGCGATTCGGACATAAACAGGCATGCCGTTCCCATTGTGACCAAATCTATATAGCATTGATGAATGGTTGTATAAAAGTTAGATTCATTAAGATTCGAACGCAATGCCATCGTTGCCGCAACCGGGTCCGGTGATTCTTCGGATTCAGGGACAAGGTTCAACCACAATGATTCCGGCGGGGTTAGTAATGAATACATACACGCCGCCAAATTATCCGCCGCGTCCGCCGCCGTTCCATCGAACAGTGTTGCAATTTCTTCGTCGGTTGTCGGCATTGTGTAACGGCGCGCGTCGGCCCAACGTTTAATCCATGGTTCGCGCAGAGCCAATGCATGTGAATACATTTGTTGTAAGTCATATTTCATTTTTTTTCCTTTTGGTTAAAGTTTGAATTCTGTGTTCGCGATAAATGGGCGAACGTTTGTTCCAATGGGGCGCGTTGGTATGGGCGAACATAAAATTGCCCCCGCAACCGCGTCCAATCCGTCGTCATGTTCGCCGCCACCAATCGGTGTCCATGCCAACATTTCTGAGATAAACGGGGTTTTCGTTATGCGCCGATGCGCGTAAAGTCGCCCGGTCGTAAGCAACGGTTCGATTGCATCCAGGATTCGGTCTTCTTTGCGGCGACTGTTGGTTATGGGGCGGATTTGTATTTCGTAACCCGCGCGCGCAATTGTTTCGCGCATGATTTCCGGCAACGCCGCACCGATTCCGTTGGTTTCAACGCAAAGCAATCTTTGCCGGTGCATGCGCACAAACGACAGGACTTTTTCGCATTGATATGCAAGTGGGTATTCAACCCCGTCCGGCACGCAAAGGTAAATTATATCGTGGATAAACGCGCGGTGCGTTTTGTCATCGCGATAGATAATGACACAAACACTGTTGTCCGAATTTCGCCGGCCGCCCGATGGGTCCCAATATATTGTTGCGCCGGTTATCGGCGTTTCATCAATTCGGCCCCCATGCGGGTCAAAGTCCGCGTCATAAAACTTTATCCCCCCGGGGTCAAGGCGGATTTTATCGGGCGCGATATATTGCAACATCATTTGCGCCGAAAAGTGTCGGTCGCCCACGGTTTCGCGAATTTTTTCGATTTTTTCAATGGGGAAAACCGCCGGCCACGCCGGATTTCCATCACTGTCAATTATTGGAATTTTCAATTCCGAATAACCTGATAAAAAAGGCGTTGAAAAAACATTTTTTTCGTATACTATGTTTGACATGGACTTTACTCCCAAAACTTTGCCAACGAATTTAGAGGCCGAACAGGCCGTTCTTGCCGCGGTTTTAATGAAGAATCGGGCACTTGAAAAAATTTCCGAATTTTTGCGGCCTGAAGATTTTTCGCACCCCGCGCACCAGGAAATATATAAACTTGCCCTGCGCCAATTTGCCGCTGGAATCCCATTTGATATAATCACGGCGAAAAACTACCTTGACCAGCAAGGGACATTGGAATCGGTTGGTGGCGTTGAATACTTGACCCAATTGGCCGGTGCCGGCGCAACCGTCGTAAATGTCGAACAATACGGTCGAATCGTTCATGAAAATGCGGTGCGGCGCGAACTTATTGATTTTGGGCAATCGGTCACCGATGCCGCGTTTGTCGAAGACCTTGATAACCCGGTGTCGTCACAGATTGAATCCGCAGAACAAAAACTGTTCAACCTTGCCATGACCGGCGATGCGTCGCGCGATGTTGTGCCAATTGCAAATGCGTTAAAAGATGCGTTGAGTGAAGCAGAAATCGCGTACAAGGCCGATGGAAAACTTTCGGGTCTGACCACGGGCCTTACCGATTTAGACCGCGCAATAAGTGGTTTGCATAAATCGAATTTACTTATTATCGCGGGTCGTCCGGGTATGGGTAAAACCACACTGGCCATGAATATCGCGTTCAACGCCGCAAATGCAATTTATTCTGGGCGCGCGAATGAACAATATAAGGGTGCGGTCGCGTTTTTCAGTTTGGAAATGGGCGCGTCTGAATTGGCGGCACGCGTTTTGGCGTCCCAGGCGCGAATCCCGTCGTCCGCAATGCGCGAAGGTTCACTGACGGATGAAGATTTCCTTAAAATGGCGCAGTTTTCCGATGCAATCGGGCGTATTCCGTTGTTCATCGACGACACACCGGGTATGTCTTTGCCGATGATTCGCACGCGCGTGCGTCGTCTTGCGCGGAAATATAATGGCATTGCACTTATTGTTATCGATTACTTGCAATTATTGACTTTGCCGGGCGGGAAACGCAACGACAATCGTGTCCAGGAACTTTCTGAAATTACACGCGGCCTTAAAATGATGGCCAAGGAATTTAATGTTCCGGTTATTGCCCTGTCGCAATTGTCGCGCAGTGTGGAAAGTCGCGATGATAAACGCCCGCAACTTGCCGATTTGCGTGAATCTGGGTCTATTGAACAGGATGCCGATATTGTTATGTTCACATATCGTGAAGAATACTATCTGCAAAATCGCGACCCGTCGCGCCGGCTTTCAAATACGGCGAGTGAAAAATCCGTTGATTCGTGGCAAAATCGACTTGAAAAGGCCAAGGGCAAGGCGGACATTATCATCGGCAAGAATCGTCATGGTCGAACAGATACGGTTACTGTGGCGTTCTTGGCGGAATATAGTTTGTTTGATAACCTGAACGAAATGGCCGGACGTACGGTCGAATTTACAAACGCTGTTCCCGCGATGGCCGAACCAACAGACGCACCAACATCGATTGATATCGATGAAATTCCAGATGAATTTGAGTAGTGGTTAGTATATTCTGGAATAATTTTGTAAATACGGGCTTATTCCAGATACTACTAACCACTAATCACTAACACTAACCACTATGTCACTTTTTCCTTGCCTTGGTTAAAAAAATCCCTTATTATTTTGTCAAGATTTACACAAGGAGTTTTTAAATGGCCCAAGAAGAAATCATCTTTCCAAATAATATTCGTAACATACGGCTTGCCGCGGGAATGAAGATGACCGAACTGGCACGGCGTTCAAATTTATCGCTGTCCGCTGTTTCCAAGATTGAAAAAGGCGTGCGCCGTCTTAATCAGAAACAGTTGTTGAATATCTGCAATATCTTGGGGTGCAAATTGTCCGACATTTTCATCAAAGACACTGACGAGGTCGCATCCAAATGGCAAAGTGAGATTAACCGTCGTATGAACGATAATGAAGATGGCGGACTTAAGGTCTTTGGCACCGGGCTTCGCAAGATACGTCAGCAATCCGGTAAAACCATTGCCCAGGCGGCCAAAGATGCGGGCATGACGCTTTCGGTTTATCATAAGATAGAGGTTGGCCAACGCGAAGTTTATAAAAACGAAATCGAACCACTTGCCAAATCGTTTGCGCATTCGGTTGAAAGTTTGTTTGATAAAATCGCGGATCTTTACAAATCCGGCGAACTTACGAAGCAGATGAACAAGGCCAAGGAACGCGTTCGGGCTGTGTTGGTTCCCGGTGATTCGTCCGGTGATTTGGTGGATGAAATGCATGGTCATTTGTATGGCGCAAAACTTTATGATAATGCGCGGCGCAAACTGGTGCCTGTTTTTGGGAAACCCGATGGCAAGGTTATAAGTTTTGTTCGGTCCGATTCGAAAATGATTGCAGCACCCGCGAATCTTGAAGGTCGGCGCGGTGTATATGCGGTTATTCCGAATTCAAAACGTTTGGGCGGCTTTATACCTGAAAAATCTTATGTTTTTGCCGATACCAAGGCAAATGTTGTTCCGGGTGATTTGGCCGTGTTCATAGATAAAGATTTCGATTCATTAAAAACCGAAGAAAAAACTTCCGCCAATATAGCCGTCGTGCGCAAGGATTCCAAGGGCAAAATTTATGGGCAAATGGTTTCACCAGAAGAAAAAATCTCTGCACCAACAATGCACAAGGTTATAATGGTTATTACCGAATAAACCGCCACGGGGGGAATAATCGGGATGAAAGCAAAGGCAAGTGTTACCGCACAAAAACTTTTGAATCTTTATCGCCAGGCACACGTTATCGCTGGCGGTTGGACCGCGGTAAATCGCGTTTTTGTTGATGAAGCCACCGATGAAATCTTACGCGAATTGCAAGATTTGCCGACCGGGCAAATGTTGATTCAACATATTAGAAATTTACGCGATGGCACAACGCCAATGGATTCTATTGCACATGATTTGTTGCCATATGGTGGTATGATGGCTGAATCCGGGGCAAATTCCGATGTTTCACCTGATGAACTGCAACAAATTACTGCCGCGGTTGATTCGTTTGACCCAAGTTCCGAAGGAATGAACCGGTTTATGGACACGCCGATTATTAAAAAATTTGGTTCTGATTGGGTTTTGATGACACAAAATGCATTATCAAACAACCCCGAAATGTTACGAAAACTTGACGACATCGTTCGTGTTTCGACCGCATATCGCTTGTGGAACAGTGCAAATGATATTTTGTCGCACCCTGTGACGGAACGCGTGCGCGCGAATTTGCAGGTTGACATGCCGGAATATGAAACATATCTGCCGATGTTTGGTGACGAAGGCCGGGAACTGTTGCGCCGTTTGCACGGACTGCTTAGTTCTATGCCGTCGCATGATGCAAGTTAGGTTGTCCGGTATATTGTGTCCAATGTGTGTGGCGTTCCGATATAAATCATTGCGCCGTTTGGCGATAGTATAAAATCCAGTTCACGCAATCTTTCGCGCAGGCCGTCGCGTTTTTTTATTGTGTTGCAAGTATTTGGAACCTCCACATCATCGCATATTATTAAATCAGCACGCATACCAGTTATGTTTCCATGCACACCTTGGCAAACCACCGATGGTTCGCGAATTCCGATTGGTCGGTTGATGGTTATTTTATTTTCCGCCCATTCGCGTTTATTTTTCGGAATCATTTCGGCGCACCAAGGATGATTTTCCAGAACATTGCGAATGTGCATAACCATCCTTGTTGCAAGTCGGGTTTCCGCAGACAAAATTAAAATGCGCGTTTCCGGTCGCCGATATAAAACACACGCGGCGAAAATTCCGACTATTGTTGATTTTCCAGAATGGCGAAAAGCCATAAGCAACCCACGATGCACATCTCCGTCAATTATGTCGGTTAGAAAATCCATCATTTCGCGATGATGCGCCGGTGTTTCATACCCTAACACATGATTCCAAGAATCTAAAAATTCGTTGTATTGATTCATGGTTTTCAAACCAATTTATCAAGGTGTTCCAAAATCGATGTCAGCATATTTTTCTTTTTTACGCTGATGTTATGTAATTTGTTCAAGTTAGTTTTCTTTTTATTTTCGTATGGCGTTTCGGTTTCTTGTTGCAACCTGGTCATCACATTTTTTTCTGTAATCCCGTTGCCAGACATTCCGGACGCGCCGTATTTTGCACGTTGCGATGCAAGCACTTTTTTCACGATATTTTCTTTTTCGGCCTCGTCCGATGCAATATCGGCCAAGATTTTCTTTTTATTTTTTTCCGCCGCATTTTTGTTTTCTTTATAGTTTAAAATGTCTGTCACATCTGAAATAATTTGTCCCATTTTTATACCTCTTGTTTATTTAGATTTGATATCTTCCGTATATTGTCACTGACAATATTTTTAACGGTAAACTATCCGTCGTAGAAATTTTCCAAGGTGCATCAACTAAATCCGCACTCGTTCCCAAAACATTTATGGACGCATCACCCGTAAATCCCGGCGAATCAGCATCGTAAATTTCATTTGGCAAAACCACACGTTCATCGTTGATAAGCAATGTCTTGGTGTTGTAAACACGAACAACTATTTTCGTGATTCTTATGTATTTGGCATTGTGACCCGATGTTAAAAGCGGTAATCCGTATGCCGTTGCGGTATAGGTATGACTGGTCGCATCAACAAATTCTGAATCATCGAATCGTTCAAGAAAGAAATCGTTCCCACGTTTTACAACGACAAATGTTTTATCATCACATGTCGTGGTTGATGTAAATTTTCCATCTGTGGTGTAACGCCCCCATGCGGATATTCCATGCGACACATCGTAATTCAGCACCGCCATATTTCCATCAGACATAACAACAAAAAGTTTCTTGGTATTTTTGTTATAAGAAATGTCGATCGGATTTGTTATCAAATGTTTCGCAAAGGCACTTAAATTATTGGCATTATAATTTTCACCCAAATTATCAAGGCAAAGTTGTCTGATATCATTGTTTTTGGAAACGAATATAGTTTCACCTTCGACCTGTTGTGGCGCAAGGTATTTGTCGGCCGGACTGCCAATCGATGTGTGCATTTTTATATTAACTAATTCCGGGGTAAGTGGTTTATTGGAAACCGCCCATTCGCCTTCGGATGTAAGTATTTGCAGGTTATCGCTACTGACCAGTGTGCAAACATGTTGTCTGCGGTCGGACAAAAGCGTAAAAAATATCGCTTCGTCATCCAATCCAGTCCCCAGGTCGAAATTCCCATGCCCCCCAACATGCGACATCCATATTCCACCGGGCCATGATTTTGCACCACCAAAAACTAACCTATCTTGGTGAAAGGTTATTGATGATGGCCAACCACGACGCGGGCTAAATGCGGCCTCTTGCCAATCGGACACGGGGTCATTTGGCAATGTATATGTGCCGGTACATGTTACGGTTATATCTGTGGCACTTATATACGAATTTACCAACCAAGTTTTGCCAATGGCGGACAAATATCCGCCCACGTTATTTTCTGTCCAAAAATCTTCACTTGCGGTAAAGTGTGTAACGCCACCAGAATTTGTAATGGTTATCGTGACATCTTCGGAATCTTCAAAACGCGTAAAAGGTATTTGCAAATTACCGGTATCCTGCGATTTTGAAAAAGCGAAACTTTTAATTTTGAAAACACCGTTCTCGTAATAAAGAACCCTTGGCGCATAATCTGGATGCACAAATATCATCGTGCCAAAACGTTGCGTGTATTGGATTTGCGGAACCGCAGAACTTGGCCATGGCGTAATGACATCTTGCACAAATGTGTCGTTCGCATAAATTCTTATGCGTCCGTTCATAATTGCCAACACATATTCTTCGGATTCCGATAACGAAAACGATATCAACCTTGCATCTGAAATTAGTTGTGCCGATTTTTTTAATCCAGGTCTGCGAATAAGTCCGCCGCCCGCGCACACATCAAAATTTTCCATGAACCGCAGGCCGCGAATATCGTCGTTTTCAAAAAAGTTTATTGAAACTTCACCATTGGCAAAAGATTTCTGAGTTCTAACAAAATTTCCCATATTAAAATCCCCTTTGGTTTATTAAAAACGACTATCTATCAATGAAAAATTTTCTATTCCTGTGTTCACCGATGTTGTGCTGTCTATGAATTTCGCCGTTTGCAATTCGTTTTCATAAAGTGCGACCAATGTCCTGAATACTGTTTGGTCAGAAATAAGCGGCATGCAAAATTCCACCGCAAGTTTTGTTGCAACAAGTGATGCAAAATAACTTGGAAAATTATCTGGCGTTATACGCACTATGGCGGTTATATTTAGCGTATCTGTATTAGATACAATTTTATTTTCCATAATGCGACCGTTGGTTTTGATAACCCGCAGAACATCCGATGGCACAACAAAATCGCTGTTATTATCACGGGCAATATTATATGTGCGGCATGCAAAACGCCACGGATGCATCGCCAATAAAGTGTCTATGACAAAATCTACAAGCGTTCGCCCCAATTTCGCCGCCGCCGTATCATCAGACAAAGATTGAATCGGATTTTCACCCAACTTCAACAATGCCATTGAACACAAATCTATTTTCGTTAGCATTATTTTCCCCTATTCTAAAAAAATTGAAAAGGGCCGAAAAAAATCGGCCCTGTTATTTTTGTAAACAATAATCAACCTTAGTCTAATGCACCGGTCGTCACCGCACCATCACTAACCGCGATTTTCTTTATTGATGTTTTATCGGATGCGTTGATGATAACAACGTCACCAGTGTTCATCAAAGTTCCGACCGCATTGAAATAACCGCTTGCCGTGATTGTTGCCAATGTTGCGCTTTCAACATAGTGCCACAATGTGAACCCATTTGCATATGCAATTACCGACAAATTTTTGTTTTGAAAAGCCATTATTTTCCCCCTTGGTTATTAGTGTTATTCACCGCATTTCAGACGGACAATTCCGCTGTTATCAATCAGCACCGCGCCTTGGGACATGGTGTTGCTGATAAAGTGCGCCGCACGTTCGCCGTGCCACGAAATATCAGTTTTCACTTCTTGTCCACACGCATGACCAATGCAAGATGCATGATAGATAAAGCAATCACGATGCGTTGACGAAGACAACGGCAAACCATTGTACATCAACCACGTAATACCAAGCCATCTTTTAACTTCACCGCCATTAATGAACGGCAAATCAGAACCAACATAATCCGCAGACGAAAATTCATCGATGCCAAGCAATTCATTCCATTGTTTCACACCAACAACCGCGAAACGACGACCATCATCCGGCACATCGTTTTCATTCAGTTTTTCCAATGCGCCCAAAATAACGGTCTTGGTTAAACCGGTTGAATAGTCACCGGAATTCTGCGTGGTTGCACTCATGGCGGCAACAATCAACTCATCGGTTTTACGCCCCAATGCATACGCACCGGCAGACGCAACAACGCGACGTTCATCGATGTTGACTTTCAATTCATCCAATGCATCAACCCAATCACCCGCATAGTAATCTTGCAAATTGCATTCTACGGGTTCGTGATTAAGGTTCATAACCGGCACCATACCATGACGGGATTTCGTGCTGGCGCTGCCTTTACCAATTTTCTGAAAGGTCGTTGATTTACCAACAACACCAGATTTGCTGCGCACAGTTGAACGCAACTTGGTGCCCATCTGTTGATATGCCAAATGGACATCGGCTTCGAATTGTTTCACAAAAACTTGATCTATGGAAACAGACATTATTATTCCTTTTTTTAAACGTTATACATGGTGAAAAAATTTTCACCGAACCAAAAATTGTTTTCTGGTTATGCACGTATGCGCCAAAGAACAAAATTAAACGGGTCCGGGGAAACCGGATTATCCAAATAAAAAAATTCAGTCGGACTGATCAAATCTGACTGAAAAATTTTACAAATGAAAAATGCCCGCGTGATGCGGGCACTTTATATGTTTAGCGAAAAATTTATTTTTTCTTGGCACATTTTTTTGCGCAAGGTTTTTTCGCAACGGTCTTTTTTGCAACCGGTTTTTTCGCCACAACTTTTTTCACAGCAACTTTTTTCGCCGCTGGTTTCTTTGCAACGGTCTTTTTTGCAACCGGCTTCTTTGCCGCAACTTTCTTCACAGCCGGCTTTTTCGCCGCTGGTTTCTTTGCAGCAGGTTTCTTTGCAGCCGGCTTCTTAGCGGCGGCAGGTTTTTTTGCAGCAGGTTTCTTTGCCGCGGTCTTCAAGAATGTGAATGCCATTCTTCTCTCCTTTCTATTTTTTTTTGGATAGAACAAATTTCTTTTGTTCTTAATTCTATTTTATATTAAACAAAAAAATTAGTAAAGAAGAAAAGTGAATTTTTATAAAAAAAAATTCATCACGAATATAATTTTTTGAAACCATTTTCAATTTTGCGAATGTATTCCGCATCATGATCGCGCCAATATTTTGGATCACGCATCATGTTTCGCAAATCAGAATCCGATAATTTTTCCGGTGCATTTCCATCTGTTTCAACATGTGGTTCCATGGATTGCATCATCCGGTACACACCTTGGATTCCTTGGGGTGTAGAGCACAGTTCATTAAACGCATCGGCGGGCAAAAACTTTTCACCAAACGATTTTATTGCAACAAAAGCATCGCGCATTTTTTCTTCGCCACCAAAAAATTTTTTTAATTCCAACATCGCATCTGCTTCTTGTTGTAATGAAAAAATTTCAGATATGATTGGTGATAAAAATTCTTGTGCGATACCATAAATTTTTTCAACCTGCGAATTTGTTAAACCAATTTTATGAAATTCTTCCCGCACATTTTCATTATCAAACAATTCATTGTGTGGATATTCGTCTGCACTTTCGGGAACGCCAATCGCACGCATAAAGCGGGTCCGCACCGATTCGTCAGATTTTTCATCAGGCACCGTTATCATTCCACCAATCTTTTTTTCAAGTTCGTTGTATGACTTTATCAATGCATCACTGTTTAATGTTCCATCTTCGTTTAAGAATTTTTCTGGTACTTTTTCCATTTTATTTTCCTTTTTGTTGATTCGTTTTATGCAACATATAAACACCGCCAACGGCAATCAATGCCTGGATTGTGGCGAACAAATCCGAATCGCCAACCAAGTATGCGCACAACGCAGACATAATTCCGCAAGCGGTCATTATTTGTGTTCGGCGATTCGCAAAAAAACCGCCGCGAAAAAATTTGCTCATGTTGCCCCCGTATAAAAATTTATGTGTAAAATAAAATTCCATCAATGTCGCAAATGTATCCGCGCGCAACCGCCCAAGATGGCAAGAATTCCGCGCGATGAAACATTGTTGCACGACAACATGTGTCCGGCAAATTTCCGTGCAACATGGTTTTCGCCACGCGCAGGCACATTTGAAAATCGCGTCTTGATGCGTCCACAGATAAAAATTCATGACGCGTTGATTCGGTGCGCAATGATTCGAACATTTGTGAATTTGATATAACGCGCTTTATATTTTTTACATCGCACGCGGCGGCGTTAAAAATCATAGATGTTAACGCTTCGACAACGCGCAGAGATTTCGCGAGTGTTTCTGCATAAACGATTCGCGCGACCGCATACGCAAGTGTGATTATTTCATCGTGCGCTTCGATTATTTCCATTTGCATGATTTTTCCCCAATGTAAAAAGCCACGCGAATCGCGTGGCATAAAAAAATCCGCACATAAAAGCGCGAACTATATAATCTCTCCTGTTGATGCTAACAGTATATCATAAAACGATGTAAAAGTCAAGATAATTGTGTGCAACGCCGGTTTTCCGCGGTGTTCACATCATTATTTCATCGCCATGAATCCAAAGATATTCCGAACCACGCCGCACAACCAGCGCACCCGAATCATTTATTCCAATCAGTTCGACCATTTCACCGCGATACTTTACCGGCCCATTTATCCCCACGGCAAGGTTCATCCACATATCACGCACCGAATCGAATTTTGCGTTCATCCATTTATCAAGGTTCTTGGTCAGTGCGGAAAAAATTTCGGCGATATCCGCGCGCGTATATTTATCGGTGCGCGTTGTTTCGTATTCCGCGACTGTGGGATTAGTGTGAACATTTATGCCGATGCCAACAATAACGAATCGCCCCGCATATTCAATCAAAACACCGGAAATTTTTTTCCCAGAAATTAAAATATCGTTTGGCCATTTTATTGTCGGTTCTATCCCAAACGATGAAAGCGTTTCCGCAATTGCAACCGCCACAGCATACGAAAGCCGCGGGTCCCGTTCGGGGGAATTGAAAATAAAACTTGCGTACAAATTTCCATGATGCGACACCCATTTGCGCCGATAACGTCCGCGCCCCGCGGATTGCGCCAGTGCCGTGACAACACAATGATCGCGCGCGGTACCATTTGCAATCATATCATACGCATAATCTTGCGTGCTTGGGATTTTATCAAAAGAAAAAACCTTATATCCGCCCAAGTGTGAAAATCCCGTTTGTGTTTTTTATAAAGTCGTGACCATATAGTTTGCGCAGGCCGTATATTGCGGTTTCCACACTGTGTGTTGTTGCATCCGTGGCATAGCCCAGTGCGACCTTTAAATCGCCCGCGGACATGCCGCCGCTTTTATAAAGCAACATTACAATCCGCGTTTGAATCGGCGAAAGCGAAACATGGCGACCAAAAATCGAATCAATTATTTTCGTATTGTCCATTTCCGCGATAATTGCGGTCTTTAATTCGGCCGGTGAAATCGGCAATTTCAAATTTAATTCATCAAGGTTCACATCACACAGCACCGAATCGGCCGTGACCGTCGCCCCAAGTTCTGTGACAATCTGTTGCCACACGGGGTCAGATGAAAAAATTTTGAATCCATATAACATAGGTTTATGATAATACGCAAAAATTCAACTGTCTATAAAAAAGGGGAACCGATACGCGCAGGCACGTATCGGTTTTTGGTTGCCCTGAGGCCCACATTTTGCCATCAATTGGTTCGTTCAGGCCCAGGATTATCAATAAACTTGGTAAATTCCTGGATTGACGCACCAGTCGACGACAAAATCTTTGATATGCTGTTGGTGGACGGCCAACGGGGCTGACCTTCCTTGGTCCAACGCTTGCTTTTATTAAAGGTTGTGGGGTCTAAACCGCTGCACCGCGCAAGGCCCGAACATGACATTCCGTGTTCCATTGCGAATCGCTCTATCGCGCGCCAAACATCTTCGTGTGTCATAATTTTTTCCTTTTTTTATTAAATTTGATTATATTTTAACGTGTGCGGCACCGGGTCGCAACAAGCACAATTTCCTAAGGTTTCCGGGGCTTTCAGCGGATTTTTAACCCAATTATAAATACCCAAAAAAAATTTTTGACAAAAGGCCTTGACAAACGGTTTTTGTTGTATTATATTTTCGTTTGTCAGAGAGGCAACAATCCCTGACCGAGCATGAAAATGTTCGTGGGGCCCAGAGATTCCAGACTCCCTCCTACATTCTCTCTCCTCTGGACTCTGGACCCCAGCAAAGTTTAGAACGGCTTATTTCTTTTTCTCCTTTCCTTCCTTTCAAAGCCGTTCGAAGAATACCGCCGGCAACGGCGGTGTTTCTTTTCCGACATAAAATACTTTGGGACAAGTTGATTGCTCTAGGAGACGGTCATCCCGCGGTAGCGCGGGATCCAGTGTGAACGAATGTGAACACCTGCGTCGCAGACAATTTGTCGTCACGTAGCGACGACAAATCCCAGGTGGGGCAATCCGTCGGTGCAAAGCACCGCCGAGATGGACGTCGCTCTTCAGCGGTGTGACGATTCTCTGGATTTTTTATATCATGTTTTAATTGTGTGGTAACATATCGGGATTTTTTACTGTTTTTTCAATTTGAATATAGTAAAATAATCACAGAGGTTAAAATTATGAGCTTAGAACGTTATAAATTTACTACTTCAGAAAAACAATTTATATCTTATAATGTTGGTGAATATCACTTAAAAGAACGAAGTGGTGTTTTTTATGCAAGGGACCACGAAAATCATAATTGGTCAAAGCTAGAAAAATTAGAAAAAAGGGTCAATCTATGTGACAAATGTGGTCAATGGCTATACATCATAAATATAATTCTGCTTGTCATATTTGCATTCTCTTTTAAATTTGATATTGGTGGTTGGATAGCGTTGGCTATTTTAGGTTTTCCTTTGTTTTGGGGTGGTTTATTAATAAATTGGTATGAATCTTTATCTGATAAAGAAATAGAAGAGATAATAGAAAAGGAAAAAAGTCACTTTACATCAGTTGTATCATCAAATTCTTATAAAAAACATTCTTCAAGAAGTGGTTATTCTGGTGGTGGTTCATATAGTGGTGGAAGTTCTGGGGGTGGTTATGGTAGGGATAGTGGTTATATTTCGTCCACTGATTTAAATAAAGCATTAAAAGATATTGAATCTAAGGGTAAAGATTGGAATAAATTAGCAAATTTTACTACGGATGAAGAAAGAGAAAAATTATTTACTGATTATTTTAAGGATGAAGAAAAAGGTGAAGCAGCAAACGAAAAATTTAATCGTGAACAATTGTGGCCGGCAAGGAAACGAACGTTGAATAAAATGCTTGAAGAAGCAGAATATGAAGATGATGAAATAAAGGAAAATTTAAAAGAAAAAATAAATGATTTTGATGGTGAAATATCAAACGATGAATTTCAAACAGTCGCAAAGGAGATAAAAAAATTTCAAGAACGTAAAAAATTAAAAGATAACCACGTTAAATACGAAGGCAGATTAAATAATAAAGATGTACAATCAATAAAAGAATATCATGGGTATGTTTGTATGGGATGCGGTTTAGACCCAGTGAAAGAATACGGAAGTGAAATGAAAGGAATTTTGGAAGCACACCATAAAAAACCTTGGGCAGAAATAAAAGAAAATGAAGTAAGAACTGTTGAACCTGATGATTTTTATATTTTATGTCCGACCTGTCACAGGGTGATTCACAGATTAGAACATCCTGATGATTTAGATGGATTAAAAGAAATTGTGACTCCAAAAAAGAAACGTTCTTGGTGGGATTGATATGTATTTATTGACAGGGAAAAACATTTTATCTATATTGTCGCGTACGATAGAGAGATAGAAAATGAAAAAATTTATTATAGTGTTGCTTTGTGTGTTTGCCTGTGGGGGCGCGATGGCGTATGACGTTATGTACAATACAAAGACACGCGTATATCATAACCCTTCATGCGGTTCGGTTCATAATTGTACCAATTGTACAAGAATGGATAGTTCCGAAGCCAAACGTCTTGGCGGGCGTCCATGCGGACATTGTGGCGGCAAGAAATAAGTGAGAAAGTATCTTTTACTTTTCAAACACAACTGCCAATTCCCAATGGTCGGTGCCGACGAATTGATCGAATGCGGCGGTGGCGGTGATTTTGTATCCTGCATTAGTTAGTATTTTTGCATCGCGACGCAAAGTTATCGGATTGCACGAAACATAAATTACTTTCTTTACATTTGATTCGGCGATAAGTTTTGTTTGCGCCAATGCGCCGGCGCGCGGTGGGTCCATGATTATTACGTCGTATGTGTTTAGCATTTTTACCGACAACGGATTTTTGAATAAATCGCGCTTTGCACCGGTGCCAACCACATCAAATCCGTCTATGTTCGCTTTGCTCACTCCGTCGCGACCTTGTCCGTCCGCGTTCGCCACAAATGTAAAATTGCCAAGCCCGCAAAACAAATCCGCCGCGCGCGCACCATCATCAATATGCGATGCCACAAATTCGCGCATTGCGGATTCGCTTTGTACGGTCGGTTGCAAAAATGCGTTTGGTATATAGTCCACGGTGTGGCCCGCAAAACTTATTTTTGGTTGCGTTTTTTGCATAACGATGTTGCCGTTCCATGTCACGCGTATAAGTGGCAATTTTTCAACCGATTCTTTGAATTCGCGCGTGAAATATGGCACATCAGAATTTATAGCCAAGTCAATTCCGTTATCGCACACCGTCACCAATGCCGAACCCGTTCCAACCCATGGCAATGTGGAAAGTTTTGGTAAAATCGCATTTATTTCGGGCAGTAAGTTTGGACACATATCAACATGAATTATATTCTTTGTTCCGCGTTCATAAAAACCGAAATCGCCCCCAGAAAAACAGAAATCCGCACGACGACGTGCGCCCGACGTGGTCCAAAAAGGTTCGTTTGATAAATTCCAACCATCAATTTTTTTGATTTTTTCAGCGCGATAATCAGGTGATGTGAAATCATATCTACACCCGCCACAGATTGAAAATAATGGGCATTTCTTCATTTGTGCGCCCGCCCTGCTCTATCAGAAATTCACGCGCGCGCCGACACGAACCTGATTCGCGTTGGGCGCCAGGTCGCGGAAACCGTCAATTCCCGGCTTTAACATATACATATACCGATAACCGATATCCAGTGTGAACCGTTCGCCAAACTCAATCCCAAGTCCGGCCATAACCGTGAATGACGGCACGGTATCATTTTTGACATCTACGCTTTCGCCATCGGTCCATGTTGCGCCGACACCCGCGCCCATGTATGGAATAAGTTTTTGTTTGTAAAACATGCGATATAAACTATCGATTCTTGCATCAATCAACAAATTCAAAAACGCAGTGTTTGTTTTGATTGAAAATCCGTTCCACTTTGCCTTGGTGGTGAAATAATCCGCCTCTATCCTGAACGTGTCAAACCAACGAATCCCAAGCATTACATCGAACCCCGATGTGTCCCGCCCGTCCGCGGTTATGTTGTCGTCCGTGGTGTAATCTTGCCATATTGAAAAGTTATACATGGCACCGGCATAGAAACGATGCTTTGACGCGAATGTATCACGCGCGGCGTTTTCACCGCGTTCTTCCCAAGTTTTTTGCACACGGTATGTAATTTCCGCGTTCGCCATCATTGGCATCAAACAAAAAAGACAAACTAATAATTTTTTCATCGTTTCCCCCATCAGAAATTCATACGAAATGTTAACATGACATTACTGACGCTGTCGGCACTGTGCTTTGTTGTATTCCAACCAAACCCACGTTCAACAAACAATTGGTATTGATAATAAATATCAATTCCAATCATATCAGTAATCATAAAATTCAAACCCAATTCCGCACGCGGCACCGGAACAGTCAGACCACTTGCGCCGCCGGCACCCTTGAAATCATACATACCGATTCCCGCGCCAAAGCCCATAAACGGAACAATCGTGCGGCGATATGTGATATCACCATCTTGGACATAGCGACGCGCCAAATCGAAATACAACATGCCGTTTATCATGTTGTAATATGCCTTTTCATCGGCCAATTCATTAAACCGAAAAACAGAACGCTGGAACTCCAATTCCGTGCGGACATACGACGACATATTCCACCCCAGGCCGAACAACATAGTCCAAGAATCCTTGGACGGATATGTTTCGTTCCCAACACGCGCCTTTTTCGTTGCGAACCCAAGGTTCATGCCCGCGCCCGCACGCATATACATTGATGTTGGTATGAACAAGCGATATTCTTCACCATCGTCATATTCGACCGGCTTTTCATCATAGAAAACTTCGCGTCCCATTTCGCCGGCATCAACATTAACGATTGTATCTGATGATTCATAAACAATCGTGTCAACCGTATTGGACGCCGTGTAATTCGGTGCACGACGACGCGTCCGCGTGGAACGCGGTGTATGCGTTGGACCGTAACCGGAACTTTTAAGGCCACTGCGAATTTCACTGGTTAAACTTTTGGCGTCGGCATCCGCGGTGAACACGCAAACCAACACACCCAACAAAAAACAAGATATTTTTTTCATTTGGTAATTCCACCTGATTTATAATTCCGTGTTATTATAGCATAAAATCCGACTTGATTCCAGTATGATTTGCGACTAAAATTGAATACATGAAAAAAAAGATTGCGATTGTTGCGGGGGCTTTGGACCTGCCGATTTTGACGCGTGATGCGCTGCGCCGGCGTGGATGGGACGTGTTTGTTATCGGATTAAAAAATTTCTATGATCCGCGGTTGAATCCAGATTTGGTTATTCGGCTTGGTGGTGCCGGGCGGGCGATATATGCCGCACGGCGGTTGGGTATAAAAAAGGTTATATTTGTTGGCGCAATTGGGCACCCGAATTTGTCTGATTTGCGACCAGATTTGTGGACTTTTTTTGCACTTTTCAAAATGTTAAAGCATCAAAGGGGGTATGATTCTATGGCGGTTGCATTAAATAAAATTATGACAGATGCGGGTTTCACGGTTGTCGCGGCCCAAGATTTGGCACCGGAACTGACCTTTGAACACGCTGGCGTTTTGACCCGCAAGAAACCGGGGCGCGGTGACATGGCAAATATTGAACGCGCGATTGATGTTTCGCACACCATTGGTGCGGCGGACATTGGCGCATCGGTCGTTGTGGATAAACAGGTCATCGCGGTAGAGGCCGCCGAGGGAACGGCACGAATGCTGAACCGCGTGGTTGAAATGCGAAAAAATCGCAAAAAAAGCGGCGGTGTTTTCGCAAAAATGACCAAGCCCGGCCAGGATTTGCGCATTGATATTCCGGCAATTGGTGTCGATACGGTAAACGCGGTCGCGGATGCAAAACTGCACGGAATTATCGTAAACACAAAAACCTGCTTTGTTGTGAATCGCGAAGATGTTATAAAACGCGCAAATGAACGCGGCATTTTCATTATGGCCGTGGACGAATAACACATTGACAATGAATTTATTTGGTGTAATATGGTCACTGTTGTTAAAGAACAGTGGTGGATTCGATGCGATATAAAGATGTGGAAAACATTGTAGTCCAAATTGTATTTCAACCGTATTTCCAAGGTGTGGATGATATACATGAAAAAATTGGCGCGGTTGTGTTGAATCCTCTGGTTGATGGTGGATATATTCAAAATGAAATCATAAACCAATTTGGTTTTGGTTTGCCTTGCAATATACTTGACCTTAGCACAGAGGAACTTTCCAAAATTATTTTTAACATTGCCAACAAACGAATTCAAACAAAGAAAATTTCAACAGACCAACCAACTCAACAACCAGATGACCGGTTGACCGTGCGACAGGTCTGTGGATATATCTTACAATATCTGGGCACGTATGGGCCACTTAGACGGCAGATTGGCCATGCGGAAAAATTCAGCGACCTGCGTGCCGAAGCGGCCGAAATGAAAAAACAACAAAAATTTGATGACGCATTTACAGGTATATTAAATCACTTTGACGTGACATTGGACCCGCAAACATTTAATATCGACACCAAGATTTATAATATTGGCACCATGCTAACAAACATATTGATCGACAAGGGCATGGCCATCAGTTTCGAAGAAGAATACCAAGATGTTGATTTATTTCTTGCCCCAATTCGTATAGCAACAGCGTTTAACTGCCTAACCGGGATTTTGAAAAATCATTTTGAATTTTGGGCCCCAAAAGGGGAAGAAACAAAGAAATTGAGACGAACATTGCTTGGATTCAAATCTTATGATGAATACAATCAATTTATGGTCAAAGAGGGCATAAAGGTCAAGGTTGATAAAATTATATACGAATACAGCAACCTTAACTGTCCATTTGAATTACGACCAAACATGTCCAATTTTGTAATTTTCCCATGGAATGCCAATAGTATCAAACAAGATATAGAACAAAGTTTCAACATGACCATTGATTATGATATATCTTGCTCTTTGGTGGACGATCTTTACATGCACATCTATGACCGTGTTAAAGATTCCCCAGATTCATGGGACAAATTGTTTAAACGGATGGCAAGCAGTAAATCGGCCACGTCCAGTGGTGCTATACCAAAACAAACCAGTGGCAAATTACAAACAAAAGATGAAACATACACCCAAATTATCGGCATTATAAATTCAAAGTATGTTCCAAATGGGCTTGGGCCCGACCAAAAAAAACAAACCGTTCATTGGAACGAACCGATTTGCAATTTGTTGGCCAATGCGAAAAATCCAAATGAATTGAAGCAATTGTTCAAAACATGGGAAAACCAGTATAAAATAAAAATAGATATCACCGATCCAAAATTCACAGTCGGCAAAATATGCATCATGGTGCATCAATACCTTGTTGACAATGGGCGTGGCGAAGATTTGCGTGTCGATATCGCCGATACGTATGCGCCATGGGCGGCATTTAACAAAGTGGTCGATTGGGGATTCATTTACAGTATTTGGAGTTGGGCGGGATTAAAAATACCCGATAATTGTTTACCAAATTGCCATACATTTGATGAATATCGGCAAATAATCATTACCGCATTGCACAAAACTTTTGACGGCACAGATTTAGATGTGGACAGGGACATTTTGCAAAAAAATCTAACGTTTGTTCAATACAAACAACTTATAGAAAAAAGGAAAAATCATGGCAGATAAAAAAGAATTAAAAGATTACACCGAAGGACAGGTGTTTCAAATAATCCGTAAAATTGTCGCACAAAAACTTGGCGAAATGTATGGTATAGAAGACTTTAAGCCAGATTCAGATTTGGAAACAGAATTTGATGCCGACTCTTTGGACAAAATAGAAATAGAAATGGAAATAGAACGCAAATTCAATGTTGATGCATACGGTATAAATGAAAAATTCAAAACCATAAATGACATAATGGATTATTTACGCAAAAATTATGGATTCAAAGATTCACCAAAAACAGTTGTCGTGTTTATTATGACCGCACGACAAAACCAAAGTGTGATTACGCAACAAAAAAAGAGATAAGAAAAACGCCGGAAGATTCCGGCGTTTTTCTTTAATGTATATTCAAATTATTTCTTTTGAATATCGACAACCTTTACCTTGAACACAACATCTTTGCCGGCAAGGCTTGGGACATATGCTTCCGGGAAAGTGATATTCAAATCGCGTTCTTCACCTTTTTTCGCGCCAATCAATTGTTCTTCGAATCCCGGAACGAATTGACCGCTGCCCAAAACCAACGGATATGATTCCGCGGTGCCACCTTCGAACGCGACGCCGTCAAGATAGCCCGCAAAATTGATGATAACCGTATCACCATTTTGCGCGGTCACATCACCCGCATCGCAACCCGCGCACACCAGTGCGCCGCACAGACCAAATACACCAAGCATTTTTTTCATTTTTCTTCCTTTTTGTTTTTTTGGTTAGTTTGTTTTAGTTGTTGTAAACGCATCGGAAACCATATTCGCGCATCGTTGCGCCTTCGGCTTCGACCCTGTAGTCAAAAAACGGTGTTGGGCGCATCGCCTCAACCGAAGGGCGATCGTAAATAAGGACGACACTATCGGCATTGCGGCCACAAACACGTTTCATTTCATAATCGGCCACGCGCGAAAGGACACTGCGAATATCGCCGTCAATATCCATTCCGTCCGCATTTTGCATCAAACGCAGACGCATTTCACGCATATCGGTATTTCCGAGTAATATTTGAACGCGGACCATCGCACCACGGTATTCTTGCCACCGGGTTTCCATACGCGATGTGTTCCACTTTTTTTCCATTTCATCAAGTTCTTTATCGGTCTTTGGACGATAAGAATCGATTCCAGCGTATTCATTATCCGATTGCATAAACGTACTTGTGCGTTCGTTGTAATACGGTGCATCGTCACCACCATTCGCAAAATCGCGACGGTTATATTCCGAACACCCGGTTAATCCAAGGCCACAGGCCAAAATGATAAAAAATAGTTTCTTCATTTCCTTCTCTCTTTTTTTTGATTCTAACAAATAAACTTTTTTGATTCAAGTGGCGATTTATGATAAAATGAATTTGATGACGAATGTTGTATTAGAATCTTTACTGAAACCGATATCGGAATTTTATCGACCGTCCTTTGTCGAAGAAATTGCGATAAACCACGCCGGCGAAGTGTGGATGCGTCTGCATGGGGCGCGTGTGCCGTGGGTTGCGTATGATGCCCCGGTGCTTAGCAAGCAATACCTTGTCGATTTAATTCATACGATTGCGAACATTTATGAACGACCATTTGATCCGATTCATGGAATTCCGGTTGTTTATGCGACTTTGCCGGGCAATCATCGATTCAGTGCGATTGCCGGACCAAATGTGCAATATGACGAACGCGATATAACGGGCGGTGTTGCACTAAATATTCGCGGCGAAGGCGTGGCGGAAACATCGTTTGGCGAATACCACCTGGAACGCGGCAAGAAATTGATGAAAGTAAAACCGCGTCAAACGAATCGGCCCGATGACCCATACGACCGATTGATGTCTGCAATAAATGACGGCAGCCCGATTCTGATAAGTGGTGCAACCGCGACCGGAAAGACGACTTTCCTTAATCATATGCTGACGCTGATTGACCAAAACAGCCGCGTGATAACCGTCGAAGATGCACGCGAAGTTCGCGTTCCGCAAAAAAATCATGTTCATTTTGTCCTTTCGCGGACCGAACAAACAAACGATTTTAATTATGCACGATTGCTGGATTTGGTTGTTCGTATGACACCGGATGTTATTATTGGCGGCGAAATATCAACGGACAACGCATCGGTTCTTTGGGAAATGCTTGGGACCGGGCACGAACATTTTTATACAACGATTCACGCGGAAAGCGCCGAAGCCGCCTATGCTGCGTTCGCCGACAGGATTTTGCACACGCAACCCGCATATAACCGAACAGATTTGATTGCGGAAATGAAGCAAAAGATTCGTGTTGTGCAACTGTCGCGCGACGGTTCACTGCGCGCCGTTACCGAAGTAGTTTAACAAACAAATAAAGGGGAGAAAAATGCCAGATTATTTACAAGAAGTACGAAAAGTTATTGTTGATGATATGAAAAACCAAGGAATTATTGACACAAAAGGCGAAATTATCGATATCGATGGGTATGTTGATTACCTGATTCGCGAATCAAATAGAATACAATCGCAAATCAATAAACACCAGGAACCTGGTGGGTATTATGTGAATATGCTTTATAAAGATTTAGATGTTGTGCGTGAAATGCTTTCGGTTGTTGAACCACATAAACAAAGTCGTGAAGAAGAATTGATTCAACGTTTTGAAGAAAAACAGACAAATCGAAAAGCAAAAATTCAAAAACTTACAAATGGCGCAAAACAAGTTATACGTTTGTTTGGATTTCAAAGAAAACCTGTGTCATCTGAACACACCAAATGATTTCGAACCGCGCAGAACGCGCGGTTTTTCTTTACATAAAATTCATTGGATTGACATCGATTTTAATTCTGATGTTTGCCGGGATATTCACGTGCATCAGCCATTTTCTCACAATCGGTTGCAGGTATGCGCGCGCGTCACCCGCGATTAAAAATCGCATACGGTAAAACCCGCGGACCTGATACATTTGGGCGACAATCGGGCCCATTATGCGCGCGCCGTTCACACTTGGCTTTTGCCGCGCAAGCGTTTCGCAGAATTTTTTGAGCAACGATTCATTTTTTGATTCGACGATTATCGCAATCAGTTGCCCGAACGGTGGCATTTTTGCCACGCGCCGAACATTCATATCGTCGTGCAAAAATTCATCACGATTACCCGCACAAATTGCGGTTAAAACCGAATTTGATGGTTGATATGTTTGCAATAAAACGCGACCCGGGAACGCGCCACGACCGGCGCGACCGGCGACTTGGAACAATTGTTGAAATGTGTGTTCGGCGGCGCGGAAATCGGTTCCGAACAGGCCCATATCGCTATCGACCACACCGACCAGTGTCAGGTTCGGGAAATGATGTCCCTTGGCCAAGATTTGTGTTCCGATGATTATATCCAATTCGCCCGATTCCATTTTTTCGACCAATCGTTCAAGTGCGCCGCGCGACATCATTGTATCACTGGACACCAGTGCCGTTTTTGCGCCGGGGAATTTGGCGGTGACCTCTTCCTCTATCTTTTCCAATCCCGCACCACGCATGGAAACCGCGTCACCGCATTCGGGGCATTTGTCGGGCAATGTCTTGGTCCGTCCGCAAATGTGACACAGTAATTTTCCCAACTTTTTATGATATGTCATGCCGACCGAACATTCGGGACACGTCGCAACCCATCCACATTTTTTACACTGGGTGATTGGGGCAAAGCCGCGCCGATTTATGAACAGCATAACCTGTTGGTGGTTTTGAATCGTTTCGCGAATCGCATCGCACAGAATCGGCGACAATGCGCCGGCGCGAACCTCGTCATTCATCTTATATTCTTCTGGTCGAAATTCGCGCAAATCGATCGTTTCAATTTTCGGCATTTCCGCACCGCCATAGCGCGATTTCAAAATATGGTGACCATATCGCCCCACATCTACATTATTCATTGTTTCTTCGGACGGCGTAGCACTGGCCAATACAACGGGGATTTTTTCAAGTTTCGCACGCAAAATCGCCATATCGCGACCGTGATAATTTCCCATATCTTCCTGTTTGTATGATGAATCATGTTCTTCATCAATTATAATCAGGCCCAAATCTTGCCATGGCAAAAATAGCGCGCTGCGCGTGCCGACAACAATTTTGATTTCGCCGGTCAACACCCCGCGCCAAATGTCACGCCGACGCGCCGCGGTCAAATTACTGTGCCACACGATGGGCGGCGCGCCAAAGCGCGATTCGAACCTTTTTATAAATTGGGTGGTCAGTGCGATTTCCGGCATCATCAGTAATACCGAATGCCCCGCGCTGTATGCGCGCCAGACGGAATCAAAATAAACCTGCGTCTTGCCACTGCCCGTTATGCCGTCAATAAGGTTCACCGAAAATCCGCCGCGCGTGATATCGCGACCAATACTGTCGGCGGCGGCGCGCTGTTCCGCGTTCAGTTCGACATTTCCCATATCGGCATATTTGTAACCAAAGTTTTCGGATACACGGCGCGTTGATACCGGCAGCAACATTTCGCGCGCAATCATCGTCTTGACCACAGATGGCCCAACACGCGCGATATTTTGAATATCGGTCGCCGACATTGGTTCATTATTATTTATTTGAAACGCGTCCAAAACCATCTGGCGATTTTCGGTCATCTTGGCATTTTTGGATTCAAAATTATATGCGTAAAGTTGTTCGGTTTTGGGTTCATTAAACGCGTCCGGCACATTCAGAATTAGTCGCAACACCGCGCCCGGCGCCATCAGTGTCCATTCCGACATTTTTTGAATCCACTGCAACGCCGCAACCGGCAATTTATATGGCAAAACCGCGCTGATGTTTTTTATTTTTTCCGGGGGCAAATCACCGTCGCCGGCACCATAAACAATGCCGACATAGGGGCGGTTCATAACAGCGCACCGCACAAAGGTCCCGATTTCCGCGTCGGAGATCAGGCGGTAATCATAACCATGGTTTACCACATTTGGAACAAGAACCTTTACAATCGTGCCTTTACTAAACATACGAATAAAATACTTGTTTTTTTCTTTCGTTTCAATAGTATTTAGTAAAACGAAAGGCGAAACTGATGTGGATGTATTTTTTTGCGGTTTGTGATTTTCTGTGCCGGTTTATTCCGGTGCGGCGGTGGCGCGTGTATATGCGGCGTGTAAAATTGTTTGATTGGTATCGGAAATATAATGCACTTAAGCGCGCATTTCCGAATCTTGACTTTTACGATGTCAAAATGATAAAGGGCGGTTGGAATATCGGATTTATTGTCGAAGGCAAATATGTTTTTAAAGTCAGAAAACATAACGACATAACGGTTCCCCAAGATAAAATTATTCGTGAAAAGCGTATTACGGACGCACTTGCACCATTTTCGCCGGTGCGTATTTTATCCATACGAATTGTTCAGGCGGGCGAATATCTTTTCTATAAATATCCGTTTATTCCAGGGAAAAATCTGAATTTGATGGGCGTGAAAAAGATAACGGAAAATCGGGAAAAATTGGCCAAGCAAATCGCAAGTTTTATCTATAAAGTTCATAATTCACGGCCCGAAGGCATTGATGATTTGAAAAAAGGGTCTGATGGTGACGGATGGAATCATAACGACCTTTGTAATAACATGATTGTTGACCCAAAAACCATGGATATTGTTGGAATTATCGATTGGGAATATGCGGGTTGGGGGGCATTGGAAAACGAATTTGCAAAAACAACCGCGTATTCAAGCGCGATGCGCGAATCCGGTATCGGCGACGCCATTCGCCAAGAATACAATACTATTCTTGAAAAGGTTGCCGCGAAACAGCAACGGCAATTGGAACGGCAACAGGCCCGCGCGGCCGCAGAGGCAGAAAAGCAAGTTCAAACAGATGCTGAATCATCTTCGCCCGGGATGTGATTTATTGTTATATCGGGCGTAAATTGTGTTTTGAACCATGTGCGTTGTCGCTTGGCGTATTGGTTTGTTTTTGTTATCCAGTTTTCAATTGCCGCATCGCGCGTTATTTTTCCGGTTATATAATCGCATAATTGCACCGCGCCGATTGCGCGGTTGGGGTTTAGACCATTTTTTACAATATATTCGGCCTCGGCCAGCGCGCCACCCGAAAGCATTTCTGGGATTCGTGCGGCGATGCGTTCGTGTAATACTTTTAACGGCGGATTTATCAGGATTTTATACGGTGTCGGCGTAATCGCACCCGTGCGTGGCTCGTTCCACCATTCGGTTATTTGACGGCCGGTTTGCAAGAAAACCTCCAGTGCCCTTGCCACGCGTTGTGAATCCACCATGCCCGTGGTCGCGACCATTGCACGTGCCGAATCTAAATCCCGCGCCACCATTTCACGCGCACGCGCACGATTTTCCGCCGATATTTCCGGAATTTCCGCAATGCCGTTCACAAGTCCATTTATATAGTATCCCGTACCACCAACAAAAATCGGGACATAGCCACTTGCGCGCACCGCATCATATTCATGCCGTGCAAGTTTGATATAATCCGCGACACTTATTTGTTCGGAAAGTGGCAAAATGGAAAAAAGCCGATACGGCACGCCGTCTATTTCGTCCGCGAGTCGGCGACCGGCAAACGGACTTGCCGATATGTTTTCAATGCCGCGATAGATTTGCACACTGTCGCAGTTTATGATTGCACCGTGAACGGCCAGCGCCAATTTGTGTGCAAAGTTCGATTTGCCCGATGCGGTGGGGCCGGCGATAATGTATGCGCTTTTAGTATTCATCACATTGATTATACCGCACGATTTTGTAAATTCAAGCACGGGCAAAATTCAGGTTGGACTTTTTGGCAAATGGTGCTATGATAGGTCGGCATTAAACAAAATAAAGGAAGGTGTATTATGTCAAAAAAAGTAAAAGTTGCAATAAATGGCTTTGGACGCATTGGACGTTTGGTTCTGCGTGCGGCGTTGGAATCGGGGCGCGATGATATCGAATTCGTTGCGGTAAATGATTTGGCACCGGCGGAACAAAACGCATATTTGCTGCAACACGATTCTGTGCACGGCAAATTGCCGATGGATGTTAAACTGGACGGCGACACGATTGTGGTTGGCAATCAACGCATTAAATGTCTTGCCGAAAAAGACCCGACAAAATTGCCGTGGGGTGAAATGGGCGTTGATATTGTTATGGAATGCACGGGCCTGTTTACCGCGGCGGACAAGGCGCGCGTGCATATTGACGCGGGTGCGCGGCGCGTTTTGGTTTCGGCACCGTCCGCGGGCGCGGATAAAACGATTGTGTTCGGCGTGAACCAAGATACACTTACAAAAGATGATATCATTGTATCGAACGCATCTTGCACGACGAATTGCCTTGCCCCGGTGGCAAAGGTTTTGGACGAAAAATTCGGAATCGCGTCGGGTTGGATGACAACCGTGCACGCATACACCGGCGACCAACAATTGTTGGATAAAAATCACAAAGATTTCCGGCGCGCACGCGCGGCGGCGATGTCTATGATTCCAACCAGTACTGGCGCGGCCAAGGCGATTGGATTGGTCTTGCCGAACTTGGCGGGGAAATTAGACGGGATTGCTATCCGCGTTCCGACACCGGATGTTTCGGTTGTGGAATTGGTTGTGAATTTGAAAAAGGACGCGACTGTGGACGCGATAAATGCCGCTATGCGTGCGGCGGAATCCAAGACGTTTGGCTATAACGAATTGCCGTTGGTTTCAATTGACTTTACGCACGATGCGCATAGTTCCGTGTTCGATTCGACGCAGACGCATGTGATTGATAATCGACTTGTTCATGTGACCGCGTGGTATGACAACGAATGGGGATTTTCAAACCGTATGAGTGATACCGCCGTTGCAATGGGAAAGTTGTTATAAGTATTGAAATCGCCGCAATCGCGGCGATTTTTATTGAAACCACAATTTTTTATGGCATACTTACGGCCAAAAGAGTAATAAACATGAAAAAGGATTTTTTCAAACGTGAAGGTTGGCATAGCGTAATTGCGTCTGCGGCGATAGTTGCGTGTGTTTTATCCATAGTTTTTGTTGCAAGTTATTATAATAATCGCAAAGAGGCACGTCGTGAAATTGAAAATTGTAAATTCAAACTGCGCGATAATGCCGGTGCGCGCAAGACATATATGGCGACTGCGCCGGAAATTACACAGAATAAGCACTTGCGCGTTGTTATTGATTCTTTGGCGCATGCGAATGATAGTTTGGCCCGAAAAAATCCAAAGGAATTTGAAAAAAATCAAAGGTTGATATCGCGCCTTATATGGATTGCAAATCACAATGATTCCGTTGCAAATGCGCACCTTGCCGAATTTGATTCGATTCAAAATCAACTGTTGCGCGAAATAGAAAAAAATCAGGCAAAAGTAAAATAACAAAACGCCCAAACGGGCGTTTGTTATTTCCTGACCACTGTTCCGCGCAGTGCTACGCCACTCATCAAATGTCCATCTTTGCAACGATATTCTGTTGCACTCCATTCGGGCACTTTGTCATAAAAACTATGAATATTCGTTACAGCGTTGCCACCTTCGTGAACGGCCCTATCTTGTAACGATTTTACCGCGGATAGGAAAGCGATTTGACATGCCTCAGCCGCGTTTTTATTTGTAGAATTTGTTTTCTTGTTGGATACCCATGTGCCAAGGTTTTTGCCCTTGATTTCTGATTTTCCAAAAGACAATTCAATTTCCGGGTTCAAAAAACCATCGGCCCGCGCAGAATGCAGGTCTTCATGAATCGGCCGCATAATCGGGCCGGCCGCACTGCACGCCGTCAAAGTTCCCAAAGCAAAAAGTGATATTACCCGTTTCATTTCTTTTCCTCCTTTTTAAAGATTAATGATGTGTTTATTCCGCCAAAGGCAAAATTGTTGTTCATTACAAAATCGGTACTAAAATTGCGCCCGGTTTTTGTTATATAATCCAATGCACCACATTTTTCATCCACCGTATTCAGATTCAGTGTTGGTGCAAACCAATCATTATTCATCATCTGAATCGACCAAATTGATTCCAACGCACCACATGCACCAAGGGTATGTCCGACATAACTTTTCAAACTGCTTGCCGGGGTTTTATCACCAAAGACGCGATTTGTTGCAATTGATTCGGCAATATCACCAAATGTTGTTCCCGTTCCGTGCAGGCATATATATCCGATGTCCGTGGGTTTTAGTTTTGCCGATTCCAACGCCAATTCCAAACAGTTTGCCATTGTATCCGAATTTGGTTGCGTGATATGCGTTCCGTCCGTGTTCGTACCAAAACCAACAAGTTCGGCATAAATCTTGGCCCCGCGCGCCAATGCATGTTCACGTTCTTCCAATATCAATGTTCCGGCACCACAACCGATAACCAAACCATCACGGTTTGCATCAAATGGTGACGGGGTTTTGTCGGGTGTATCGTTTTTCGTACTGGTTGCATAAAGGGTATCAAACACGGCAACCTGGGTCGGGTCAAATTCTTCGGCACCACCGGCAATCATTATATCTTGGGCGCCGGATTTTATATTTTCATATGCAAAACCGATTGCCAAACTGCCCGATGTGCACGCCGTCCCACTTGGAATTAAACGCCCCGTGGTTTTGAAGTATAACGATATATTGACCGCCGTTGTTTGCGGCATAATCTTGATATACGACGAAGATGTAATGTTCCCGATTTCATTTGTTTTTACCATAGAAAAGAAATCCGCAACGGGGCCCGCCGAACCAAATGACGAACCGTATGCAACGCCCGTACGACCGTTTGTTATTACGGAATCACCCAATAAACCCGCATCATTTAATGCGTTTTCCGCCGAATACACCGCCAAAACAGACACCGGTCCCATTGTGCGCAAAACCTTGCGATTAAAATGGTCCGGAATAGAAAAATGAACCAAAGATGCCAAATGTGAATTTAACCCGTGTATCGCGGACAAACCTTCAATTTCACGAATTGTGTTTTTATATGTATGCAAACGATTAAATGCGGAATCAGGGTCATTCCCCAGTGCACTAACCAACCCCATTCCGGTCACAACAACACGTCTTGTCATTTTAGATAAGCCCCCCATTTACAGATATAACCTGGCGCGTGATATAACCCGCATCGTCAGATAATAAATACGCAACCAAACTTGCCACTTCGTCGGGCCGGCCCGCACGGCGCATCGGAACAGATTGTTCAACAATGCCTTCGGGTAAATCGGCCGTCATATCCGTTTCAATAATTCCCGGCGCGATACAATTTACCGTTATATTGCGTCGCGCCAATTCGATTGCCAAAGATTTACACGCGCCAATAATTCCGGCCTTGGATGCGGCATAGTTCGCCTGGCCACGATTGCCCATCAATCCCGACACAGACGATAGGGCAATTATACGCCCGCCACGACGCGCAGAAATCATCGGCATAACCGTCGCATGCAACACATTATAAAGTCCGTCCAGGTTTGTGTGAACCACCCGGTCCCACGCGTCACCTTCGATGGCCGGGAAAGGTGCATCACTGTTTATTCCGGCGTTGCAAATAACGCCCCAATACGCACCGTGCTGTGCAATATCCGCGCTTATAACATCCGTCGTTTGTTCACGGTTGGCGATATCAAAACACAATAACCGCGCCCGCACACCAAACGATTTAACCGTGTTTAGTGTTTCATTCGCCGCCGCAGAATTTGAATTATAATGTAACACCAAATCATAACCCGCCCGCGCAAGATATATCGCGATTGCGCGCCCTATGCCACGACTTGCACCCGTAATAAGAACCGTTTTATTCATTTCTGTTCTCCATAAATTTTGTTATATCATCCGGTCGAAAGGCGTTTAATGCGCCGGCCGCAACGACATTGTTATTTTCATCAAGAATCTGACAATCAAATGACGCAATGTTTTGGTCACAAAATAAAGATTTAACATGTACAAAGTATGAATGCCCGGCCAAATACACGGGGGCCGATACAGATATTTTGCGCGACCCCAAAACAAACCCGACCGCGGGCCTTGCATTTGGGTCTTCATGCAAATCGCCCAATCCGACATAGGCCGCGACACTTTGCGCCATAAATTCCAAACACGCCCAAGACGGAATGCCACCAAGATTTTTATCAAACAATAAATCTGTATCACGAACATCAACCCGCGCAACCAGGGTTTGGTTTTCATAATCAAAATCTTCAATGTCCGACAAGAAAATCATCGGCGCGCGTTGTGGTATAAGTTTTGTTAAATCATATTTGCCCATTTTACCGTCCAATTATTACACTTGCGTTGCTGCCCCCGAAAGCAAAGGCATTGCACAACACATTGTTTATGTTTTTTTTGCTTTGCATGGTCGCCAAATTTATCTTTGCACAATCCGCACCATATTCACCATCAAAAATGTGCGGTATTACAAATTGATGTTTTATCATAAGCCACGACAGTGCCACACTTACCGCACCGGCCGCCCCAAGGGTGTGACCGGTTAATGGTTTTGTTGATGCACACAATGTTTTATCTCCAAAAACCGAATTTATCGCCAAAGATTCCATCGCATCGTTGGCAATCGTTCCCGTTCCGTGCATATTTATAAAATCAATTTTTTCCGGCATTAAACCGGCATTTAATAATGCAGAATTCATAGAAGCAATGGCACCGGCCCCGGTTGGATCCGGACTTGTTAAATGATATGCATCGGAACTTTCGCCCACGCCCAACATTTTTATACCGTCCATCCCACGCGTCATTATGAAAAGAGCCGCACCTTCGCCAAGGTTGATTCCGTCACGATTTTGCGACATTGGGTTTGTGTGTTTATAACTAAGTGCCGATAGTGCATTAAACCCGTTCAGTGCAAAATCACAACGCGCATCAACACCACCAACCAAAACCGCGTCACAGATACCCTGCTCTATTAAATCTTTGGCATCTTGAAAAACCTTGGCACTGGATGAACATGCCGTTGATACGGTATATGCGGGGCCGGCGAACCCAGTTTTTTCAACCAAAAATGCGGTTGGTGAATATAATTCTAATTCGGATAACGAAAAATCCCGTGGCAATTTACCCGTTTCCAATGCAATGTTCAAATGCTTTTGCGCCTCGTGTACACCGGTATTACTTGCACCGATAACTATTCCAATTCTGTCCGGTGCATAATCAGATTTTAATTTTGATATTGCCGGTTCAATTTGTCGCAATGCCCCAAGTAATAAATCATAGCATCGCATTATTTCGTGCGTTTCGATATTCACCGAACCAAACGGAACCGGTGTTTCCCCTACGGTCGGCATCACACGAAACATACCCGACGTGTCACCACGCCGTGCGTTTTCAACAATTTCATCGTGCGACACCCCAAGCGCACAAACAAAACCCAAATCCTGTAATATCACCGACATATACATAAACCCGCTTGCAAATTATGATTTTTTTCATATAATGCCACTGTGCTATAAAAAAAAGTATTTTTCAAGTATGAACAACAAAATCTATATTGATAATTTTATTATTTGGCAAGAATCAGCGGATGAAAAATTGCCGGATTTTTCTTTTATTCCATCCATGGTTCGTCGTCGTATGTCGAACATTGAAAAAATTGCCGTCGGAATCGCCGGAAAAATTGCCCAAGAGTCGCAGGATTATACGACCGTGTTTGCGTCAAAATTCGGTGAATGGGGACAAACGATACAGTTAATCAAACAATTTTTTGAAGAACATGAAATGTCACCGGCGGGATTCAGTAATTCTGTGCATAATGCCGCCGCGGGATTGTTTTCACTTTTAACAAAAAACACTAACAGTTATACATCTATCGCGGCGGGCGACAGGACTTTGGAAATGGCGATATTAAAGGCCTTAATGGAAAACCGCGATGTTATGGTTGTGTTTGCGGGCGAACATAATCCTGATATATATGCGCCTTTGTTGGATGCGCCGGCGTTTGGGTTGGCGTTTATGATTAAAATGCGTGGCAAACGCGGGATAAAGATTACGCCGGGCGCGATTGATGCCGGTGTTCTGACACCCGACACAATGTTTGATTTTTTGCGGGTGCAAGCAAGTTGCGTGACAACAAAAAGTTGGACAATGCAAGATGATTAAATTTATTCGTTCTTTTCTTTGCGCGATTTGTTTTTGTGTCTTTGGATTGGGCGGTTTGCTAATCGGGTCGGCGATATTTCCCATTATTTTGCTGGTGTATAAATCAGATAAACAGCGAAAGATTTTTGCAAACACAATTCATCTGTCTTGGCGTGCGTTTGTGTGGTTATTATGCGCGTTACGGTTAATCAGGGTAAATTGCCCGGCGACAAAACAATTAAAATCTTTGCGCGGAACGATTGTTATTGCCAACCATCCATCTTTGATTGATGTTGTTATTTTGGTTTCACGAATTCCAAATTCGGTGTGTGTTGTAAAGGAAAGTTTATTTAGAAATCCGTTCGTTCGCAAGGTTATCGGCAAAACATATCTGTCCAACACTATGAAGCCGGATGAATTTATCGCGAACGGTTCGGATATTTTGGCGCGGGGCTATAACATCGTCATTTTTCCCGAAGGAACACGGACGGTGCCAAACAAAACCATACGATTGCACCGCGGGTTTGCACACCTGCAAATGGCGACGGGCGCGGATATTTTACCGATAAAAATTACGAATACGCCGCCGATACTTGGAAAAACGCAAAAATGGTGGGACATCGGCGACAAAACATCTGTGTATAATATCGTGCCAAAGCCGTTGATTCGTTACGATACTGCGAAAAATTCAAATAACCGCAACACCGCAATTGATATTACAGAAAAAGCCAAAGGTATATTGTTTTAGGTATAATTTCCTTGAATTTTTATTTGTATGTTGTTAGTATTGTCCGCATAAGGAAATGATATGAAACGGGATTTATTGGAACACGAAATCAAAGAATTAATTGTATCCGCGTTGGATTTGGAAGATGTAACACCCGACGATATTGATGCGTCTGCACCGCTTTTTGGGGCGGGTTTGGGGCTTGATTCCATCGATGCGTTGGAATTGGGCATGGCGCTAAAGAAAAAATATCAGGTGAATTTCAAGGCGGATAAAGAGGCAAACAAGGAATATTTCAAATCTGTGGCGCGGTTGGCAACATATATCGCGGATTCAAAAAACATTACATTGGAGTAAATTGATATGCATACAAAAGATGAAATTTTTAATAATATAAAAGATATCTTGGTCAAAGAATTTGATATAAGTGCGGATAAATTAAAGCCGGAATCACTGTTGGTTGAAGATTTGGACCTTGATTCGATTGATGCCGTGGACCTTGTGGTTCGGTTGCAGAAAATTATCGGGTGCAAGGTTGAACCGGACGATTTCAAGCAAATTCGCACTTTACAAGATATGGTTGATGCCGTTGAAAAAATCGTTAATAAAAATCATTAAATTTGTCGGCATTGGGGTCACGATTCTTTACCCTTTTGCCGTATTTTTCGCACTGAAACGGCACGTTGCGGTGCGTGCGTTGGCATTGTTGTTATTGGGTATTGCGGGAATTTCATTTTGCCGTCATAAAAACATATGGTTGTTCATATTTATACTGTTGCTTGGCACGGGATTGGTCATATTTAATGATGATATATTTTTAAAATTGTATCCTGTTTTAATGAACGCATGTATGTGCTTGATGTTCGCTTTATCGCTGCGCGGGGTGCCACTGATTGAAAGGGTCGCAAAAAAAATGGGTTATGATTTAGATGAAACTCGGCGTGAATACACACGGCGCGTGACATATGCGTGGGCGATATTTATGTTTTGTTTGGCGGCGGTTTCTTTTGTGACTGTGTTTTTGTCTGATGAGGTTTGGGTTTTGTTTAACGGTTTGATTTCCTATGTTCTGATTGCTATTATGATTGGGGTTGAATTTATTATTCGTAAAAGGTTCATCGATGTTCGTGGCGGCAAATAGATTCTTTACCGATAATGTCGACCCCGACCGCACGGTTTTTTATCGTGGCGATGATGCGGTATCTTTTCGCGAATTTTCAAGTGATGTCGCGCGTATGGCAAATGTGTTTGTCCGCACAAATGCCAAGACCGTGATTTTATTTGTTCCAGACGATATTTATTTGTTCTATGTGACATTTATGGGATTGATGCAGGCGGGCAAGGATGTGGTTTTACCCGCAATGATGACGGAACAAAATATTGATACCTTGCGCGGTTTAACCAATACGATTGTGACCGACCAAAAATTCGATTTTTCGGGATTTACTTTTGTTGATATTCACGGGGATTTTGGTAAAACGTGGAATTTCTGTGATATGGATGACAGACATATATATTTTTTCACGTCGGGCAGTACCGGCGCGCCAAAGAAAATCTGCAAGACATTTCATAACTTGGCGGCCGAAGTCGCCATGCATAATAAGATACAACATGATAAGTTCAACAAAAATCCAGTAATGATTGCGTCAATCGCGCCGTATCATATGTATGGTTTGTTGTGGCGGTTTTTAATTCCACTTTCCGCCGGCATCGCGATTGATACCGGTATGATTTTTACCCCCGAAGAATTGCAATCGGCACAACACGGGTTTACAAAAGTTTTGTTTGCAACCACGCCGTCTTTCTTGGACGGCATAACAAAATATCAAAACCAGTATGAATTTCCAAATAATTGCGTTGGTATTTTTTCTTCGGGCAGTTTATTGGCGTCCGAAACATCACGAAAAACATTTGAAATCTTTGGCGTATCACCGTTTGAGGTTTTTGGCAGCACCGAAACCGGTGGTGTTGCATTTCGGCAACAAAAGGACAGCCAAGCGTGGACGGTGTTTGATGATGTGAAAATCGATTTAGATGAAAATAACTGCATAATCGCGGATTCGGAATTTTGCTGTGCGCGCCCTTTTCAAATGTCGGACGTGATACAGATGCAAAATGAAAGGCAATTCCTATTAAAGGGTCGCGCGGACAGAATTGTAAAAATCGCTGAAGAAAGAATTTCATTGCCGGAATACGAAGAAAAACTTGGGGCGCATAAATTTGTTGATAATTGCTATGTGACGACGGTAAATCAAAACGGGCGAATTGTAATCGGGTGCGTTTTAATCGTGACGGATGCGGGCAAAGATTTTGTTATCGCACATGGGCGACATGAATTTATAATGGACATAAAAAATTGGCTGGCGGCGCATTTTCCAACTGTCGCTTTGCCGCGAAAAATTAGGATTGTGAACAAGATACCGATGAATACCCAAGGTAAAATATTAAAATCCGAAATTGCCGAAATTTTACGTTCCACCGTGGCGGAACCGATTGCAAAAAATTTGGTTAAAACCGATAATCTTTTGTCTGCGGATTTTATGTTCTTGGGCGACAGCGCGTATTTCAAGGGGCACTTTGAAAATTGTCCGATTTTGCCGGGGGTTATACAGTTGCATTTTGTTATCAAATTTATTCAGATGTTTTTCCATAAAAATGTTGGGGTTTATGACATTATAAAACTGAAATTTACTAATCTGATTTTGCCGGATACATTGGTGCATTTTGAACTGAATAAATTAAGTGAATATGAATTTAGTTTCTGTTATGAAAATGGCGATGTAAAATATTCGGCCGGAAAAATTGTTATAAAGGAATAAAAATGTTTAGACCCATCATAATAATACCTTGTTTTAACCATGCGGATGCCTTTGTCACGGTGGCGGCGCGGATTGCGGGGTATAAAATTCCGGTGATTGTTGTCGATGACGGAAGCGGGGAAAGTCAATCAACAAAGTTAGAACACACCTGTGCGGCATACGGTTATACATATCTAAAACATGCAAAAAATTCCGGCAAGGGCGCGGCCATGATAACCGGTTTTCGCGCGGCAATGGAAATGGGGTTTTCAAACGCGCTTCAAATTGATGCGGATGGGCAACATGATATTGATGATATTCCAAAATTTATCGAACTTGCCAAACAAAATCCCAAAGCATTGATTATGGGTCAACCGGTGTATGATTCATCGGCCCCGCGGTCGCGACTGATTGGGCGCAAAATTACAGATTTTTGGGTGATGATTGAAACGCTGAATCGGCATATGCCCGATGCGATGTGCGGGTTTCGCGTCTATCCACTGACCGAAACAAATCGGATATTATCGTCTTTGCGTTTTTTGCGCATGGGCATTGATATTGAGATTTTTGTAAAGTTGTATCGTGCGGGGGTTAAAATTATCACCACCGAGACTCGTGTTATATACCCGAAAACCGGAATATCGCATTTTCATGTTTGGCGCGATAATTTTTATATAAGTTTGCTGCATACATATTTATGCTGTGGATTGCCGTGGTGGCTAATTAAGAAAGCATTCAAAAAAATCAGAAATTTGTTTTTTGTCGCGATGCTGATTGGTGGTGCGGCAAATGCACAAAATATTACCGAAATGCCGAACACATTAAAAACGTTTACCGATAATTTGGGAACCGTGTATGCATCATATACACAAACGAAAACTTTGCCGGAATCGACTAAAAGTTTTCGTGCAACCGGCGCTGTTAAATTTGTAAAAGGCGTGGGATTCAAATGGAAACAGCAAAAACCTAGTACTTTTGATTTTACATCCACTTTGGATTCGTACTGTATAAATGGGGACGCAAATGCGCTGTCCACCCTGCCCCATTTTGCGCGGGTTCAATCCATGATAAAAGATATGATGGACGGCGATATGGGTATGTTTCTGACCGTTTTTAATGCGGATTATACGGAAATCAAAAAAAATTGGGTGTTGGTTGCAACGCCTAAACTTTCCACCGTGGCCGAATTTTTGGAATCTATGACACTTTCCGGGGACACGAAAGATTTGAAGCAAATCGTTATCACATATAAAAATGGCATGGCGATTACAATTGATTTCAAACGCATGAAAACGGATTCGCCCGATGAAATTAAATGTTAGAAAAATTATTTTTGGAATCGTGTGTGTTTGCGCTTTTCTGGCGGTATGCATTTGGCGCACGCCATTGTCGATTCAGACGAATCTTAATTCTTTGATTGAAATAAATCATGCGAATTGGCCCATCGCCGAATTAACAAATAAATTTTCAGATGTTATCAATATTGTTATCGAATCAGAAAATATAAATACCGCGAAACAGACCGCAAATGAAATAACGCGCATTTTGGACACGGACGAATTTGATAATTTATCGGTTATAACCACTGATTTTTCTATATCCGAAACAATCGATCAATTACGCGTTCACAAGAATTCTTTTTTAAGTTCGAATTATCGCGAAATTTTGCGACATGGCGAATTCAGCAAAATCACAAATAACTCGGTCGGAATAGTTTCGGGTTCAATGGCACCAAGTGTTTTAAATTTGACGGATGACCCTTTTCTGCTGGCCACGAATTATGTGAACGAATTAAAATCCGCGAATGGGAAATGGATCGCGCGTGACGGATTTTTGTGGCAATATGTTGCACCCAATCATTATATTTTGATTTCCATGGATGTTAATGCACGCGACACGAACGACCTTGTGGAAACAGTAAATTCTTTGACGAATGCGGTTAAAAAATTCAACACTGATGATTCGCGTGTTTTATTGTCGGGCATTCCGATTCATACCGCAAGTATGACACAACTAAGCAAGTTGCAATTGACCATATTTTCCTTTATCGCATTGGCCATGGCCGTGTTGCTGAATTGGTTATTGTTTCGCAGAATTGCGACTTTGCTGCCGGTTGTATTGAGTTTGGGTTTGGGCTTTGTTGCCGGGGCCGTTGCACTCTTTTTATGTTTTCCCGCGCCACATATTTTAACATTTGTGTTTGGCGTGACCTTAATCGGCCTTGGGATAGATTATTCGTTTCATTTCATCGGCGCAATGAATCAAGCGGCCAGTAAGAACATTTATAAAAATATTTTGCATTCATTTTTGACCACGGTTGTGTGTTTTTTGCCACTGATGTTTTCCGGGATTTCTTTGTTACAACAGATTTCTGTATTTACGATTGCGGGACTCTTTGCGATTTATTTGGGTTGGCGAATATTTATGCCGACAAAAATTGATGCGAAAGATACAGCCATAAAAATGCCGCGCACCGTTTCAAAAAAATATCGTCCGTTTGTAATCGGCGCAATAATTTTGGCGATAGTCGCGACAATACCTTTTATAAAAACGCAAAATAATATGTCGCAGTTGTATCGCCCAAATTCGGAACTGTTGGCTGCGGAAGCATTGATGCAAGAATTGAACGGAATTGACACGTCAAGGTTTTTGCTTGTTCGTGGTGAAACATTAAATGATGCTTTGCGAATTTCTGAACAAATCAAAGATGAATCGGGGAATTTTTTTGATTTATCAACAATTGTTCCGTCAAGTGAACGGCAAATTGAAAATCAAAATTTAATTCGCGCGCTGTATAAATCAGAATCAAAGAAAATCCAATATGAGTTGGGACTGCGCGCAACACCAAAGTTTGTTGAAACGCCAATGATTCAAATTTCTGATATTCGCGGCAATAAAACATTTGATAGTTTGTTAGGCAAATTTATGTTTGATGATGGGAAATATATATATCTGGTTGCGCATGTTGGTTCGGATTTTACAACAACATCACCAAACACGATAACGATTTCGCCCGCGCAACAGATGACCGATTTGATGGAAAAATATTCACATGAATCATATCGATTGCTGGCGGTTTGTGGTGCGGCCTTGATTCTATTGCTTTTTGCCCTGTATAAAAAACGGGCTTTGATTTATTTGGCACCGTCGATATTGGCCGTGGGTTTAACCGCCGCGGTACTAACCTGGGGCGGCTGCGCAATAACATTTTTTCATTTGTTAAGTTTGTTCATTGTTATCGGTTTGACCTTGGATTATTCAATCTTTCATATCAACGCGGCGGACAACCGCGAAATAAAGCCGGTTTTGTTTTCTTTCCTAACCAGTTTGGTTGGATTCGGAATATTGGCGTTTGCAAGTTTCTTTTTGATTCATTCAATGGGCATCACATTGGGAATCGGATTGACATTTGGTTATTTAATTTCCTTGTTCCTTTTTCGCCGTCAAAATTGATTGCGCGTTAAAATCCTTTGGGCGTGGCACCGCAAAATCTTTGTTCGACACAACACAAATTAAATAATCGCCGTGTGTTATAAAATGTGTGCGCGCCGGCGCAGTGCCAAGTTTATATGTGGCCTCGCTTTCTGTGAACATTTTATAAAAATCATGAAGGTTTTTTGGGGGCCGTTCCCCCATAAGTTCGGCCGCGGCGACAAAATCGCGTTTGACGGACGCATTTTCAATATCAACGCCAACCCGCGCATTTGATGCGGTTGCAACAACAACCCAATTATCCCTGTGCGCGATGGATGTATATTTTTTGCCGACACGCGCCACCATTAAATGCCCAAGGATAAATTGCAATTTTCGCGTTTGCTTTTGAAATTTCGCCGCGCGCGCGCGGTCGCCGGCCGACAACAGTACCACATAATCATCGGCGTTCTTGCTTATTGAATCAATGTCTGCTATAAATACCTGCATGAGAACAATTATAAAATAAAAACAACCAAAGGCAAGACAGTTTGAACAATGGGAATTGGTATCAGCAACAGGAACGCGGTGCGGGCGCGTGGCGCCTTGGGGCGCTGTTTTGGCTGTATCGGATTTTCGGCCCGCGATTTATGAAGTTTTGGGTGCGAATTATTGCAACCCTAATCGGCATGGGCGCAAAATCCGCCAGGCGTTCTTCGCGTGAATATCGGCGAATTCTAAACGAATATCAAATAGCACATAACATCACGCCGACCAAGTTTTCCCCCGCACAACATATTCGGTGCTTTGCGGATTCGTTGGTTGATAAAATGGTGGCGATGTGTGACGGGAAAAATCGCATAAAATTTGTCATCCAAGATGATGACGATTGGCGTGAATTTCAAAATCTGATTGAACAAAAGTTGGGCGCGTTTTTAATTTGTTCTCATGTTGGTAATATCGGCGCATTGGCTGCGTTCCCGGGTGGTCAGGGCGTGAAAATACATGCCTTTCAACAGGTCGGACAAACGGGAATTTTTTATCGGTTTATATCTGCGCATTCCGTGCGACCGAATACAATTATTCATGCAGTCGAAGATATGAGTGTTGGCACGGCCGGCGAAATGTTTGATTTTTTGTGTGGTGGCGAATTGGTCATGATGGCCGGCGACCGGGTATCCGCGGCAACGCCGGGAAAGACGATACGCGTGCGAATACTGGGGCGCGATTGCGAATTGCCGATGGGCGTGTTCCGGTTTGCGCGCGCCATGTCACACCCTGTGTTTGCCGTTGCATTGCTCCGCATTGCGCCCGAAAAATATAAAATAGTTATCAAAAAATTGGACGATAAAAATATCAATCAAATGGCAAACGGTTTTGCCGAATTCTTGGAAACCGCCACCATCGCCGCCCCAACACAGTGGTTTAATTTCTATGATTTTTTCGGAAGAAAGTGAGGGATTTGTTCGCGTGCGCTCACCACACGTAAGGCGCGAACCGCGCGCTTTTGCGCTTGTTCTTGCCAACTATCGTGTGAACCCGGGCAACAAATGTTGCCAGTGCCCAACCCGATGCCATACGGCACGAATAGAAAATGTCCCGATGGGACATTTTTTATTCGTGGCGGGCAGGTATTCTATTGCAAACTTTCCCATACCTAAATATGCAAAAAATGCAACAAACTTGACATCACAGAAATTTATAGTAATCTTTCTGGGACACGAGGAGACATATAATGACTAAAAACAATAATATACCCAATGAACGCATTCATTTTTCTGAAGAACTTGTTATTCGATTAGTAGCTTTTACACACCAAACATTACAAAACGATAAAGATTTGCTTTATAAGTTCGACTGGGGTCAAAATTTATGCATTATTTCAAAAAATGGTTCACGTATTATTACTTATGGGGGACTCTGTAGGCCACGTTTTCCATACCTTATTAGTATTTATCCACTATTAGGCCAACAGATAGATAGTAATTGGGATTACGAACTTAGATTTAATAAAAGCTCGATTATGGGACACACTCAAAAAGATTTTTTTGGTTTAACATATTACCCGGATAAGGGGGCAGCATACGGTTCCATGCCCGATTCAGAATGTGACCAAATATTATCAGAAATATTTCATACGGCAACCACGCATAAGCGATAATTATATTTTAGTGAAAGAACACACCGTGGTGGTGTGTGTTTTATGGCGGATGGTGAGGGATTTGAACCCCCGAAGGTCTTATTTCATACCTTGTCCGATTTCAAGTCGGATGCATTCAACCGCTCTGCCAACCATCCTTAATTTACCGCCGTATGATACACTATTTTTTCAAAAACGCAAATAAATATGTTTTTTCGGAAAAATCCGCAGGAAATAAATGTCTGGACACCGACAAAATAACTTTTTATAATCAAATCGCTATGAAAAAAATTATAAATTCTATTAAAAAGTTTATTCACGGCGACCCGAAAAACGGCCGTATTAAATGGTCGCTTTATGTGCGCATTTGGCGTGAAATCGGTATGCCACAACTGAAATGGATTATCGCCGGTGTTATCGCGACGATTTGTGCCGCCGGCGCCGAGGGTTACACAATTACACTGGTGCAACGCGTCGTGGACCAGGCGTTTATCGAAAAAAATATGGATTCGACATATATCGTCGGATTGCTGATTATCGCGGCCTTTGCGGCCAAGGGTGCGTTTCGGTATGCGCAAACACTGCTTATGTCCAAGGCGGGGCTGAACGCCAGTGCGATGCTGCAAAAGCGTATTTATAATCATATGATTCGTATGGATATTTCCGGATTTTTTGGCGAAGGGATTGGAAAGCACCTTAACTATTTCTGGGTCCAGGCGGGCGCGGTTTTGAACCTGGTGACCGGCACGGTGGTCAAGGTTGTGCAAGAGGTTGCGACACTGATTATCACGGTTGGCCTTATGATTTACTATGCGCCACAGATGTGTGTGGTATTGTTGTTCTTGGTGCCGGCGATTATTTTGCCGATGGTTGCAATTATGCGGCGGCGGCGGAAACTGTCGCGGCAATCGTTTGGCATCGCGAACGATGTGTCCCAGCATTTAAATCAAACCCTGCGCGGGATTAAGACTATTCAGGCGTTCGCGACCGAAGATACGGAATCGAAACGTTTCGAAAATGTGCTGAACAATTCGATGGTGAATTCGTATAAAAGCGCACAGGCGAACGGTCTGCAATCACCACTGTTGGAGGTTATGATTTCAATCGGCCTGTGCCTTGCCATGATTTTGGGTGGGCATTTTATCGTCAGTGGTGCGATTACGACGGGTGATTTTACGGCGTTCTTGTTGGCACTGACCGCCGCGTACAAGCCCGCAAAGTCCATAACCGGCAAGGGCGACACGGTGCAGCATGGATTGCTGGCCGCGGAAATTTTGTTCGATTTCTTGGACACAAAGCCGACAATTCGTGATGCGCGTGGTGCAAATGTTCTGCGTGCGGTGCGGCCTTCGATTGAGTTCAAAAATGTGAAATTTTCCTATGTGCCCGAAGAACCGGTTTTGCGCAACATCAACCTGCATGTACCGGCGGGCAAGGTCTGCGCGCTGGTCGGGCCAAGTGGCGGCGGCAAAACGACAATGTTTAACCTTATTGAACGGTTCTATGACCCGGACGAAGGAATCATCGCGATAAATGGCACAAATATAAAAAAATATACTTTGAATTCGTTGCGCCAAAATATATCAGAGGTTTCACAAGATGTGTTCTTGTTCAATGATACCGTAGAGGCAAACATTAAATACGGCGCGCCGAATGCGTCGCATGATGCGGTTGTTGCGGCGGCGCGCGCGGCGAACGCCCACGATTTTATCACGGCGTTTCCGCACGGGTATGAAACGAGTGTTGGCGAAGGTGGCGCGTTGCTGTCGGGTGGGCAAAAGCAGCGCATTGCGATTGCGCGTGCTATATTAAAGGACGCGCCGATACTGTTGCTGGACGAGGCAACATCCGCACTGGACACAAAGAGTGAGAAACTGATTCAAGACGCATTGCGCGAATTGATGCGCGGTCGCACGACATTTGTTATTGCGCACCGGCTTTCGACAATTTTTGATGCCGATATGATTTGCGTCATCAAAGACGGCGAAATTATTGAACAGGGAACCGACGAAGAACTGGTCAAACTTGGCGGCGAATACAAAAAACTGCGCGATATTCAGGTGAAGAATAAAAAGTGATAATCCGTCTGCGCTTCGCTGCGCCGAGACTGCGCCAGGGCTTTGCCCTGGCTTGGTGTTAATCCGTCACGACCACGGCGCGGTCATGCCACGACGGGTGTAAGTGGTTACTTGTTTTGTTCAAAATATTCTATATATTCATCGGGTGTGTATTCATATTTCAGCATACATTCTGTTTCTGAATCCATATCCAAGAATTTATTGTCACTCAACTTTTGCAACCTGTGCAACATCAAATATGTGTGGACAGGCGCAAAACGGTATATGCCCCCCGCCATTTCTATCATAAGTTCCAGACACGATCTAAAATACACGGCCTTTATCGGTAAATTAGAATCCGCTATATTTTTACAAAAACTGTATACCGTTCCACGTATTCCATTGGCATTGATGCGTGCCAATACTTTTTCGATATCTTCGACGGTTTTTCGCGTTGTTTCGTCCCGCACAGAGGCCGTCCGTAAGAATCGACCAAAGTCCGACATATTTTCCTCATATTCCGAATACGACATAATTGCGGCAATCTTGTATGGTTTATCACAACATCCCCGATTTATATGATGTATATCGCCCCCAACCTTGATGTCATCCAAGATAAACGGCATTTCCTGGTATTTTGGATGCCGTGGCCGATTCTCAATAATATTTTTGCTTGGTTCAATCGCATAATATCTTGCATCTTTGCCATCGCCCATCTTTACACATGGCAAAGTATGATTTGACATACTGTCTATCAAATGATCTGGATGCGTGCTTATCATAATTTTTGTATCCAGTTGTTCATCTGGTGGCAACCCTTCGTTCAAATAACAAAACAACTTTGCAACCGTTCCGCAAGACCATTGCATACCAGTTTTTGCTATATCTTTACCTTTTATCATAAAAAAGCGTTCTGTTTCTGTCGTATTTTCATTTACATTTGGATACCTGTCTGTGACATCAAACAAAACATCTCTTTTATATTTTTGGTATTGTTCACGAGATAACCCCTGGGGTATATCGGCGGGTTTACTCATACGATGTAAAATCTTTTTAATACTTTCTATTCGTTGATCGTCTGTCATCATTTTTCCTTTGTATTATTATATCACAAATTATGATTTGATTTCAATTTCTTGGTCTATTTTGATATTGCGCACGAACATTTCATCGTGCGACACCAGCAATATTGCGCCACGGTATTGATTCAATGCGTCTTCCAAAATTGCGATTGATTTCAAATCAAGGTTGTTTGTCGGTTCGTCCAAAATCAGCAAATCCGGCTGATTATCAGACCCCAAAACAACGCACAAAGTCGCCTTTAACAATTCGCCACCCGATAACACGCCGACTTTTTTGCGCGCCTGTTCATTTTTAAATCCGAAATTTGCCGCGATGGCGAAACTTTGATTTAAATTCAGGTCGGTCAGGTTCATGATATTATCGACAATCGTTTGATTGGAATACAACAACGATAAGTTTTGGTCAAGATAACTTGCACGGCCAAACAATTTTATTTCGCCACTTTGCGGGCGCAGGCGTCCCAAAATCAATTTCAACAGTGTCGTTTTTCCGCAACCATTTTTACCCATCAATCGAACACGTTCACCGCCACGCATGGAAAAGTCGAACCCGTCAAAAATCAGATTGTCATAACCAAAAGACATATTTTCTATGCGTAACAATTCGTTTTTCAAAAATGGCTTTTGCGGCAACGGGATTTTTATTTTATCGTCACGCAAAGATTCCGATATTTGCTGTCTTTCTTGCGCCTTTTCGTCCAATTTTTTCTGAATCAATTTTAATTTTTTGACCATGATGTTTTCCAATTTGTCGGACGCATCATGTATCCCAGAAAGCGCCTTGTGATTTCCACATTGCAACGCCTTTTGTCGTGTTTGATTTAATTTCTTTTGCCCGGTCGCGGCGCAATCCAGTGCGATCGTTTTTGTTTTGTTCAAACGCGCAATGCGATTTTCGGTGTTGTTTAATTTTGCCTCTAATTGCCGTTGTTCCGCCTGTTTCTGCGACAAATAGAAATCGTAATTTCCATTGTATAATTTCAAATTGTCTTTCTTTAATTCGAAAATAGTGTTCACCCGGGACAACAATTCGCGGTCGTGGGAAATCAGAACAAGTCCGCCATTAAACGAAAAAATATCGTTGAACAATTTTTCCTTGGCCGCGCCATCAAGATTGTTCGTTGGTTCGTCCAACAGCAAAATATCCGCCCCCGATGCAAAAGCCGTCGCCAAAATTTTCTGTTGATGTTCGCCACCGGACTTTGAATCATACGCCGACATTTGCGGCATTAAATACACCCGCGCGCCGCGAGTTATTGTGCCGGCCGTCGGTTCCAAATTTCCAGCAATCAAATTCAGCAGTGTTGTTTTCCCGCACCCATTATCGCCGATGATGGCGACAATTTGATTGTCATGAAACACCGCCGATATGTTTGAAAACAAATCGTCCGCGCCCGAATAATGAAAAGATACTTTTGATAAAGATATACAAGACATGATAAAAACCTTTTTTAATATTGTATTCAACCCGCGCATATTTCTATGCACAACTTTTTTGATAAGAATTACAATATTACATACGCATCGGTTTTTATCCTTTTTTATATTTATGCGTGTATTCTAACACAGAAAATTTGAAAGTCAAATTTTAATCAGATCCCAAAAAATAAAAACCGCATTTGCGGTTTTGATTTTTTGGTGGGGCCACAGGGATTGCACATCCCATTTGCCTTTGGCAAAATGGGACCCTTCCACTCGTAAGACTCGAACTGCGCTTGGCTTGTTCTCGTCAACTATCGTGTCGAACCCACGGGTTCTCGTCTTGTTTTCCCAGACCAAAATTTAAACCGACCAAAGGTCGGTTTGAATTTTGGTGGGGCCACAGGGACTCGAACCCTGGACCCAATGATTAAAAGTCATTTGCTCTACCAACTGAGCTATAGCCCCAGAACTTCTTTCCAGCAGTTCGGCGGGAATTATGACACATTTTTCACAAAAAGCAAGAAAATTATGGTGTGCGCCAAAAAATTATTCCGCCGGCGCGTCTTTTTGCGCATCGCCCGCGGGTCCGGCCAGTTCCGCCTCCGCCAGCAATTTTTCGAACTTCATCGCGATTGCCGCCCCGGAATCCAGCCAATCCACGACTTTTTCGATTGTGTTTTTGACGTGCCGCGCGATAATCCGCCGATTCCCACGCAGGTGATGTTCGTTCACCACGTGCGATATGTGCCGTCCCAATTCCGTCAGCAACCGCAAATCGTCGGTCGACAGCACACTTTCGCGCCCATATCGATAGATGATGTTTTCCAATTCGCCGTAATACCCGTGCAGCAACCCCATGCACTTGTCGTCCATGCGCAGTTTTTTGATGATGTGCGCCTCGCTTAGGTTCTGCATCTTGTTTATGTTGACGAGGGTCGTGCGCCCGCGCATCCCAAGCATTTTGCGCAACACCAAAACCACGTGCAGGACCAGTGTGTTTATTTTTTCATCGACATTGACCGCCATTGTTTCCTGCAGGCGCCGCGACACACGCGAATTCGTGTAATCGTAAAGCAAAAACACCAGCGGTATCGCCAGCAAAGACGCCGATATATTCGTAATCAAATCGGCGACATTTGGATCACTGACGTTGTCGAGTGATATTGTGAACAACAGCACGCCGCCCAAAATAGACGCAACATAGGGCAACGCACGCAACACAAAATCCCGAACTTTTTCCCACATGCGTTGTATTATACCGCACCAGCCCGAATTTGTCATTGTGAATGGATTCCGCGCTGCTGGCGACACCCCGCCCAGTTCCACTGGGCACCCCTCTAGCCAGAGGGGAACTTGGGCCGCAACAAGACGGGTGTAAAATTCTCCTCTGGCCAGAGGAGTACGGCCTCGCTGTAGCGACAGCGTAAGCGGGCCGGGAGGTGTCGCCACCTTTCCCCCCTTGAAAATTCGTCAAATTTGCACTATAATAATGGAGTCAGGGGCAAGACAGAACCAAAGGAGTCGGCGATGGCGATAGATACATCGATGCATTTAGATTTGCAAGATATGTTGGTTAATTATTTTAAGCAACTTCATTTTAACAAAATGTCGGCCAATGTCCGCGCAAAATTCGATGAACATGTTGAAAAAGATGACCTTGTTGGTCATATGAAGGACTGGAAAAACAACCTTTGGGTTAAAGATGGCGAAAAGGATCCAGTAGAAACTCTTAAGGGTATCTCTGATGATGAATTAATAGAACTGTACAAAGACATTCGTGCCCGTTTGCAACGACTTAACAAAAGGCGTGAGTTGGGCAAAGGCGGGGAACTTGATGATAAACACCCTGCTGTCGGTTTTCTTAATGAATACTTTGGCGAAGATAATATGTTTCATGAATCTGTTTTGGACAGTAATGTAAAAGACATATTACAGTTGATTAAAGATCCGATCTTAAAGAATGTTATTGAGTTTGAAATAGATAAAAACAAGGGTAGTGATAGATACATATCTTATTCCGACCTTATTGACGGATTGAACGAAGAAAAATTCGATAAGGATAGTGGTTTTAGAGCAAAATTAGCCGACTTGATAAATAAGTTGTTTTATGATTTATCATATTCTGCGTCTTTTAATAGTCTTAGCGACAAACAAAGAGAAGCCATCACAAAATTGGCATCTGTTAGGGACAATCTTGATCCGAACCCATCTAAGTTTGAAATTGATAGTTTTAGGGCCGAATTACCAGAGATATTAAACCAGGTTTATAGCAAGAAAAAATTACGCGATACGGTGTTTGCTGGTTCCGAAATTACCACGGCATTAGATACGGCGCGCAACGAAGTTGATTATGACAAAGCGGATAGCGAATGTTTTGTTGAAGGCAAGACGGACGATGAATTGACCGTCATGCAACTTCTTAAAAAAGAAATTACAGACAAATATGAGGATTACTTAGGGAAATACTTTCATCCCGACGATCAGTTTGGTGATCATTTGTATAAATCACTTGAAGCCAAAGAAATTCTCTTGGCAATTAAAAAAGCTGGAATTAAAAAGACAGATGGATTGGATAAAGTATTAGAAAAAGCAACAGACATCAAATCTAAGGCTGTTGGCAAAATGAAAAAGGCCGGTCCACAATTTGATTGGATTGTCAAAGAATTTACAAAATTAAAAAAAGATATGCCAAATGCGTTTGCGGGTTGCCTAAACAACGGTTTTCAGTTAAGCCGTATAATTCAACAATTGATTATGGATGCGGTTGACCAAGACAAAATGGACGAAGCAAAAACTGCAATGGAATTGTTGGTTGTCATGCAATACGGCAATACGACCAGTGGTTTGATGGAGAAAATCCGTGGTGACAAAGAATTATTTACACTGTTTTCCAATAAAGATTTGTCTTGGAATAAAAAGAGTGAAGCCGTCGCCTTTGTTACGGGTGCATTGGATAAAACATTTCGTATCGGTACTTTGGCCATCGGATACGGTTTAACATTTGTATATAATAATGTTAGACAATTGGGCAGTAGAATTAAGGAAGACGACGGTAACAAATTCTTTAAATCTGCGCGGGATGAATGGGCGAACCATAACGCGGATAAAGAAAGAATGGAAGCAGGATTGGATCGCGCAAAATCACGTATTAAAACGTATAGAGATGAGGTGGGTCTAACTGGCAGCGGTATTAGAAGTAAAAAAGATAAAGAAGATTTTTTAAGGGCGAAAGAAGGCACATTGACCGTAGAAAGGGAATCCATTAGAGCAAAATTTTTAACCCCGGCTAGTTTAAGAATAACATTAGATAATCTAGAAAATAAGATTATATATGGTTTAATTGGTACTGTTCCTGATGATATTATAGATCTTGGACAAAATTATATAAACGAAGTACGAGTGGCATTGGATAATGATGTACCAATTGATAGTTTGCCACGTATTCCAGGTGAGTTGTTACTAAACCCAGAAACTAAACCTTATTTTATTGGTTTACAAAACAAGTTTAATTATGATAAACAAAATCATGAAGATTTTAATAACAAACAGGATGAAATTAATCGGTTTAACAGTGCAACCGACGAGTTGAAACGTGCCGAAGCACAACGCGATAGATACAAAAAACAAATTAAAGATTTTGATGCAGACAAGAAAAACAAATTTGATAATTTGGTCAAATACTGGAATGATCTGCTTCGCGACAGTAGAATTTTGGGTGAACAACGTAATTTGATTGGCAGTGCCAAAACCGCACAAAAAGTGTATCTTGAACAGTTAAAATCTCGTGCCGCATAAATCCACGCCCACGGTTGTGGGCGTTTTTTATTGAAACAATCAAATTTGTTTGCTATTGTTTGCGACGGAATAATTTTAACCAAAAGGAAAGAATATGTATATTATGGCGCTGAACTGTGGGTCATCCAGTTTGAAATATCAAATCTTTGATGCCGATTCAAAAAAGCAGATTGTTGGTGGTAATGTTGAAAAAATCGGGTCACCGGATTCTTTTATCACGCAAAAATATCCCGATGGGAAAAAAGAAAAGAAAGAAACCCCGATGCAAAATCATAACGATGCGTTAAATGTTGTTATGGGTATGCTGCGCGCGGCGTCGGTGGATATGAACGAAATTCGCGGCGTTGGGCATCGCGTTGTTATGGGTGGTTCGAAATATGCTTCGTCCGTTGAAATTACTGATGAAGTTATGCGCGAAATTCAGAACTGGCGCGATTTGATGCCGTTGCATATTCCGGCTTCCCTTATGGGCATTGAAAGCGCGCGCCAAATGTTGCCGAACGCGACCCAGGTTGCCGTCTTTGACACCGCGTTTTTACAGACCATGCCCGAATACGCGTATCGCTATGCGGTGCCGGACGCGTGGTATCGCGAACTGGGCGTGCGGCGCTATGGTTTCCATGGGACAAGTCACCTGTACGTGTCAAAGCGCGCGGCCGTTATGTTGGGCCGGGACGCCGCGGATTGCAATTTGATTACTATGCACATCGGTTCGGGCGCGTCGGGCGTTGCGATTAAGAATGGGCGCGCGGTTGATACCACACTTGGCATGACGCCGACGGCGGGCCTTATGATGGGAACGCGGCCGGGCGATGTTGATGCGGGCGCGTTGCTCTATGTGATGGAGAAATTAAAACTTTCACCGGAACAGATGACAAAGCATATGAACAAAGATTCTGGGCATGTCGGAATTACAAAGTGCTTTGCCGACCGGCGCGATGTCGAAAGCAACCGCGAAACAAATCCGGATTGCAAATTGTCGCTGGAAATGGAAGTGCACAGCGTAAAGAAATATATCGGCGCGTTTATGGCGGAACTGGGGCACGTGGATGCGTTGGTCTTTACCGCGGGCGTGGGCGAAAACGACGATTACCTGCGCGGGAAATTCTGTGAGGGGTTGCAGGAATTGGGA
>CALABO010000012.1 GCA_937885575.1 uncultured Pseudomonadota bacterium | reverse complement strand
CCGATGGTAAAAGATGCGACAAAATCGTTTATTGAAATTGCCGAAAAGGTTGCAAATTTTGTTTCAAAAAATCAGGATTTGGTTGGCAAGATATTAAAGGTTACAGGCGTTATCGTTGGATTGACGGCAGCGTTCCACGCGACCCGTTTGGCGGTATCGTTGATTGGACAGCCATTATTGACCGTGTATAAAGGTTATCAATATATTGCATCCGGCGCATTGAAAGCCAAAGCCGCGATGATTGCACAAAAGGTCGCAATGGTTGCGCAAAAGGCGGTCATGATTGCCAGTGCGGTGGCTACCAAGGTTGCGGCGGCCGCACAATGGGTTTTGAATTCCGCATTTTGGGCATGCCCGATTACATGGATTGTTGCAGGTATTGCGGCGGTTATTGCGATTGGGATATTGCTGTATAAGAACTGGGACAAGGTTAAGGCAAAAACGGTTGAATTGTGGCAAAAGTTCCAAGAAAAGTTCCCCGCAATTGCGAAAATTGTGCAGTTGGCAATCGTGCCGATCCGAATTGCAATCCAGGTGGCAATTAACATATTCAAATTGTTAAAAGCGGCGGCGATTGCACTGTGGAACGGGATTAAATGGGCATGGAATGCAATTAAAAATGGAACGACCAAGGCGTGGGCCGCGGTCCGACAACCACTGATTAAAACATGGAATAAAATCAAAGAATTCGGTGCGTATGTCTGGGGCGGGTTTAAGTCCAAGTTTATCGGTGCGTTCCAGACCATAAAAGACAAGGTTGGCAGCATATTCAGCAAATTGGCAGGCGTTGTCAAAGCACCAATAAATGCGGTGATTAAAATAGTTAATAAAGCCATCGGCGGGATTAACAGCATCGGATTTGATTTGCCAAAATGGGCGGGCGGTGGACATATTGGTTTCAATATTCCAAAGATTCCGCAACTGGCCCAGGGTGGTATTGCAACCGGTCCAACACTGGCCATGATTGGCGAGGGGCGCGAAGACGAAGCGGTTCTGCCGTTATCCAAATTAAAAAGCCTGATGGGCGGTGCCGG
>CALABO010000011.1 GCA_937885575.1 uncultured Pseudomonadota bacterium | reverse complement strand
CCACGCCGTTCGGCATTTAATACCTCCCAATAAATACGACCGCCCGACACCGAATCGTTTTTAGACAGTTTTATACCCAAAAATCGTTCATAATACCCAAGATCCAAATCTGTTTCGAACCCGTCATTGGTGACATATACTTCGCCATGTTGTAATGGCGACATTGTCCCCGGGTCCACATTCAAATATGGGTCAAATTTGCGCACATGAACGCTGTATCCACGGGATTGTAAAAGGGCGCCCAACGATGCCGCCGAAACGCCCTTGCCTAAACTTGAAACGACCCCACCAGTCACAAATATATATTTCGACATAAGTTTTTTCTCCTTATGTGTAAAAATTCTACAAAAAATCATGGTTGCCAATCAATAATAAAATCCTATAATATGCCCCATGAAAAAATTTCTGTATAATCAACGCGAAAATTTATTTTTATGGTCACCGATTGTGACGGCGTTCGGTATTACACTTTATTTTTCGTTATTTAATGAACCACAGATTGCCACACTTGCAATTATGTTTATAATTGGTATTGCCGCAATAATCGCACTGCGGCGGCGACCATTTTTTGCAATCATCGCGTGTTTTATATTGGGTTTTGGATATGCCGGAATATACACACATATGAAAACTGTTCCAATGCTGCGCCACGACATACATGGCACGGAAATCACTGGCCACATAACCGAAATAGATACCGGTGACGAAAAGACAAAAATATACATGCACACTGAAAACTTTGGGAAAGTCCGCGTATCAACAACCGACACAATCGATATAAAAATTGGCGACACAATATCCGGCAACGGTGGCCTGTTCAAACCAAAACCTGCGGACATACCACATGGATTTGATTTTGCAAGGCATATGTATTTCAAAAACCTTTCCGCAACCGGATATTTGCGCGACATAAAAATTATCTATACGCCGGATTCCGCCGTATACAGCGTTCGCCAACGCATACACGAATTATCAAAATCTTTTCTAACAGACACACTTGTTTTGGGTTATAAAAACGCCCTGCCCGATGGGCATCGCGACACATGGGCAATAAATGGCATGGCACACATTTGGTCAATCAGTGGTTATCATATGACACTTATTGGTGGTTGGTTATTCATATTGTTTTATTTTATATTCAGACTAATTCCGCCCCTTGTTCGCCATGTTCCTGCGCGTATCCCCGCCCTTGCCTGTACCTGGATTGGTTTACTTGGGTATATTTTTATATCCGGCGCCGGCGTTGCAACGCTTCGCGCATTTATAATGGCAACACTTGTAATGGCGGCATTTATGCTTGGACGGAATGCGTTATCGTTGCGCATGGTATGCCTTGCGTTCTTTGCAATTATGCTAATCAATCCATATTACGTAATGACCGCCGGATTTCAGTTATCTTTTGCCGCGATATTTGGAATCATATGGCTGTGGCAAAACATAAAGCCCCGAACACCAAATTTCAAAGCATTAAAATATCTCTATACGGCGATTTTAACCGCATTGGTGGCAACGGCGTTCACCGCACCATTCATAATTTTACACTTTGGGGCAATACCGATTTACGGTATTATCGGCAACATTGTATTCCTGCCAATCTTTTCTTTTATCATAATGCCACTTGTTATCATTGGCACAATGTGCGCATGCGTTGGAATACATACGCCACTTGAAATCGCACACATAATATACGACCGTGCATACTCAATCGCCGAAAAATTATCACAAATACCGTATTCAGAAATCACAATTGGCAATATACCAAACGGCACAATTATACTAATAACCATCGGTTTAGCGTGTTTGATATTTATCAAAGATGATACAAGTTTTAAAAACTTTTTCGCCCGACACATTGGACCGGCATCCGCAATTTTATTTATATGTGCCGGCATAACCATTTGCGCAACAACCGAAAAACCAATTTTTTATATAAGCCACGACCACAAACTTATCGCCACACCAATCGACGGCAAATTACAATTCAACAAATCACACGACAGTGGAAATTATTTTGCCTTTGATAATTGGAAAAAATTTAACGGTGAAAAAATCGGCACAGAAAATTTACGCTATACGGCAGAATCCGGCGTATACACAATTTCACAACAAAATTTTGACATTGTTTATTTCAAAAATTTTGTATCACTTTCTAAACACTTTTCAAATCTTTGCGATAATCCACACATAAAATATATCGCATCAAACTTTGATATAAAATCTGAAAAATGTGCGGACAAAATCATCCATGGCGGTGGCGTGATATACAAATCTGGGAAAATGATTCTAATTCCATCTAATCGGTGGTGGCATAATCGGCCTGAATAAAATAAAGCCCACATGCCGGCGCCGTTGCCCCCGCCGCCGAACGATTACGCGCCGCAAAAATTTCATTTATATCATATGGTGTCCCAAGCCCAATTTCAACCAATGTTCCAACCATATTTCGAACCTGGTGATGTAAAAATGAACGCGCCGAAAAATCAAAAACGATTAAATCATCTTTTTTCTCTATACGGCAAGAATCAAGGGTTTTTATCGGGCTTTTCGACTGGCACTGCGACGCACGAAACGATGTAAAATCATGTTTTCCAATCAAAGCCCGCGCCGCATCACGCATTTTTTTAACATTTAATTTCCGTGGCACCCACCATGCACGATTTTTATCCAACACCGGCGGTGCCGAACGATTTAGCACTATATATTTATAATGCCGCATAACACACGAAAAACGCGCATTAAAATCATCGGGAACAATTTCGCAATCAACCACCGACACCGGCGCATCATTCAGGTAAAAATTCACCGCCCGCATAACTGTATTCGCATTCGCATCGGAATCCAAATCAAAATGCGCAACCATTGCAACCGCATGCACCCCCGCATCCGTCCGCCCCGCCCCGACAACATCCGGTCGCACACCACAGAATTTTTCGATTGCATTTTTTAGCAACGATTGCACCGATGGCCCCTGGCGATTTTCTTGCCACCCAATCAGATTCGTTCCATCGTATTCCAAGATTACTTTATATCGCGTCATTATTCCCCAAACTTTATTTCCGCCCCACGCAGGCCATTTACAAAACTTTTCCAATCCATCGGTTTTTTACCCACGGGTTGAATTGTTAAAATTTCCAAATTATCACCATTCATTTTTGTCTTTAATATCTTGGCATCAATACCGTTTATTTTGGTTCGGCCCGCGCCCATGCCGCGGACCAAATTATGTATTTCAATCGGACGTTTTTTCCAATCGATAATTTCGTCGTATACGCCGGTTTTCGCCGTATAGACAATTTTTCCACTTTGCGGAACCGCCCTATATTTTTCTGGATTTTCCATATATTCCAAAATCATATCCGTGCCGATTTTAGAAACCTTTTGTTCCACCGATTCGGTTGTATCATCAATATCAATATCAAACCTGCGACACATTAAAACATCGCCCGCATCCAATTCCGCCGTCATTTTCATTAGGCACACACCACTTTCCGTATCGCCGTTTTTAATTGCGGTTATAATCGGCGACGGGCCGCGATACAGTGGCAACAAACTTGGGTGCAAATTTACACACGGCGCCGAATTCAAAACATTATCACGCAATATCGCACCATAGGCCGCCACAAAGACCATATCGGGCGCAAAATTATATTCGGCGGGTTTATGATAGACCGGTAACCCCCGCGATTCCGCCCACACGTGCACCGGCGATTTTGTAATAACATGCTTTCGCCCAACCGGCTTTGGCGCGCGCGTAAAGACACCCAAAACATTATGCCGTGCGGCAATCGCATCAAAAATCGGTACAACAAAATCGGGCGTTCCCATCAGCACTACATTCATTTCCGCCGCCTTACCTTGCGCATAACCATTTCCCGCTTTACCGGCAAAAGATGGTCAATAAACAAAATCCCATCCAGATGATCGGTTTCATGCTGAACAATCCGCGCACGAAAACCAGACATTTCGGTAACGTTTTGTTTGCCATCTATATCAGTCCATTGAACCGTAACCTTTGCAGGCCGTTCAACATCAGCATAAACCGGCAACCCATCAGGTCCCAACACCGAAAGACACCCCTCTTCTTTAACGACGGTTTCGGACGACCGCGATAAAATCACCGGATTTATCAGTTTCATAATTTTATCATTGGACGGATTTTTCATAACCAAAAAACGCTTTGACACGCCAACCTGGGGCGCGGCAAGGCCAACCCCTTTTTGCTCCTCCATCATTTTAACCATTTCGTCCATAATTTCTAAAATTTCCGGCGTTATGGCATCCACGGGCGCACATTTTTCCCGCAACACCAAATCGCCACAAAGTTTCATTTGCAACATATCTAAATCCTTTTATAATAAAAAATTATAACAAAGGAAAACCAAATGACAACTTATATTTTGATTGCGATGTGCACGGTTATAATCATCATGCTGGGCGCGTTGCTTATGCGGCCGGCAACAACGGATATGTCGGCACTGCGCGAAGACAACGCACGCCTGCGCGAACGGTTATCGGAACGGCTTGGCGCACTGTCGCAAAATGCGATTGAACTTAAAAACATCAGTTCGGATATCGCGAATTTCAAAAATATCCTTATGGGCAATAAACAGGCGCGCGGTACATTCGGCGAACGGCAACTTGCGGATTTAATCGCTGACATCATGCCACCCGAAACATACGCGTTTCAAAGTGTGTTGGATACAGGCGTGCGGCCCGATTGCATAATCCGCCTGCCCTATCCGCCGGGCGACATGATTATCGACAGTAAATTTCCACTCGAATCATATAACCATATGATGAACGGCGAAAACCCGGAACTGTATCGCAAACAATTCGAATTGGACGTTCGCAAGCACATTGACGCAATCGCCGAAAAATACATTATTCCCGGCAAAACGGCCGAGGTTGCAATGATGTTTATAGCAAGCGAATCCATATTCGAAACATTACACCGCGAATTCCCGGGTGCCATAGAATACGCCGCACGCAAGAAAGTATTTATTGTTTCACCGGCGACATTGTGGGCAACACTAAACACAATCCGCGCAGTGCTGTCGGACATAAAAATCAAACGTGTTGCGGGTCAAATTAAACGCGAACTTGACATGTTGCTAACCGACCTTTCGCGCCTTGCGGACCGCGCGGGCAAAGTTTCACAACACTTTAACCTTGCCCAAACGGACATAGAACAATTACAAACATCCATCGGCAAAATCACCCC
>CALABO010000010.1 GCA_937885575.1 uncultured Pseudomonadota bacterium | reverse complement strand
TATTGGAATGGCAAGGTTTCTTGTGCGCCGGCGGCGGTGTTTAGTTGCGAAAATACGACCCTGGGGGGAGGAACCGGAACCCCAAACCCGAATGTAATATGGGCGGACCAGATTACCGGTTCAACCACCCTGCCCGCGGCAACGAATTGCACGGCGCCGACGCATTATACCAAACCGTCCACGGCATATTGGGCATGCACGGGTAACAGCAATTGCACTGGAAATCATTGGGCGGCCGGCGGGACAAAGCCGTCTTGGTTGACAAGCAGTTTGACGCAAAGTGTTAATTTCTATATGGAATACACACCGGCGGAATATAGCGTTACGTTGGATGCGAATGGCGGAACAGCGGGCAATGTGACGACATTGTATGAAACATACAATACGAAATGGGCCACGACCAGTGGCGGAACGGCCATTACAAGTTTGGGTGCAACCCAATTGCCAACGCGGGCGAATTGGAATTTCCTTGGGTATTGGGATACAAATGCGTCGACGGGCGGAAATTTGATGATTGCGCCACCGGAACCCGGTCAGACCGTTGGTCAAATTGTGGCGTCGACAACCACATTGACCGCAAATGGTTCAACATGGCACGCGCGTTGGTCACAGAGTAATGGGCCATTTACCGCGACATATTTGTGTGGTGATCATGGAACATGGGCGGATGCACAAACATCGAACGAGCAAACCGTAAATTACGGGCAAACTGTATCGCCGGCGGTATTCGCATCCAGTGTTTGCACCGCGGCCACAGGATACACATTTGACAAGTGGAAAATCGATGTGAATGGTGTGCTTGTGGATGCGGGGGCGACCAATTATACTTGGCCGTTGCATTCGGGATCGGATATCGTTGCACAATGGTCGCCGGTGCAGACAACGATTACGTTGAATAAACAGGGTGGAACGGGTGGACCAACGGAACTTTATACCCGTTATGGTAATAGTGCCGATGCCGGTGTTTACCTTGATTCTGGCCGGACATTGCAGATGAAAACCGGTGAAAACCCGATTGATAAACCGGCCAAGGTGGTGACGGTGACACTTGACTTTGGCGATTCGGCCGCCACCATGCTGGTGGATGGGCAAACATACACGGGTTCTGTTCCGTTGCCCATAAGTTTGGCATTTAACGGTTACTTTGATAACAACACCGCCGGAACCAAGGTTATAAATAACGCCGCAACGGATCCCAATTACCCGAATAAAAGGTATATTACCCCCGCCGGTATGACCGCCGGTGCCGGTTATGTGGGTAATCAAACATGGTATGCACAATGGGAACCGTTTACTGCCGCGGCTTCGGGCATATCGGAAAAACCAAAGCGGGTTGGATATGTATTTGCGGGTTGGTGGACAACGATAGACAATAGTGGAACACAAATAACCGATGCCAACGGTCAATATATTGATAATGTGCCGACCATCAGCGCGGATGTAACATGGTATGCACACTGGGATGAATGTTCGCACAGTTTGGCATCAAATTCACACGCGACCGCAACCGCGATGGTCGCCACCGATGACGGTATGTGCCAATACCATATTACATGTGATGTGCCGATTAACGGATACAGCCAAGGCGGTGGCACACCGTCAACCCCGGGGTATAACGTTGGTAATTTTAATATTGCGGTGTCGTTGAATAACACGGACCCGTTACAGGGATGTTTGCCGCGTGTGTATAACATACACTATGATAATGTGGTCGAACACGGTGGAACCATGCCGGCCAATGCGGAATATACATATACATATGGCGTGGGTCTGGAAATTAGTTATGTGCCAACGTCCCAGTCAGAGGTTTTCGAAGATTGGTGTTGGGATGCGGCGGGGACCGATCATTGTGGTACAACACAAACAATAAGCAACACCGCGTATGGTGACAAAATATACTATGCGAAATGGAGCGGGTGTCGACAGGGGTACAGGACGTATAATTATGATGTTTCTGTGACGGCGGATTATGATAACCGAAGCTATTCATATCCAGCGGGTGCCTGTGCGCCGGGGAATTATGTTATAACTTGTGATAACAATTGCCCGCAGGGGGAAACTTGTTTTGCGTGTTTGGAAGATATTAATATATGTGGTAGTCATTTAGGACAAAGGTATGGTGTTTATTCACAGACGACTTATAATGGCGATGTTGTTAAAGGCGCGCTTGGCATACTTTATGGTGGATCTGGGGGGACTGGTACCGGTGGGGTTCCGTTTGGCGGGAATGTTTATGGTCAAAGTGGTGACACAAGTATAAACATAAGATCTATGTATGCGTCATCTGGATGTAACTTACCCGCAGAAAACATCTGGCAACAGGATGATTATGTTGCGTATATGACGAAATTGGGACAACTAAATTCAAGAACATTTGGACGCGCACATTATACTTTTAATGGATTGTGGACGCATCAAACGTCAGAAGAAAATCAATATAGATATTTGCCAACGGTGAATGGAACAACACCGTGGTCACAACGTAATGCCGATGGCAAGGCTTTGTCGGAATTCTTTACATCTGATGCGACGGTTTATGCACACTGGATACCGGATATTTATAGTGTGAAACTGATTAAAAATACTACCAGCAGTGACACCACCCAGGTTGGAACTTTGTACGAGGAATATGGTAATGGTTGGGCCAATGCGCAAAATTCGCAATCTTTTGTTTTGAACTATGAATTGCCGTCGAATTTGGTGCCGTCGCGGACGGGGCATACCTTTGCCGGATATTGGACCGACCGAAACGGCGGAACCCAGGTGGTGGAAAAAGTCGGTGGCGTGTGGAAAGTGACGGCGAATGCCAAGACACTTACCGATAGTAATGCAAGTTGGTACGCACATTGGGATTCGGTGCAAACAACGATTACGTTGGATAATGCAAGTGCAACGGTAAATGGGACGGCTTCTTTGACTGCGGTGTATGGCGAAGGTGCGTATTTGGATGTGAACGGGACCCTCACGCTGATGACGACCAGTGGGCCGGCAATCAACCTGCCCCAGCATAAGTACACGATTTCATTTGATATGAATTATAGTGGCGCTTTGACGGGGCCGGATGCTCAGACACCGGGTTGGCCGTTCAAGGGGTATTTTAATTCGGCAAGTGGATCTAGAAAGTTTATAGGCAGTGACGGAAAGATTACAAGCACGGGTGCGGGGGCACAGTATGGTGCCAGTGGTTATACGACCAATCAAACATGGTATGCACAATGGACGGCACAAAGTGCAACCATGACCTTGCCAAATGTTTATGACCCGCGATCTGGGCATGCGTTCGGGCGACCTGGGTATGTGTTTACCGGTTGGTGGACAACGGCGAATGATACGGGAACAAATCTTGGTGGAACCAATCAATATGTTGGTGGCACGGATACGTATTCTGTGACGGATGCGGTTGTTGATTCAAACTATGCAAAAACACTTTATGCGCACTGGGAACAGTGTACTTATACGGGGGCTACGAATGCCACAAATGTTGCGATAACCAACGCTGATACGAATGCCTGTGTTTATACGATAACTTGTCCGGCTAATTATGCATGTGGTGGAAATTCAGGGTGTGAAATAGAAGGACAACCGAATAGTTATGCGCCTGTGGCGTTGCCAGAATGTGTCGGCGCAGATTTCACGATTACATATTATGATAACCCTGCATACGAAACGGTAAGTGGGCAACATATTCAATTGCGTGAACCACAGGGTTATTCGTATAATCCAAGTGGAACCGTGACACTTTGGACGCCTGATGGGGATATTTTGGCGGCGCATCATGCGTCATCGGTGACATGGTGCCGTAATACAGATGGAACGAATTGTATAAATGGTACTACGGTTCCGGCGGACAGTGGAAATGTAACATTATATGCGGTTTGGACATGCGCGATGGGGTATACAACGTATGGGTATACGACACAGGCAATACAGTATGATAATTTGCAAGGAGAGAGTACTTTCCCTGCGGGAACGTGTGCGCCGGTTCGGTACCGTGTAGAGTGCGACAAAAATTGTCCAGAAGGCGGCGAAACTTGTAACGCATGCTTGGAAGATTTTAGGCTGTTTGCTAATGATGATAAAGTATATAGTTTTGGGAATGTGTATAACACGATATCTTTTAATTATGATGAATTTAATGCTGGGCTATTACCTGTGCCGGTATATCCTACAAATCAATCTTTGGTTTGGCCACAATTCTTCACATTAAATCAAAGTCCGAATCCAAATTATGCTGTTGCTTGTTCATGGTGGCCAGCAGCTGCGATTGGAAGTTGCATAGAAGATAGTTTGGTGTCAGCTTTTATGATTGCAAATTATGTTGATTTTATGACAGAACTTGGAAGTAAAGATTATAATAGTGATAGGGCATTTGGTGCGACACACTATGATTTCGGTGGATTGTGGACGGATCAAACATTGGAAAATGATGGGTATAAGTATATTGGTGCGGATGGACTTTCGCCAACGGGTGGTGATGCTTTTGGTACCCAGGAAATGATGAATTTCTTTACGTCCGATACAACTGTTTATGCACATTGGACGCCGAAGAAATATAGGGTTATATTAAATAAAAATTCCAATGATGCGGTGGCCGGAACCGTTGGGGAACTTTGGGAAAAATGGAACGCTGGTTGGGCACTGACGGAAAACGGGGAATATACCGCCACACGGACACTGGCGGGGGCGCAATTGCCGAACTTGACCGGGTATACTTTTGCGGGTTATTGGGATACCAGTGCATCAACCGGCGGAAATGCGATGGGGTCGGTATCAAATGGCGCATGGACAACGCCGGCGGCAAATGCGACCGATGCAAATCCGGCAACATGGTATGCACGATGGACGCCTAATGCATATACCGTCACATATGATTGTGGACTTGGGGGCGGTAATGGGTTGACCGATAATGCACCAAGGTATGGTGCGCAGTATACACCGAAAACTTTGGCGGCGGCGGGTTGTGACACGGCACTTGTCGGGCATTATTTCAATGGTTGGAATGTGACGCCGGGTCATAGCAACAGTGATATAAAATATGCGGGTAATGCGTTTAATTGGGATTATACTGAAAATCAAACCTTTACCGCGCGCTGGGTGGCAAAAACCTATCATATAACATTCGCTAAAAATGGTGGTAATGGCGGAACCGACGAGATTTGGGAACACTATGGCAATTTCTGGCATGATGCAAGTCAAAATCATGTGACAACCATATCGTTGCCGACCAAGGATGGGTATACATTTATGGGCTATGCCCTTAGTGGAACAACATATATATCAAGTGCCACCCTGCCCGAACCAAATTTGACATTTGGTGATACATCGGACAGTTCACCGGTTGATGTGACACTTACCGCACAATGGTCGAATGCGGCATATAATATACAATATAACCTTGGTGGTGGAACGGTGACATTGCCGGTCGGATATGTGCCAGTTGAATATATAACATTTGATGGAAATCAGGTTATTGATACGGGATTAACGGTTAAAAAAGGATATGAAATTCAGACGAAATTCCGTCCTACGGCCACGGGCAAGTATGTGTATGGCGCGTTGTCGTCGGGTAATTCAAAAACTGTTTCGGGGTATATCTCGACAAGTGGTGGTAATTGGCGCTGGGGGAACAAGACCACGGTTAAAGCATTAAGTTCGAATAATACCTATATCGTTGTGCAAAATGCCAGTGCGTTGACGGTTAACGGTGTTCCGGTTGCGTATGAAACGCAGAATAATTTTGAAACAGATGTCACACTTTCGATTGGCAAGGCGCATAACGCGTCTGGGGGAACTAACTATGATGCATCCGGATTCAAGGGCAGAATGTATTGGTTCACAATAAGGGACGATAATGGAAATGTTGTGTATCATGGTGTCCCAGTTAAGAATACCGCAAATAATCAATATGGTTTGTGCAATATTATAGATGGGACATGTTTGACGGTGACCGGCATCACTGGGGCGGCGACAACATTGCCGACAAGTTATTCGTATGGAACGGCCACAACGGTTTCTGGAACCCCATCGCGCGCCAACAGTGTATTCCAATCTTGGTGCCGGGCGTCGCTTACAAACTGTGCAACGCCGCATGAAATTACTGCGACGGATTCGGGTAATATAACGTTGTATGCAAAATGGAATTGTGATGCCGGGTATTCGTCTTCGTCTAATAATTCTTGTGTGGCGAATCATATAATTCTTAACTGGGACGAAAATAATGGCGATTATCCAGAAATTCCGAATGGGGAATGCACCTATAATGGTAATTTGAATTTGCCGGGGACACCAACGAATGATACGATTTCTTGGGTGTTTAACGGGTGGAAGTTGGCGGATAATATAACATACAAAGGAGCAAATTCGACCGTGAACGGCGGATGTGTTCAGACGTATACCGGTGTTACCAGTGGAACCAGCACCGCAATTCAGGCCAAGTGGTGCAATGTGTGTGATCCGGTACATGCGACATGTACATTGGATGCGAGTACGCCGGGAACATGTTCGTATACTACGCAGTGCGAATCAGGATTTTATCACTATGTGTCCGGTGAAAATACTTACAACCCGGTTTGTGCACCGTATACGATAACATATCAATCCCAAGATTCTAATGGGGTTAGCCATGGTGACGGTGCGGTTCAAGAAATTCTTTCCGATCCATTTACGACAAATGGTGCCACGGATTCATCGCAATTTAATTGGGCTAATCATATTGTGACGGCGTGGACAAGTGTGTCGGGTGGCAATTTCCCGAATGTTGGCGGGTCATATACATATGATGTTCAAAGTGATACGGTGTTAAAGGCAAACTGGGGAGAATGCCAATGCACACCGGGGACTGGGGCGACAAGTTGTGATACGACATCGAATAATAATGAGTGCGAAGTTATTGATATTGTATGTGATACAGGTTTTACAGGAAGTTTATGGAGTTGTGAAGGTGTGAATTGCACCGCAACATGTAATAATGATAATCGTCATACAATAACATTGAATAAAAATGATGGGACGGGCGGCACAGATACGCTTTATACAATATCTGGGACGGGGGCGGATGCCGGTGTTTATATTGATTCTGTGCGGACAAGTCAGTATTTAATGACACCAAATCCAGATGGTACAAATCCGGTTGTTATGCCTACATTGACCTATACGGTTTCATATGTTGTAAACACAACTGGGGCGCATATTGTTACACCAACATCGATAAACACAACCGCAACCGCTGTGTTCAAAGGTTATTATAATTCCAAAACTGGGGCCGACCAGTATATAGAAAATACGAGATATATAACATCCCTTGGTAGTTCAAAGGGTAAAGAATATACGACAGATAAGATATGGTATGCCCAGTGGACTTATGGCACGGTCACTTTGCCGTATGCGTATCGTCCGGGATATAGACTTACGGGTTGGTGGACAACCCCGGATGGTAATGAAACCGGAAATAACCGTGGAAATGCGGGGGATACATATACACCACCCACAAATGAGGAATTGTATGCGCATTGGCAGCTGTGTGTGGCGGGAAGTTATTGCCCGGGTATGGAGGTTGTGAATAATGAAACGTTGTATAATGTTGTCCATTCTTGTAGTGGAGATACTGGGGGTAAATATGAAAATAGCCAACCTGGCAGCACGATGATTAGTGATTGTTATTTGGTGTTGATACCCGGCAAATATGTTTCTACGGCCGGTAATGGTATGGTGAATTGTTCCAAGAATTATTATTGTGATGATAATGAGACAAAGGTTTATTATTCTAATCCGGGGGATAGCCGCAGAACCACCGGTATTCGTAAATCTTGTGCGACCAATGCGGGTTCGTTTGGTTTGACGATCGGTACGGGTGCAGACGAAATAAATGATTGTTATAAAAACGTGACATTGAACAAACGTGGTGGAACCAGTGGTTCAACCGCACTTGGGGGTCAAACCGGCTATACGAATGGTTCAACGAAGTGTTATTATGATACTAATTGCACGTTACCGAATGCGAATATTTTGACACTTCCTGGGTATACTTTCTATGCCGGGTGGACTGATCAGGCAGATACAGACTGTAACGATAATACGATACCGTTTGTTGTATCGCCACATGTTCCGGATGATGTGGGTACATACTACGCGTGTCGGACGACAAATGGTTATACAGTTGCATTAAAGGACGGATTGAATACAAGCGTTACATTTGAAAGCATAACCCCGTCTTATAATCAACCGATGCCGACACCACTTAGTGTTACGCCAACACATACCGGTGGTAATGCCGCTTATGGGTTTACAGGGTATTATGATGCCCAAACATGGATCAGTAATCAGACACAATATTATAATGCCAACTTGGCCAGTGTTCACGACTGGCAAACGGCGGGGAATGGCACGTTATATGCCCAGTGGGAAATTACTTGTAATCCTGGGTATTACCTAAAGGCGAACGAAACGGTTTGCAGTTTATGCCCGGCCGGGAAATATTGCGATGGCACCCAATCGTTTGTATACGTTCCGTGGAACGCCGATCAAGGTATAACCGGCAACATAGCGGCGGGGTATTACAGCACCGGTGGCGCGTCAACGGCAACGCCGACCGCGCATGTGACCAGTGGAAATGGGTGCTATGGCCAGGTGAATAATGTGGATACTGCATGTGGTTTGGTTGCCGGCGGTTATTACAGCACGGGTGGTGGAACAAGTGCAACGCCAACGGCCACGAGAGATGGATGTTTAAGTGGATTTTTGTGTGGGGTTTTACCAAGGAATTATTTTAGCACCGGTGGTGGAACTGTATCGCAACCGACGGCTGCGGGATGTGTAAGTGGACAATTCTGTGGCATTTGCCCCGCCACATACAGGGCGAGTGATGCCACCGGCAATGACAGTATTACGGACTGTGTGGCGGCGTGTGCGGCGGGAACCCAGGTTGCAACCGCCGAAAATCCGACCGTCAATAATACAAGTGCCGTAGGTTGCACAACACCGTCAGGTAACTTGTGGTGGAGTAATGCACATGAGGTTGCGTATGGCAGTGCATCGCCGATCGTTTCCGATCCGAATGCGACCGGGCGGCATTCGTGCCTGTCGCGGTACAATACACCAACAACCACCAATGCGACAGACCATGATAATCGATCAGATTGTACACGGACCGTGCCATTGTACAAGAATGGTGGTACCACCGTTGATGGTGCGGTATGGCCGAATAATGTGACCGATAATGGTGGCACGGCCATAGCATCTGCCACATGTGCCGAAGGTGAAACGTGTGATTTTGGTAATCCGGCGAATCTGTTGGAACAGACCGGCTATACATTCCAGGCAAATTGGGGAAACAATTCTAGTTGTGGTTCTACGTTTGGAACATCGGTTACAACACCCCAACTTTCGCGCTATTATGCGTGCAAGGTTCAAAATAATTATACCCTGACCTATGCTTGTGGAACCGGGGCAACGGGAGATGCACCGAATCAACAGACCAACATACACTATGGTGATACGGTTTCGGTTTCGGGTGTGGGCAATTGTGCCAAGACGGGACATAGTTTTGCCGGTTGGGTTGATAGTTCAAATGCCGCGGTGCAACCTGATAACAGTGGAAATATAACATGGGAATATACATCGAATCAGACCTTTACCGCACAATGGACGGCGAATACGTATAACATATCTTATGTTTGGAATGGTGGGACGCCGGCGTCGTTATTGCCAGATGGGTATACTTTGTTGAAATATATCGAATCGGATGGAAGTCAGGTCATTGATACCGGTGTTATGGGTATAAATAAACGTGTGGTTTTGGATGCGAAATATACTGGAACAAATGTAAGTTCTTATAAGATCCCTGTTAGTTATGGTAGTGATTATGGGGGAACATATGCGGCGGTTTATGCAAACAAGTGGGGGGTTAACAGTGGCCAGTTGATAACCGGTGCGGCAATAAATAATAGGAAAACCGTAGAAGTAGTGTTTGATTTAAACAGTGCCAGCAGTAACAAAAATCGTGCAACAATGACCATAAACGGAACAACCAAGAGTTATACACGCACCGGAGCCGCACGACCCGATGGAACGTTGAAATTGTTCGCAGCGCGGTTGTCTGTGGGTTCGGATGCTTTCATCGGGCAGATTTATAGTGCCAAAATCTATGACAAGGATACAGATGAACTTTTGTTCAATGGAATTCCGGCACGGAATAGTAATGGCGATTTAGGGCTGTATGATACTGTGAGTGGTGAATTCTTTATAAACCAGGGGTCTGGGACAGCATTTACCGCCGGGGATCCGGTGGATACAACCGAACCATACCCGAATCAATATACATACGGTGTTGGGGCGACGGTGACCGGTGGTGCCGCGCGTGCGAACAGTGTGTTTGATGCTTGGTGTCGAACCGCGTCACTTACAAACTGTGCGGCACCGCATGAAATTACCACGACGGATATGGGTGATATAACGTTGTATGCAAAATGGGGATGCTTGGCGGGGTATCATTTGAATAATACAACAGGGGCATGTGATGCAAATGAATTTATATTGGTATATAACAAGAATGGTCATGGAACAGAAGCAACGCCGGAGAATCAGACATGCACGTATGGGGGTGATCGTATCCTTGCAGGGGCATTGTCGGAAGCAGGATGGGTATTTAGGGGATGGTCGATTGCTGGTGAAACCTATGGGGGGGGTGAAACGATTTTTTGTAACGAACAATACCTTGGGGTGACGGGTGGTGCGACCGCAACCACGGTCAATGTTACGGCGGATTGGGTTGGACGTTGTAATAAAATCACGTTAAACAAGAATAATGCCAGTGCGGCTGCTGGTTCGCCACAGTATCTGTTTGCCAGGACCCGTGAAGCAAACGATCCAAATGATAGTGTTTTGTATGTAAGGAATACTTGTACCATGCCATATACACAAACGATGTATGAATATATGAAACCAAGGCGCCCCGATTGGACGTATCGTGGGTTTTATGCGACCGTTGCAAATGCGGCCGATATAAATGCGACCCAGGCGACCGGGACCGGCGCAACACAATACTTTGATCAAAGGGGTGCGTTGACTGCCGCCGGTCAAACGTTTGTAAACGGTTTAACGGGTGATGTGGAAGTGTATGCCGGTTGGGCTCAAAATTGTGTCACGACGGTTCCCAATGGATCGTGCAGTTTGGTCGCGGCCCAAGATACACATTATGATACCACATGTGAAACCGGTTATCATTATGGAACGGCGCCTGATGGTGTAACATATAACCCCGCAACAAGTGACAACACTAGTGAATCAACATACTATCCGGTTTGTGTTGAAGATGCGGTGATCATTACATTGAACAAGAACACTGGAACCGGAACATGTGGTGGTGTTGGGGGGACGGCGAATGGGACGATGACATGTTATTATGGTGAAACATGTAGTAGCCCAATTTGGAACAGTTTAACGTGCAATATCAACAATGGATCAAAGATATTTACGGGATGGAATACCGAATCGGATGGAACGGGAACGCCGTATGGCGATGCACAAATTGCCGAAGGTATTGATACAACCGATGCCACGATTTTGGCAAACGGACTAACACTTTATGCCCAATGGGCGGATGTGACATGCAATGTTGAACATGGAACCGCGGTTGCAGTGGCGACAACAACAAATACACCAACCTGTGCGGTTAATTCTTGTGATACTGGTTATGGTTTAACGGCACAGCCGCCGTATTATGGCGAACAACATGCAACAACGGTTAATACTGGTCAATGTAATGCGGCGACATATGATATAAATTATGAATTATATGGTGGTAATCGTGTTGAACCAAACGGTTATACGTTGTTAGAATATGTGACGGCGGATGGAAATCAGTATTTTGATACGGGAATCGCAATTAAAAAATCATATGAAATAAGAAGTAAGTTTGAGCCAACCACAGGGTCGAGATTCATTTATGGTGTTCGTAGTGCGACAAGTAATGATACCGCAAGTGTAACTGGGTATATGTCTGGAAATTGGAGGTTTGGTAGCAAGGCGATATCAAAAACATTGTCTTTGAATACAGTGCATACGATAATACAAAATGTTAGTGGGTTGACCATCGACGGAACGACAACGTCATATGCAGCGCAGAGTGCGGACTTTACCACACCGAATACATTGTTGTTTGGAACAGCCCGTAATTATGATGGTATTAGCACTAGTAGGTTTATTGGTGATATATATGAATTCAGAATATTGGATGGAAATCGTAATGATTTGATGAACCTGGTGCCGGCACGGCGTGATAATGATGGCGCGGTTGGATTCTATGATACGGTTAGTGGCGAATTCTTTACGAGTATTGGCAGTGGGGATTTTGCCCCTGGACCGGCGATTTCGGAAGAGTACACTTTGTTGGATTTCATACAATCCAGTGGAACACAGTATATTAAAACAAACTTTATTCCGACCACTGACTTTAAGCATACCATTGTGTTCGAAGGACTTAATAGTAGCAGTACATCCACATATATTGCCGGGACAGCATACACAGATGGACGGGCGGGTAATGCCAGAATAACCAGTGGGAAAATTGATCGTGTGTTTGGTAATAATCCATCAAATAGTAATTCGTCGAGTAATTACTTAAACCTTATCAATACCAATAATATATCGGTTGTAAATACAAAATCGATTTTGGTTATGGATTTGCATAATAATGCGGCAAATACGATAACATTAAATGGCACAGATATTACCAGTAGTAATACAGGAACAATAACATCTACATCGGCGTTGTCTTTGTTTGCGTATGGGGCTGGTAGTTCTAAGAGTACCATTAAGTTATATCGTTCCACCATTGAACAAGGTGGCGTGGTTGTGCATGACTATGTCCCGGCACGGCGAAACCGTGATGGTGAACTTGGGGTGTATGATATGATTACCGGGGAATTCCTTACTAATTTGGGAACGGGAACATTCGTTGCGTCGGATAAAGTTTTGGTTTCGGCACAGGCCACATATCCGGATGAATATATGTACGGCATTGGTGCAAATGTCTATGGTGTGCCGGTGCGTGCAAACAGTGTGTTCGAAGGTTGGTGCCGGAATGCGGCATTGACCGATGGGTGCACAATGGTGCCACATGCAATAACCGCAACCGAAACAGGTGTTAAGGTATTGCATGCAAAATGGTCCTGTGTTAATGGGTATCATTTGGGAACCGATGGACACAGTTGTGTTGGGAATTCAATAACCATTGACTATCAAAATGGTGGGCATGGGGGAACGCCGAATCCGGCCACAGCTACATGCACATATGGTTCGACATTAACACTTGCGGGTGCGATGGGTGAGGTTGGATACACATTTACTGGATGGGGAATTATTGATGGAACGGGTACGTTGATGGTTCATAATGAACAGGCGGAAATTCCTTGTAATTTTGATACGCTTGGGGCATATAGTGGCAGTGTCAATGCCACCGCGCAGTGGGATACGGAATTGTATATGGTTACATATGCGTGCAATACAAATTGGACACCAAATACACCGCCAGCATCACAAACGGTGCGTACTAATGGAACATTGGTGGTGAAACAGAATACATGTATAAATCCGGGATACCGATTCGTAAAATGGTTGGTTAGCAATACAACACCACAAGAATATTGGGATGAAGGAGATGAGATTACATCGTGGGGTTATACGGAAAATAAGACATTTAGTGCGGTGTGGGAACGTGATGAGAATTCCGCCTTTACGGTGACGGTTGATATGCCGGCGAATAAAGAATTTAAATTCACAACAATTGCGACCGGTCAATTCTGGGTTGATTGGGATGATGGTTCGAATATTGAAGAATATGCGCCAACAACAATTACAACCAAGACATGGACACACACATATACAACAGCGGGAACATATGATATAAAGATTGGTGGACGTGCAACGGGGTATGCGGTTTCGGCGGATGGAACACCGGAAACCAAATCGGCGATAAGTTTCTTTAATGGAACACTGAGCAGTGAAACCGATATGGATGCCACGGTATCTGTGGCGGGAACTGAACAATACATCACCGAGGTTAGTGGAAAATTGGGTGCGATATTCCCAACCATTACCGCGGGCAGCTGGGGCGGCCAACCGCGATTCTATCGCACATTTAAAAATACGACCGCGATGGATATAGAATTGCAATCAATTGCGGATTTGTTTGATGGTGTTAGTGGCACACCGGTTCCATATATGTTTGCCGAAACGTTTGACGGGTCGGCGGTGACGGGGGCGATTCCGGCGGGTTTGTTCCCAATATCGGGTGCTGTAAAGGAAATGTTGTTCCTGTCCACTTTCCGTAATTGCACGGGCCTTACGGGGACTATACCGGATTTGTTCGCAAGCATAAATGGCGCACCGAAACAATATATGTTTAGTCGGACATTCCGTGGCTGTACGAACCTTACGGGAATACCGGCGGGATTGTTCCGCGGAATAAGTGGTGCACCAGCAACAGGTATGTTTATGTTTACATTTTATGGGTGTACAAATATAACCGGAACGTTATCCAGTAATTTGTTCGGAACTTTGAACGGCCCCGTGGTAAAAGATATGTTCCGTAGCACATTCTATAATTGTACCAGTTTGGTTGGAGATGCGTCGGATTCAACGATCGCGATCCCGGCCGGGTTGTTTGGACAACTGACCACATCAACAACGGCGGCAACAAGTGCATTTAGGGCCACTTTCTATGGGTGTCAGTCGTTGCGTGGTAAGATCGGTAATGCATTGTTTGGTGGATTAACCGGGAGCCCGGCGGAATATATGTTCTCTAATACATTTAATACGTGTGGGGATCGTGATATAACCACAAATTGTTCGAACCTTAATGGGGCAATACCTACGAATTTATTTGGTAATATGACCGGTGCACCAAAACAGAGTATGTTCAATGCGACGTTCAAGGGGGCATCGAAACTTACGGGGGCGATACCTAGCAAATTGTTCGGCACGATTACGGGTGCACCGGTAACGAGTATGTTCAAAGAAACATTCAAAGGATGTTCAGGATTGACAGGAATTATACCAGCAAACCTGTTTGAAAACATTTCGGGACTGCCGGCGGGAAGTATGTTTTATTCAACATTTTACGGTTGCAGTCACCTTAGCGGTATAGGTGGGGCACTCTTTAGTGGGATATCTGGACGTGCGGTTTCAAGTATGTTCTTTACAACGTTTTATAATTGTTCGGGTCTTACGGGGTCAATACCGGCGGGATTATTCGGAACACCAACCACACCGGCAAATTGGATGTTCAGCCAAACCTTTTATGGGTGCAGTGGACTTACCGGTGAAATTCCAAGCGGTTTATTTGGTAGTGTAAGTGGTCCTGCGGCAGAATATATGTTCGATCAGACCTTTAGAGGGTGCAGTGGATTAACTGGTACAATACCAAGTGATTTGTTTGGAACATTGTCTAATGCGGGTAAGACAGGCATGTTCCGTAGGACGTTCCAAGGATGCAGTCACCTTACGGGGTATGTTCCAGAGGGGCTGTTTGGAACGATGACGGTGCCGTCAACCGTGCCAGATGGGATGATGTCGTATGTGTTTGCAGATTCTGGGTTGTTGACTGAATGTCCGTGTGGAACGGAAGATGTTAGCCAGGATAGTCCTTTCTATACTTATTGGCGTTCAACGTCTGCCAGTGCAAATCCAAAGAAAGTTTCGTGTCGCGTTGATACTACACCTGGAAATTATTATTGGTACAATGGGCAGTGCACAACCACGTGTTCGGATACGGCGATTGATGAATTGCATGTTGGTAATTTGGATCCTTATGTTGTTTTGGCGGATCCTGTGTCGACGGTAAAGAATTTGGCGGTAAAACATAATGATACGATATGCTATGTTCCGGTTGCGTCTGGGAATGGTGGTGCAAGCAGTTTGAATATGAAATACGGGAATGCCGTGTATCATGCCGACCGTCCGACCACGACCGCGCCTGCGGGATTTGGTCAGCGATAGAAGTTTCACAACAACGCAAACGTGAACCGGGCGAATGCCCGGATTTTTAGTGGTTAGTGCAAGTGATTAGTGGTTAGTAGTTTCTGGAATCAATCCGTAATTGTGAAATAATTCCAGAAAACAAAGTTCCCCTCTTGAGAGGGGTGGCCGAAGGCCGGGGTGTGGTTCACTAACACTTGGTTCCCATCGTGCGGGCGGATTTTAATGCCGTTTGTAACGATTCGCGTGCAATTTCATTTATGCGGCCCGAAAACGTGCGCATGTTCATAGAATCCGCAAAGTTTTTTGTGAAAATCCCGGCGATATATTCGATTTGCGCCGGCGAAATCAGGAAAATATCACTGGTTATATCCCGGGAATCCAACTGTTTTATCGAATTTTTCATCTTTTCCCCTGCTCTTTTTTTGTTTTTGTTCTTGTTTATTGCTTTTCTTGCATTATATCATAAAGTAACTTGACCGCAAGGCCTAAAATCTGCTATATACATGGAAAATAAGACAAGGAAAAACAATGGCTATGAATATTATTCAAAAAATACTGGGGTCGGCAAATGACCGGTTGGTGAAATCTTATGATAAAACGGTGTCGCTGATTAACGATTTGGAACCGAAATACGTCGGTATGACGGATGATGAGTTGCGGGCACAGACGGATGCGTTGCGCGCGCGGATTCAAGGCGGCGAAAAAGAAAAAAACATTTTGCCGGATGCGTTCGCTTTGGTGCGCGAAGCGGCCAAGCGTTCCATTGGTCTGCGTCACTTTGATGTGCAACTGATTGGCGGTATGGTTTTGAATAATGGTCAAATCGCCGAAATGAAAACCGGCGAAGGAAAAACACTGGTCGCGACATTGGCGTTGTATTTAAAGGCGTTGCATGGGCGCGGCGCGCACCTTATTACCGTGAACGATTATTTGGCATCGCGTGATGCAAAGTGGATGGGGCGCGTGTATGAGTTCTTGGGATTGTCCGTTGGAATTATTCAGCATGATATGACCGATGAAGAACGCCGCGCCGCGTATGCGTGTGATATTACCTATGTGACGAATTCGGAGTTGGGTTTTGATTACCTGCGCGATAATATGAAGTTTTCCAAGAATCAGCAAGTTTTACGGCCTTTGTTCTTTGGTATCGTTGACGAAGTCGATAGTATCTTGATTGACGAAGCGCGCACGCCACTTATCATTTCCGGGCCGTCCGAAGATATTAGCGAACTTTACAATCGGGTTGATGCGGTTGTGGCAAAACTGTCGCCGGATGATTATAAAAAAGATGAAAAAGATCGGCATGTAACACTTACCGAAACCGGTGTGGATTCTGTGACGAAATTGCTGATGGATGCGGGGCTTCTTGCGGGCGATAACCTGTATTCGCCGGAAAATGCCGCCGTTGTGATGCATGTGCAACAATCGCTGCTTGCGCATCATTTGTTTCAGAAAAATGTGAATTATGTGGTTAGAAATGGCGAGGTTTTAATTGTTGATGAATTTACCGGGCGCGTTATGACCGGGCGGCGATTTGGTCGTGGCCTGCACCAGGCGATAGAGGCCAAAGAGCATGTTGCCGTGCAGCCGGAAAATCAAACGGTGTCCAGTATTTCGTATCAGAATTTATTTCGGCTTTATGAAACATTGGCCGGTATGACTGGAACAGCCATGACCGAAGCGGCCGAGTTTGAAGAAATCTATAAGTTGCGTGTTGTGTCGATTCCGACAAATCGACCGGTTGCGCGCGTGGACCATCATGATGAAATTTATAGAAACAAAAACGAAAAATATAACGCCATTATCAATCAGATAGACGATTGTCTTAAACGAAAACAACCGGTTTTAGTTGGCACCGTTTCAATCGAAAAATCCGAGGAGTTAGCGGACATTGTGCGTAAGAAATTAAACATAAATCCGGCGGTGCTGAATGCAAAACATCATGAGTCCGAGGCGAAAATTGTGGCCCAGGCCGGCGCGCCCGGGGCGGTCACGATCGCAACAAATATGGCGGGGCGCGGAACGGATATTAAACTTGGGGGAAATGCCGAAGATTTAATTGCCGACCTGGATAAAGATGCGCCGGATTATGAGCAGAAAAAGAAGGAAATTTATGATACGATTGAACAAAACAAGAAAATTGTTTTGGATGCGGGCGGCCTTTATGTGATTGGCACCGAACGGCATGAATCGCGTCGTATTGATAACCAATTGCGCGGGCGCAGTGGACGTCAAGGCGACCCCGGTGATTCAAAGTTTTTCTTGGCTCTGGACGACGATTTAATGCGAATCTTTGGCGCAAGTCGTTTAAGTGGCATGCTGACCACGCTTGGCCTTAAAGAGGGCGAGGCAATTACGCATCCATGGATAACCAAGGCATTGGAAAAAGCGCAAAAACGTGTAGAGGCACGATATTTTGAGGCGCGTAAAGAATTGCTGAAGTACGATGATGTTATGAACGAGCAACGCGGCGTTGTCTATAAACAGCGCGATGATTTGATGACATCGAAAGATTTGTCGGGACTGGCACACGAAATGATTGGTGATGTTGTTGAAATTATTTGTGAAAACAATATTCCGGAAAAAACTTTGCCGGCCGATTGGAATATACGGGGGCTGCACGATGCAATGGTGCGCGTGTTCGCGTTGGATATTACCGATATCGAAAGTTGGAAAACCGATGAAAATATCAATGAACGCAAGGCGTATGAAACCTTGTTGCAACTTGCAATGCAACGATATAATCAACAAGCCGAAAAATATGGCCCTGATATGATGCAGGCGGCGACGCGACAAATGATGCTTGGGGCGTTAGATTCGGTTTGGAAACAACACTTGCAACAAATGGATTATTTACAGACCGGAATCGGGCTGCGTGGTTACGCGCAAAAAAATCCGCTTTATGAATATAAACGTGAAGCGTTGGGGTTGTTCAAAAACACAATAAACAATTTCAAAATTATGTCGGTTGCGTATATTTCGCGCATGGAACTTACGCGGGCGGATGTTGATGCCACGGAAAAACAGCGTGCCGAACACGATCAATCGTTAAATTCGGGTGCGGATGCGCGGCGAAATGCGCCCTGCCCGTGTGGTTCGGGATTAAAGTATAAGCATTGTTGTGGTAAGTTGAAATGATTGGTCCCCGATTTGTCGGGGATTTTTGTTTTGTTAAATTTTGCAAATTATGTTATGGACGCGCGCGTAATTTTTTTGCTATGGTTTCTCTATCATGGAAAGCAAGTTTATTCATCTTAGGACGCATACGCGGTTATCCATCGGCGCAAGCACGATAAAGGTTAAAGATGTGCCGAAATTGTGCGCGGAAAATGGTATGTTTGCGTGCGCAATTACCGATACGAATATGATGTCGGGTTGTGCGGAGTTTTCTGATGTTATGCCGTCTGCGAAAATTCAGCCGATAATCGGTGTTGAAATATCGTTGAATCATCATACGGCGGACCCAAAAATTTTGCGTGAATCATCGCTTTCCAAAATTGTTTTGTTGGCCCAGAATCATGATGGGTATTTGAACCTGTGTGAACTTAGTCGGATAATGTATATGCGTGGCGACAATCATCATTTGGGGCCGTATATAACCTTTGATGAATTGGCGGCGCACGCGGGTGGTGTGATATGTTTGTCGGGCGCGCACAGCGGGCCAATTGGGATGGCGGTGTTGAACGAGCAGCGTGGTCTTGCACGGGAATATGCGGCGCGTTTTGTTGAAATTTTTGGTGACCGTTTTTATATGGAAATCCAAAGGCACGGGCTGGAAAATGAAATTAAGACCGAGCCGGCGTTTTTGGAGATTGCCCGGGATTTAAATATACCGATTGTTGCAACAAATGATGTTTGTTTTGCGCATCCGTCTGATTACGAGGCGGTGGATGCATTGGGGTGTGTGTTGGGCCAGACCAAGGTCATTGATCCGGATCGGCCGCGTAAGTCGTCAGAGCAATATTTTAAGACCGCAAAAGAGATGTGTGATTTGTTTAACGATTTGCCAGAATCAATTGAAAATACTGTAAAAATCGCAAGTCGATGTGCTTTCTTTGTAAATGTTCATGAAAAGCCATTGTTGCCCCGGTTTGGTGATGATTTTGAATCTGAATGCCAAATGTTGCGCGATATGACAATGAGTGGTTTGACCGAACGGTTGAAACAACAAGGAATAACCGATACTGCGCCGTATTTTGACCAGGCAAAATACGAATTAGATGTTATTATTGGTATGGGGTTTCCGGGGTATTTTCTTATCGTTGCCGATTATATTGATTGGTGCCGCAAACATGATATTTTGACCGGGCCGGGGCGTGGTTCGGGTGCGGGATCTATTGTTGCGTGGGCGATGGGTATTACGCATGTGAATCCATTAAAATATGGGCTGTTGTTTGAAAGGTTTTTGAATCCGGATCGTATATCGATGCCGGATTTTGATGTGGATTTTGAACCAACGGGCATTGAACAGGTTTTGGCGTATATTTGTGATAAATATGGACATGATTCTGTGTGTCGTATTATTACGTTTGGCAGTTTGCAGGCGCGCGGCGCAATTCGTGATATTGGGCGGGTTTATGGTATGCCGTATTCAAAGTCGGATCGGCTTTCGAAAATGATACCGATGGATGCGAAGACATTAAAAGAAGCCGTTGATACATCGCAAGAAATTCAAAATGTGTTAAATACAGATTCTGATATGAACAAGGTTGTTTCGGTGGCTGAAGAGTTAGAGGGTTCGTTCAGAAACCTTGGTCAACATGCGTGCGGGGTGGTTATTGGTGATCGGCCAACAACGAAAATTGCGCCAGTGTATCGTGACTCGGCGAATCCGTTGCCGTCGTGTCAGTTTGATGGGCATTATTTGGAATCGGCGGGGCTTATCAAGTTCGATTTCTTGGGTTTGGAAACCTTGGTTGTGTTAAAATGCGCAACAAAACTTATTCAAAAAACGCGCCGTATCAATGTGGTACTTGATGAAATTCCCACGGACGACAAAAAGACTTTGGAACTTTGGCAATCGGGTATGACCGAAGGTATATTCCAATTCGATGCCCCGTTTGTTCAGCAAACTTTGCGTAAGATGCACCCGACAAGTTTTTTGGAAATATCGGCGTTAAATGCATTGAATCGCCCGGGGCCGATTGCCTTTATTCCACAATTTATCGCCCGTATGCATGGCGAAGAAGAAATTCAATATGTGCACCCGCGGGCAGAGCCGATATTAAAGGAAACATACGGAATTATCGTGTACCAAGAACAGGTTATGCAATTGACGCGGGCACTGGCCGGCTTTACGCGCGGTGAATCCGATACCGTGCGCAAGGCGATGGGTAAAAAGAAATTGGAATTACTTGCAAAATTAGAGGTCAAATTCCAAGAAGGTTGCAAGAAAGAAGGAACGTTGGACGAGGCAACGGCCAAAGATTTGTGGGAAAAGTTCAAGGAATTTGCGAAATATGCGTTTAATAAATCGCATGCTATCGCCTATTCTATTGTGGCAAATCAATGTGCGTACCTCAAGGCGCACTATACGCCGGAATTTTTGGCGGCGTCGATGTCCAGTAATATGAACGATACGGATCAGTTGGCGCTGTTTGTGGACGATGCGAAATCTAATTTTGGAATTGAAATTGTGCCGCCGGATATAAACAAAAGTGAATCGCTGTTCACGGTTGTTGATGGGAAGATTGTTTATGCGCTTGCCGCGATAAAGGGTGTCGGGGTTGCGGCGACCGATGCGATAATTGCGGAACGTGCCAAGGGGTCGTTCAAGAATATAACCGACTTTGCAAAACGCTGTGCGCCGATAATAAATAAGCGGATTTTAGAGGCGTTTGCCAAGGTGGGCGTGCTGGATTCCATAAACCCAAATCGCGCGGAAATCTTTATGAATGCGGATGCGATTTTGTCCTATGCGTCAAAGTCCAAGGAAACCGCGAATTCGCTGTCGCTGTTTGCGAATACGATCGAGGATGATGTTAGTGAAGATCGCCTTGCCAAGAATTTGGTTAAAACCGCGCCTTGGTCTTTTGGGCAAAAGTTGGAAAATGAATTGTCGGCACTCGGGTTCTATATTTCGGCGCATCCGCTCGACCAATACAAGCATTTGATTGAACGCGAACATTTGGCAACGAGTGCGAAGTTGGCCGAATTGCCCGACCGCGCGAATGTGAAAATTGCGGCAAATGTGGCGTCTTATTCCCATCGCAAAACCAAGGCGGGCAAAGATATGTTGACGATAAACGCATCGGATGGTGGTGGAAATATCGATGCGATTGCGTTTGGTGATGCGGCCAATGAATTAATGCCGATTGTTGCGGCGGAAAGTGCGGTTGTGCTTTGTGGGCGGTTGTCGAACAAGGATGATCGGGTTTCGGTTTTTGTGGATTCAATTATACCACTTGCCGGGTGGGTGGCGCAAATTGCAAAGAAAATCACACTTGATATTCGTAATAAAAATGTGTTGGTTGATATTAAAAAGGCGCTTGCAACACTGCGGCCCGGGCGGACCAAGGTTGTGTTGAACCTTTATTCGGGCGATAAAAAAACAACACTTGCGATAAATGGTGGCGTGGAACTTGGGAAAAATACCGTTTCTGATTTTGCGGGTTTGGGAATAAAGGTGGATATAGAATGACGAAGCATATTCCAGTTTTGTTGGATTCGGTGATGAATTCGATTGGCGATTTGCGTGGTGCGCGCGTGTTGGATGCAACATTTGGTGCGGGCGGATATAGTCGCGCGTTTTTAAATGCGGGTGCAACGGTTGTTGCGTTTGATTGTGACCCGACGGTTATGGAAACGGCGAAAGAATTTTCTGATGAATTTGGTGCGCGGTTTAGTTTTATTCCGAAAAGGTTTTCGTCTATGGCGGAATTGGATGAAAAATTTGATGCGATTGTGTTTGACCTTGGGATATCTTCGATGCAGATTGATGATGCGTCGCGTGGGTTTTCCTTTCGCGGCGATGCGCCATTGGATATGCGGATGTCGATTGATGGGCCGACGATTGCCGATATGTTTGGTATTTGGACGGCGGACGATTTAACAAAAATTCTGCGCGATTTTGGTGATGTGCGTCCGGCGCGTGCAATTGCGTGTGCGATAAAAGATAAACGCCCCAAAACAACATTTGAATTAAAGGAACTGGTTCACAATCCGCGCGATATTGCCCCGGTTTTTCAGGCGTTGCGTATTGCCATAAATGATGAAATGGGTGAGATTACGCGTGCATTGTATGTGGTGCCGGGGTTATTAAATGTTGGCGGGCGGTGTATATGTGTGACCTTTCATTCGATCGAAGATAGAATTGTGAAAAATACTTTTCGCGATTGGACGACGGTGGCCGGTGATGCGCATATGCCGACGGTTGCGCGGCCGCGGTTTGAATTGATGCGGGCGGTGACCCCGACCGACGATGAAATAAAAAACAATCCCCGTGCACGCAGTGCGCATATGCGCGGGGTTGTAAAATTGTGTTGACCGGGCGCATATGATTTTTGTAGCATGCGGGGAAAGGATTATAAAATATAAGGAAAGGAATATGAAAAAACATTTAAATTTGGCGCTTTTGGCGTGTTTTTGTGCGATGTGCGTGGCATCGGTGGCGCATGCGGTTTGTCCCGTTTGCACAATTGCGATTGGTGCGGGGCTGGAAGGTATGCGGATGCTGGGCGTCAAGGATGTTATTACCGGAATTTGGGCCGGTGGCCTTACGGTTTCTCTTATTGGTTGGACGGCAAATTATTTGCGGCGGCGTAATGTTCGTGGTTGGTTTTGGTATTTGCTGAATGCGCTTGTTTATATCGCGTTGCTTGTGGGGGTATATTTTGTGCCGCGCGGTAATCCGATTGTAAAGTGGTGGGAAAACTGTATGTGGGGCATGGATCAATTCTTGCTGGGGTCGATTGTTGGTGCGGTTGTATTTATATTGATGGAAGTTTGGTATGTGCATATAAAAAAGAATAATGGCGGGCATGCACAGTTTCCGTTTCAAAAGGTTGTGATGCCGTTTGGTGGATTGGTGGTGGCGACACTGGTGTTTTGGTTGATTATAAAGGTGTTGCCGACATATGGTGTTGTGCTTTGCTAAATATAAAAGGGAAGAAAAAATGAAAGAAAAGAAAATGTCTTTGGAAGAAATGGTTCGGAAAATTGACGATTCGAAAAAGGTGAATCCGCTTGATTTGTCGTCGGACCAGGATTTGTCCATCGCGCTGATGAATTTGGTGTCATTGGAAGAACATTTCTTTTTTAGTGGCGCCAAGACCAAGAAGCCCGGGTTCTATGATTTGATAAATGTTGTGCGGAATATGCGCAAAGAACTTATGGAACGAATCGTTGATAAAAATAAACATGATGGGGCGGAGGTTTGGTGTATATCAAAGCATTTGTTGGCGGCATCGATGCGGTTGTACGAGGTTGGAACCAAGGCATTGGGCGCGGGAAACAAGGCGGACGCATATAAAATGTTCGAAAAGGCGTATGAGTTATATTCGCTCTTTTGGGGCCTTAATATGGATATGATCGATTTGGCGGGTGTGAAAAAGGTGGAGCCCGCGTTGTATGATTCTGTGGTAAAGGCGGATAAAAAAACAGATAAGGAAATAAAGGAAGAAATGACAAAGTCGAAGTCAACGGTGCAGCGGTTGGGCGATTGGGTAAAAAAGACGGTCAATTGCTGTATCGAATAATTTTGGCTTGATTAAAATTTGTGGTTTTTTCTATAATCACAATAACGGGGAGTAGATTTTGATAAAAAGGATGGGGATTTTTGCCGGTTTCGTGCTTGCGGTTATGGTGGCCGCGGTGGCCGATACTGCGCAGAATCCACGTGCATCATCTGTTCAATCCGACACTAAATCTGATACAAGGGTATTATCGCGGACAGCGACTGTTGGGGCGTTGACACGGCGTGCGATTGGTGAATCGCGGACGCGTGCGGGTGCATTGTCGCGTGCGACAACGCGGACGCGTGCGGGCGGGACACGGGTTGCGTCCGATTCGGTACGTGGAACGCTTGCGCGGTCGGGAACGGCGCAAGTCACAAATCCGCGGGGTGCGGGACGGGAAACGGCGAACAGTGTGGCCGGTATATCGCGGGCGGCGACAACGGCGCGTGCAACGGCGGTGTTTAGTGATTTGTCCAAGATTGGTTCCGGCTATGCCGCGTGTCGCGAATCGTATGCGACGTGCATGGATCAAATGTGCGCGAATGCAAACGATACATATCGTCGGTGTTTTTGCAGTGATAAATTTTTGAAATTCCGCAGTGTCGAAGAATCACTCGATGAAGCGATGATTATGTTGCAACAATTCCAAGATAATAATTTAGAGGCAGTTGATAAAACCGCGGACGAAGTGAACGCCATGTATTCCGCCAGTGTTGGTGAGGCGGCGATAAAACGCGACACCAGTGCATCGGCAAAATTATTGGATAATATAACGAAACTATTGTCGGGTGGTGGAAGTAGTTCGACAACATCAAATATGAATAATTCAATTGGTATTTTGGATTTGGACTTTTCGGTGGACTTTGATGATGTTTGGTCGGACGGTGGTTTTTCGCTGTTTGATACGGGAAATCAAGATTTGTCCACGCTGGAAGGGACGGCGTTGTTTAACGCGGCGCAACGGCAGTGCACGCGCCTTACGCAGAATCAATGCGAAAATAACGCGGTGTTCACCATGTCGCGCAGTTCTTATAATATCCTTATAACCCAGGATTGCAATACATACGAAAAGGCGTTGAACAAGAAAAAGGAAACCGTGGCCCAGGCGGTGCGCACGGCGGAAAAGTACCTGCGTGAGGCGAGATTAGAGGAATATCGTGCGCATAATTCGATGGATGTGAACGAATGCTTGGCGCGGGTGCGGACGGCAATGGTTGCCGATACGGCGTGTGGTGAAAACTATAAACGTTGTCTGGATCCGACGGGGGCGTATATCAATGCCGCGACCGGCGATCCAATTTATTCGCCACGTTTGTTCCAATTGGAAAAGACAATAGAATTGCCGGGTGTTACCGATAATAATGTGAATACCGACATATTGGGTGTAAATTCGACATATGAAAAATTCTTGGATGGTTATCGTCAGTATGTAAGTCAGCAACTTGATACCTGTCGCAGTATTGCGGATTTTGTGTGGAATGAATTCAAAAGAAATGCGATTATCGAAATAGCCCAGGCGCAATCTAATAAGATAGAGGAAGTAAAGGCGTCCTGTGTTGATACGATTGCGGAATGTTATGATACGCAATCGCAATCGATTGTGAACTTGGGGAGCAAAAAGACGGTGACGACCGCGGGTGCGTTGGGGCGTTATACCGCGCGTGATATGTGTCGGGAACAGGTTATGGCGTGCGCAACATTGTATAGTCGTGATGGAACGGGTTGTACATTTGATGAACGTGGGCACATTGGCAATAAAGAAGTGTGCGGTTTGCAATCTTTGATAAACTATGTCAATACGGTTGATGATTTGATGGTGGTTGAAAAGTGCAAGGCGGCGGTGGACGAGTATTTGACTGACCTTTGCACTCCGGACGATGATACATACGAATATCCGTATAAGTGCAAGGGGTTGGAATCAAGCACTTTGAGGCAGTATATAGAGAATTATATTGATGAGTATTGCGGCGATCCTGATACTTCGCGTGTTAATTCAAGTAATCAACGGTACAAGCCAAGCAGAGATGATGCGCAATTAAGTGCCTATATAACATCGGCAACGAATGATATTGTGGCGGCGATGCAATCTGAACTTGCCGACATTTGCGAAAAATTGGGTGGATATTGGCGTAATACCGCGCAAAATGGTGAGACATCGCTTAATTTATTCTATAACAATGTTTATGGTGGCACTGAAAAAACCGATTGGGGATATTGTTATCGAAATTCGGAACGGATGGCGTGCATAAATTATGGTGATGAATATGCAACGTGGAATGCGGCGACACAGCAATGCGAGTTTAAGGATGCGTGGTATGAAATGAAGTGTGAAACACAACTTGGCGGGGTTTACGAAGACGAAATTTGTTATATACCGGAATAATAAAAGGAAAGGAAGATGTTAAAGGGCTATAAAATTTTGACCAGTTTTTGCGTTATCTGCGCGACGCTTTATGGTGGCGCGTATGGCGCGGCAAGTGTTCGTGGGGGGGCGACGTCGCGTGCGGGTTCTATACGAACGCTGGGCGCGGGAACGGCCGCATCGGTCAAAACAACGACGGCCAGACCGCAATCCAATACCGTGGCCACCGTTGATACAGGAAATACAGAAACCGTTGGCGGTGGACGTATGCCAGTTGCAAGTGGGCTTAGTGGATCAAAGTTACCCGGCAAGGTGTCGGGAACCACATCGTCATCTGGTGATAGTCAAAATGTTGCAGAATTGCGCCAGGCGATTGAACAACTGCGTAGTGATTACGACGCGTTGGGTGAACAATATAATAATTTATCAAGTGATATATCAAATGTTTCCGACACGGCCCAGGTTGCACACGATGTAGCCGCGAATAATACGAACACACTTACCTTGGTGCGTACGGACCTTAGTGTGGCGCAATCGGATATCGAGGAATTAAAGGCAAACGGTGGTCTTGACGAAGAAGCCGTGCAAGAGGCGTTGAATACAACACTTGCACAGAAAAACTATGCGACGCGTGGCGAACTTGCGGTGACCGATGCGGTGGCGCGTGGCGCGGTCCAGGTTGCCGATTTACCACAAAGGTTGAACGCGCTAAATATCGCGGACAAAGATTATGTGGCAAATCAAGCACAGGGAGCCGTGAACGATTCACTTAATATAACCTTGGGAAATTATTATACCAAGGGGCAGGTTAACGATGCGATTGGCCAGGCGAAGTTGGGTATGGTTGACAAGGACTATGTCGATGACCAGGTTCGCGGTTTGGCACCCAAAAATTATGTTGATGCCAGGGTTGCCGCGATAGAGGTTGGCGTTAATGAAGATGCGGTTCAGGGTATCGTTAACAATTCTATTGGTACGCGGTTGGCTAATTATTATACCAAGGGCGATATTGACGATGCCCTTGTGGATGCGGTTGCGGATGCCAAGGCCGGTATGGCTGATCGGGACTATGTTAATAATCAGGTTCGTGATGTGACATCGTATGTTGATGAAAGGGTGGCCGAGGTAGAAGGTGGTGTTGATGCGGGCACACTTTACAATATCCTTGGTAACTATAAAACCGACGCAGAGGTTCGTGGTATAGTAAATGATTCGATTAATAATACCATGGGAAATTATTATAACAAAGGTCAGGTTGATAGTGCGATTAATGCTGCGAAAAATGGTATGGCCGATAGAAATTATGTCGACAATCAAATTGATGGTTTGGCCCCGAAAAATTGGGTCAATACGGTTGTGGATACCAAGGTTAATGCCCTGCCCTTGGGACTTAATAGGGATGCAGTCAAAGGTGTGGT
>CALABO010000009.1 GCA_937885575.1 uncultured Pseudomonadota bacterium | reverse complement strand
CAAAGGTTGACGCGTATATTGCCCGGGACCCGAACGGGATTTGCCGTGTTATGGTCAAGCGGGCCAAATTCAAACATTGGTTCGAATTGGGCCAACACGGGCCGACGGACGCCGCGTTTGAACAGGCGTTGGCGGCCGGAACGGTACGATGGAATCCGGCGATTGAGGACAAAACAAAACTTTTTCGCAAAATTTAGCGAAAAATGTTTGGAAATATAAAAATTATACTTACCTTTGTATCGGGTTGAGGTTACAACCCGACCGCCCGGGCGGGTTCCCGGTTAAAGATTAAGACAATGAGAACAGAAATTTTGAAACAGATGATGAACGCCAAGATTGGGGCGATTGCCGGAACGACTGTTGATGTAACCGTTTTGTCCGGACGCAAGAAAGGCGGAATTTATCTTACCGTGGAAATTGAGGGTAACAACACCAACGCCGTTTCCGCAATCGAAAATTTCTTTGGGCCGAAATTTGACGGTTCCGAATATGACGAAGAATTGAACTATACGTATTGCGGAATCGAACTTGAATAACAGGAATTGCGCCGTGGTGTAACGGTAACACCCAAGTTTTTGGCACTTGTATTCCCCGTTCGAATCGGGGCGGCGCAACAAAGCCATTTAATGGCACTTTGTAGAGAATCCCGGACCCGGTAACGTTGGGAAACGCGAAAGGTCCATACAAACCCGAGTGGCGAAATGGTAGCCGCGCAACACTCAAAATGTTGTACCGTAATGGTGTGCCGGTTCGAATCCGGCCACGGGTACGAAAACGGACCGGGCCAATTCCCGGGAACTTAAAACCAAATGTCTTATGATGGACACGAAAAAATTTCAAAAGTATTACCAATCCGGGCCGCATTTCCGGATTGAGAACCCGAACCCGTGTTGGGCCGACAAACGCGGTTTCAAATGGGACCGTGGCGATTGCGTCATACGTGCGTTGGCCAACGCCATTTCCTGTTCGTGGGTCGAATCGTTCGATTACTTGGCGGCCAAGGCCCGCCGGGATTTCAACGTACCGAACGATGGCCCCGGATTCCGTCGTTGGTTGATTGAGGGCGGCGCGGTTTGGACCCATTGCCCGGCCGTCAAGGGTAAATCCCGAATGACCGCGAAACAGTTTGCGGAAACGCACCCGAACGGCCGTTACGTTATTACGGTCGCATCCCACGAAACCGCGTGTGTTGATGGCGTTATTTTGGACGCGTGGAATTGCGGCGAAAAAGCGGTTGTCGGTTATTTCGATATGTCGAATTTCAAGTTGTAATCCATTAACCCGGGGCCGGGCAACCGGCCCCACAAAACAGGCGATACGATG
>CALABO010000008.1 GCA_937885575.1 uncultured Pseudomonadota bacterium | reverse complement strand
ATTCGGTGTCGGGCGGTCGTATTTATTGGGAGGTATTAAATGCCGAACGGCGTGGGGACTATTTGGGTGCGACGGTGCAAATGATTCCACATGTCACGAATAAGATAAAGGAACATATTGGGGTGCCAACGGATACTGATTTTGTGATTTGTGAAATCGGTGGCACGGTCGGTGATATCGAAGGCAAAGTTTTTCTTGAATCTATTCGACAATTTGCGAACGAGGTTGGTCGCCGAAATGTTATGTTTGCACATTTAACACTTGCGCCATATTTGGAACAAAGTGGCGAATTAAAGACAAAGCCAACGCAAATGTCTGTGCGGCGGTTGCTTGAAAACGGGATTCAGGCGGATGTTTTATTCGTACGGTCGCCGCGTATGTTGACCGCGGATGAACGCGCAAAGATTGGTATGTTCTGTAATTTGCCGGCGAAAAACGTTATTACCAGTATGGATGTTGATAATATCTATAAAATTCCGTTGGTGTATGACGGACAGGATGTGTTTAACATAATGGCGCAACACTTTGGTTTGCCCGAGGCCGCCGGTGATATGTCGAAAATTAAAAAAATAGAACAGTATTTGAATGCGGATTTGCCGGTGTGCACGATTGGTATGGTTGGAAAATACTTTGATGTGGCGGATGCGTATAAATCACTGAACGAGGCGTTGTTTCATGCAGGAATTCAAAACAATGTGCGCGTAAAAATAAAAAAGATAGATGCAGAAAATTTTTCAGACGCAGATTGCGCGGATGTTGATGCGATTCTTGTGCCAGGTGGTTTTGGGGTGCGTGGGGTCGAAGGCAAAATTGCCGCGGCGCGGTATGCGCGTGAAAATAATGTTCCGTATATGGGGATTTGTTTGGGAATGCAGGTCGCCGTCATAGAATTTATGCGAAATGTTGTTGGGGACGAACGCGCAAATTCTACGGAATTTACAAAAAATTGCACGCCGGTCATAGATATTATGCGCGATTGCGACGCGGAAAATATGGGTGGAACTTTGCGTTTGGGTGCGTACCCGTGTGAGATTAAATCCGGGACAATGGCGGAAAAAATCTATGGTTCAAATCATATTTCCGAACGGCATCGGCACAGGTACGAAGTAAACATCGAATATAAAGGCGTATTGGAAAAAAACGGTATGGTTATTTCGGGAATGTCGCCAGACGGTAAATTGCCAGAAATGATAGAGATACCGTCGCATAGGTTCTTTGTCGCGGGGCAATTCCATCCGGAATTTCAGAGTAATCCTTTTACCGGACATCCGTTGTTCAATGCCTTTGTTGCCGCGGCAAAAGACAAGTAATTACTTACCGAATATAAAATCCGAATTCGATGATATTTTGATGATTTCTTCAATGTCATCGTCTTCGGATGTGTGTTGTCGAATCGTTTTTCCGCATTTTTGACATTTGTGGGTGATAATGTATCCACCCCTGTCGGGTTCGGCGGAAATTGGTTCCATCATACCGCCACATATTGCGGCGCGGTCGCCAGGGTTATTATCAACATGGCGCGACCACAAACATTTTGGGCAATGGTTTGTGTATCCATTGCCCACGACGGTTGCCCCACAATGGGCGCAAACAAAATCTTCAACGGTTTTTGTGAATTTTTTCATTTGCAAAATTACAGGCCAAGTGCGTTGCGATACATCTTGGTCAATTCGTCCGTTTCGTCCAATTCGTCCGGGTCCATTTTGCGCAGGCGAATCATTTGCCGAATGTATTTTGGGTCATATCCGGCGGATTTGGCCTCCGCAAAAATTTCCTTGATATCCGCAGCGATGGCCGCGCTGTCTTCGTTTAGTTTTTCGATTCGTTCGATGATACCAAGCAATTGCTGGTTATCAAAACTTCCGTGGTTTGCATTTTTCATTGATGTTTTCCCCTTGTTAAAGTGACCTTTTTATGATATACAATAAAACGTAAAAATCAACCGAGAGATTGTAAAATTATGACAAGATTTACAAAAATAACTGCATCAATTGGTCCAAGTTGTGAAAGTGTCGCGGTTTTGCGAAAAATGATTTTGGCCGGCGTAAATGTGTGTCGTATGAATTTTAGTCATGACACTGGTGCGGCCCAGGGGAAAAAGATTGATGCGATTCGGAAAATATCAGCGGAATTAAATGTGCCCGTTGGGGTATTGGTGGATTTACAGGGACCAAAGCACCGAATCGGTAATTTCAAAACCGAAGAAAAATATCCGATTTCGGTTGGGCAAACATTTACATTTGATTCAAATCCGGCGCCGGGCGATTCGCGGCGGGTTCAGTTGCCGGACGCGGATGTTATGCGGTCTTTGCGGGTTGGGGAAAGAATTCTATTAAATGATGGCAAGATAGAAATGCAGGTGACCGATGTTTTACCCGATTCGGTTAAAACAAAGGTAATTCGTGGAACGGAAATTTGGTCGCGCCGCGGATTTAATTTGCCAGACACGATTGTTGATACATCGGTTCTAACGGAAAAGGATAGGGCAGATTTGAAATATGCCCTGACGAAAAATCCGGATTGGGTGGCGGTTTCTTTTGTGCAACGCCCCGAAGACATATCCGAAGTGCGTGACTTTATTACCGCGCATACCGCGCGGCCGGTTAAAATAATGGCCAAGATAGAACGCAAAAGTGCGGTTGAACAAATTGATGAAATTGCACGCGCGGCGGACGGAATTATGATTGCGCGTGGTGATATGGCGGTTGAATTGCCGTATGAACAGGTGCCGGCGATTTCACGACATATTATACGCGAATGTCGGCGGTTAAATCGACCGGTTGTTATGGCAACGCAAATGCTGGGGTCGATGGTGGAAAGTGAATTTCCAACGCGTGCAGAAATAAGTGATGTTGCAAATGCCGCATATCTGCGTGTAGATTCAACTATGACATCCGAAGAAACAACGATCGGTGCAAATCCGTTAAATGTTATCGAAACTATGGCGAAAATTTTGGCGTATTCAGATAATGATGCGATGGAAAATCCAAGTGATTGGGTGCGCAACGAAAATACGCAAGAAAATGATTGGTCGCGGTCAATTTCTTCAATGGCGTATCTTAATAAAGCGATTGCGATAATTGTTTTCGCGCGCGATACTGAATCGGCGATAAAGATTTCTTGTCGGCGACCGGATACAAAAATAATTGCCGTGTGCGATGATGAAATTGTTGCAAATCAATTGTGTTTGGTGCGTGGTGTGTTCCCGGTCTATACGCCGGATTTGTTCGCACAGCGCGATTTTGTTGCCGTTGCACATAATGCCGAAATTAGCAAAGGAAACATCGTTGTTGTTGACGGCGAAAATGTGAGTTTACAAAACCTTGGTTAATTCTATTTTTCAAGTGGTGGAAAACAATCGCCACCAGTTGTTGGACAACAGGCCGGGCCTTGGTCCCAAAGGTTTGTATAAAGTTCCCCAGGACAGCAACCGTGTTCGTCGGGATTTGCGCCGTCTTTACAGATAAATTCTTCGGATGTGTATAGGCCAAAAATATTATGATTCATCACATATACGGTTGCGAATGCGGTCGCAATACAGGTAATTAAACATGCGATAATGATTTTATATTTTGTCTTCATTGCGTTCACCGTTTATTCTGTGATTTCAACTGAATCAATATATGTGCGACTTATGTTGTCCAGTGGCACAGGTTGATAATCTTCGGACGTTATGGATTCAGAATCGTTTATTGGCAATATAGTCGATGTATGGAATATCGGTTCAAATGTCTTTGGTTCTTCGGAGTGATTTACACCGTATGTTTTTGCGTTATATTTTCCACGGAATCGTTCAGGAATTTTTATGTAATCCATCGGGTTTACGCCGTCCGAATACAGTGGCATATTTTCAACGGCCGACATATATGTTCCACCCGTGCGATAAATCGGAATGGTGAATGCCGCGGGTTCGGTGCGGGCAACAGATGTTGTGCCGTCACCATTAAGGCGCATAATGCGCAATGCACGTTCGTTTGTGCCGTCGGTATGCAACCTGAACAGGCCGTTTATGCCGGTATAACCGCTGGGGCTCATTAAATGTGCGCGAATATCATCGTGCGAATACAATGTGCCGATGGCAAGCAGTGTTGATTCGTATCCGATTGTTGACATGCGGGTTGGATATGTTCCGGTCGCGATTGAATAAGCGTTGCGGAAGTTTTCTGGAATGTCAGGTAACGTGGCGTATACAGACCCCATCATTGTTAAATCAGATGCGATATCGCTATCTTCCCAAAGCGGGGTGCCATAAAATTTTACATCACGCGCGCCAACACCATAATAGCGCAAGAATGATGCCACGGACTTTGTGTCATTACCATCGCCCAAGAATAAAATCGAATCGTATGGCAAATCGCCCAATGTATCAACCTTGTTCAGGTTATCCAATTGGCGCGCCAGTGAATATTTTTCCGAACCACTTAAACTTTCGTGATTTATTATCGCAGACAAAATTTCCTTGGCGCGTATGTTTGCCGCATTGCGCGCGTTATACATAGATGCCGATAATGCCGCGGACTTTATCGAATCGGTGTCGCGTTCGTTGTAATAAAATATACCGACATTTCCTAAATTATAGAAATCAGCAATCGCGTTCGCCGCACCCGCCATAACCGGGCCAGAAGTATTGTTTGGTGCAATTACAATAAAGTTTTTCGCACCGTTCGCAGACATTTCAGCAATAGCCGATTCAACAACATTTGTTGGCATAACCGCCATACTGATTACCCCATCGCCAACCGCGGACACATCAGAAGTGAACGAAAGCGCCGGTATAGCCGATGGTTTTTTATCGCGCAGCAGGCGCGCGTTGTCCGCAAAGACCGGCCCAATTATTATTTCCGGATTTGATGCCAGTGCGCGTTCAATTGTTTCATTTGTGTCGCCGGTCCCGGTGTCAAAAAACCTTACCTGCAATCCATCGGGCGCGAATTGCATGGTCGCGGCCTCAACCCCCAAACGAATCGATTTACCGATTTTTGCGTTTGCACCACTTGTTGGAATCAAAACAGCAATACTGTGTGCCGCATCGGATTCACCGCCATACATCCCAAACGAATATGTTCCATATTGCAATTGGGTCGGTGCGGTGACCGGAACATCAGTATATTCCGAACGCCACGCCGAAGAACCCTTGTTGCCATGACACGATGAAAGTAACACCGCAAGGCAAGTTAATCCAAAAATCTGTTTTATAATATGCATTGAAATATCCATTTTATTCTGTATCATTTTACTACAAAGGATTCATAAATGCAAACGGGGCTTTATATTGTTGGTACACCTATTGGAAATCTGGGTGATATGTCGCCGCGGGCGGTTGATGTTTTGAAAAATGTCGATTTGGTCGCCGCCGAAGATACTCGCGTTTTTGCGAAAATCGCATCGCACTTTGACATAAAGACGCGGCGCGTGTCGTGTCACGAGCATAATGAGCGCGATGTTATTGGCGGATTGATAGAAAAAATTCAAAATGGCGAATCGGTTGCGGTTGTGACCGATGCCGGTATGCCGGGTATCAGTGACCCGGGATTCCGAATCGTTCGGGCGGCGCGTGATGCGGGGGTGCCGGTATATGTTGTGCCGGGGCCAACGGCGGTGATATCTGCGTTGGTGCTTAGTGGGTTTCCGACCGATAGGTTCACTTTTTGTGGGTTCTTTGATGAAAAAAAACTGCGCGATGATAACAAAATTCGTCATACGATTGTTTACTATGAAAGTCCGAATCGGATTATGAATACCATTGATGCGATTGCGCGGGTTATGCCGGAACGGCAAATCGCAATTGTGCGCGAAATAACAAAAATTCACGAACAGGCGATAATCGGATATCCGGCGGAATTGAAAAACATCGAACCGCCACGTGGGGAAATAGTTATCGTGATTGCGCCGGCGCCGGAACACAAAATGTCTGATGCGGAAATATCGGAAATCGTGAACGATGTTGTTGCAAATTCAACCAAGGCCGCGGCAAGCGATTTGGCGGCGCGTGCGGGAATTTCAAAAAAAGAAGCGTATCAGCGTTTGATTAAAAAGGACTAAACACATGATAAAATTTGTTGGCGGTTTTGAAAATGTCCGTGATTTGCCGGAAACGCAATTTGCAGAATACGCTTTTGCGGGGCGCAGTAATGTTGGAAAATCTTCGCTTATCAATGCGGTGCTGGGTGAAAATGTTGCGCGGACATCGAATACGCCGGGACGGACACAGACACTGAATATGTTTAATGTGAACGATAAAATAATAATTCTTGATTTGCCGGGGTATGGATATGCGCGTGTGTCACGGGCGGATGCGATGCGGTGGTTGTTGCGATTCCAAGAATATATTATGACGCGGCGACAATTAAAGCGTTTGTTTGTTTTAATCGATTCGCGTATCGGACCACGCGATTCTGATTTGGAACTTATGCAATTTTGTGATGCGAACGGGATATCTTATCAAATCGTTTATACGAAAAAAGATAAGCGGGTGCGCGAAAAAGAGCAAACCACAATTTGCGCAAATGACCATCCCGCGATGGTTGATGATATTATTGAAACATCGGCCGAAAAAAAATATGGCATTGATAACCTAAGGGCGATAATTGGCATTAAATGAAAATATCTTTTATGTTTCGAATCCGGCAAAGATTTTGGATGGTCTTTGGGTGCTGATGGGCGAATCCGGAATCAATTTAACGGATATGCTGATTTTTTTACCAAATCGGCGTGCGGTGCGCAGTGTTGAAAAAATGATTGTTGATAAAGTTGGATATGCGACACTGTTGCCGCGCCTTGTGCCGTTGGGCGAAGGGGTTGAAGATACAGATTTGGATGATGAAAAATTTGGCGTTGTTTCAACATTGGAACGCGTTGTCGCAACTGCGTATTTGTTGGCGTCAATTCCGACAATTAAAAATATATCAAATGCGTTGCCGGTTGCGCGAACACTTATTACTATGCAGGATTATTTGGAAAATAGTTCTGTTGATATTGCCACAATTGATTGGACGACATTGGTTGATGATAAATATGCAAAACATTTTCAAGACAAGGCGCAAATTTTATCGGTGCTGTCGCGGGTGCAAAATGAAATTTTTGGTGGGCGTGATACCGAAACAAAACGCCGGAATTTTGACGTATACGCGTGGTGTGATTATGTGAAAAATATGGACGCGAAAAAATCGTTGGTTATTGTTTGTGGGTCAACCGCAAGTGTGCCGGTCACGCGTGATTTAATGTCGGTAATCGCATCGTTGCCAAATGGTCGGATAATTTTGCCGGGGCGGATTTCCGGACAAAAGGAAGATTTTGAATTGGATACAAACCCATATAATTCAGAATATAAATTTTTGTCGGCAATCGGTGTTGATATATTAGATGTCCAAGAAATTGATGTCGGCGCGTCGCATATTGATTTTATGAATACGGCGTTTTCCAACGTATACAGCGATTTAAGTGGTTGTGATTTATCGAATTGTCATTTAATAGAGGCCGCGCGTGAATCCGAAGAAGCGTCCGCCGCCGCCGAAATTACGGCGCGTGCAATTCGCGATAAAAAAACGGTTTTAATTATAACGCCCGATGCGGCGGGAAACCAACGATTGAAAAGCGAATTTGAACGGCGAAACATTGATGCAGATTTTTCGGGTGGCCTGTCCGGTACAATGACCGCGGCGGGGCGCGCGATTTTGAATTTGTTTGATGATTGGATTGAAAATGGCACTAATTATTTTGAAGAAATTTATTCGCGTAATAATTCTAATTTGTTTGATACGGTTGCGGAAATTGTTGATAAATATGCCGAAAGTTTTGCACCACAGTTTGATGTTGAAAGTTCCGAATCTGTTGCGATTTGGACGGCGATAAAAAAACTTTCCGATTGTTTGACGGGTAAAAGTATACAGGTTAGTTTGACCGATGCGCGTGCGTTTATTGCGGATACCCTTGGCGGTGTTCGTGTGCGACCGCCGATGAATGATACGGCAAGCGTCTGTGTTTTGGGAACAATAGAATCGCGTATGCAAACGGCGGACGTGGTTATACTTACCGGATTAAACGAAGGTATGTTTCCGGCAACCGGGTACGAAAACCCGTGGTTGCCACGGCAAATATCGAATAAAATTGGGTTGCCATCACCGAATCACAAGGTGTCACTGATGGCACTTGATTTTATGAATTTGTCATGTGGATGCGAAGTGTATTGGTTGCGCAGCAAGGTTTCGGGTGGTGTGCAAACACAAGAATCGCGATTTATTTCACGTGTTATTGTTGCACGTGGTCGGTTTGATACAGATGCGGCAAATGACATATTAAATGTTGTGCGTTCGCGTGATGTGGTTGAATCAAGGCCACTTTGTTATGCCAACCCGCAACCGCCCGCAGATTGGTCTGATGTATATGTCACAAGTTTGGAATTGTTGATACATAATCCATATGCGTTCTATGTGCGGCATATACTGCGTTTGCGCCGAACGGATGATTATTGGGTTGGGGCCGATGTGCGTGATTTTGGGACATTGGTTCATGCGGTATTGGAAAGTGCGCCCGCGGGCGCGACCGAACAGTGGCTGATTGCGGAAATGGACAGACGCGCGTTGGAAGTGTTGGGTAATAATAACCTTATATTTTATTTCTGGCATCGGCGGTTCATGGAAATTGCACCAATCGCACTGCAAATGTTGCGGGACACACGTGGCGCGTTTGTTGAAATTGAAGGCATGGCAAATATTGCCGGTCGTAATGTTCGCGCGCGTGCCGATAGAATTTGGGACGGTGGGGTGCTGGATATAAAAACGGGTGCCACACCAAGTAAAAAGCAACTTTTGGACGGGACAATGCCACAGTTGCCGTTAGAGGCGTATATGCTGCAAAATGCCGGCTTTCGTTTTCGGACAACCGTCAAAAGTGAAATGCCGATTATGCAATTTTTGCAACTTAAATCCGGCGATGCAAAAATAATAAAATACGATGTGGAAGAAACCGCAACGGCAATAAATGCGGCGTATAGCAAGGTTACGGAATTGTTTAATATGTATTCGGCGGGCGGCGCGGAATACGAATATCGCCGAACCGGTGAACAAAAATATCAAGAATACGATGACTTTGCGCGGGCGGACGAACGCGACTAATCAATCTTTATCATCAATCCGCAATGGTCGGTCGGTTTTTCGCCACTGCGCGGACCACAGTCAATTTCGCATTTTGTAATCATTTTCGCGGCGGTTTTGTTTGCCATAAAATAGTCAAGGCGCAGGCCGTGTTTGTTTTCAAAACTGCGCTGGCGATATCCATACCAAGTGTATCCGATTTCGTCCGGGTGCATTTTGCGCCACACATCGGTCCAACCGTCATCAAACCAAGATTGCAAGATTTCGCGTGCGGCGGGTGCAGAAATACTGGACCCCACATAGTTTTCCGGTTTCCAAATATCGCGGTCGGCAATTGCCACATTAAAATCACCGCCGATTATTACCGATTCGGGTGAATCAATGTATTGTTTTATGTATTCGCCAAATGCGCGCATCCAATCAATTTTATATTCGAATTTGGGCGATGTTTCAGATTCGCCGTTCGGCATATAGACATTTATAACACGGATGCGTCCATCAATCACGGTTTCCAAAAATCGCGCGTTTATATCGGTATAGTTCGGTATTCCGCGGACGGTGTCTTCGATAGAAAATTTTGAAAAAGTTGCAACGCCGTTCCAACTTTTTTGTCCGAAAACCTTTATATTGTATCCGTATTCTTCGAATATGTTGTGCGGAAAACCGGCGGTTTCAACCTTTAATTCTTGGACCAGTATTGTGTCATATTCGCCCGATTCAAGGATTTTTATAAAACTTTCCGCGTGGGCGCGAATCGAATTGATGTTGATGGTTAGTATTTTCATATTTGCAATATTTCCTTTTATAAGTATAATAATGACAATATGTTCTAAAAACAACAAGGATTTTGTGTCATGAACAATATGTTTCAATTTTTGGAAAGTGCGGTTAAGAAATGGCCGAACGGCATATATTTGGTGCGCGAAAATGTCACGTTTTCGGACTTTATGCGGATGGTGCGGGCGCGCGCGGCGACTTTGCACTCCTTAGGTGTGAAGCCGGGCGATGTGGTTGGAATTTTGTCGCACAATATACCGGCGTTTCCGATAACGCTGTTTGCGATTTGGTATTTGGGTGGGACGGTGCTGTTGCTGGATACGAATTTGACGCCGTTCGAATACGATAATATGGCGCAAATTACAAAGTGCAAATATGTCTGCGCGGAAAAATCGTTCTTTTATAAAACCGATGTGTTTCAGTTTGTTGATATTACGGCGCCGGACGAAGCGGAAAATCCGGATTTGAAACCGGCGGAATTAAAGCCGACGGATATCGCAACATTGTCGTTCACATCGGGTTCGACCGGCACGCCAAAGGTTGTGCCACTTTCGCACTATAATTTGTTGGAATGTGCAAATTCGTTGTTGGATATGCGCGAATGGTTTGAAGTTGGCGATGTCATGTATGGATTTTTGCCAATGTATCATATTTTCGGGTTTGCGGTGGAAATACTTGCGACATTGCAATACGGCGCGGGTGTGTTGTTGCAACCGACCGTCAATCCAAAGGAAATTTTGGCGGATTTCAAACGCTATCGCCCGCATGTTATTCCGGCGGTGCCACGGTTGTTTGAGGTTTTTCGTAATAAGATAATTGACGGTGTAAAGTCACAGCATAAATGGTGGCTGTTTTCGTTCGTGTTGAAAAATGCGGATTTGCTGAAGAAAATCGGCCTGCGCAAGTTGGTGGATATGGTGACAAAGCCGGTTTTGGATGTGTTCGGCGGCCGCGTAAAGTTGATGATTGCCGGCGGTGCGGCGACAAAACCCGAAATTGAAAATTTCTTTGTTGCGCTGGGCCTTGGGTTTATTCAGGGCTATGGTATGACCGAAACGGTCGGGCCAATTTGCATTTCCAAACCGTGCAAGGGGCGGATTCCGTTCGCCTTTGGTGCGCCGACCACGAATAACGAGGTTGAAATTCGCGATAAAAATGAAGACGGTGTTGGTATTTTATGGCTGCGCGGGAATCAGATTTTCAATGGGTATCTAAATAATGACGATGCGAATAAACAGGCATTCGATGACCGCGGATTCTTTAATACCGGCGATATGGTGTCGATGGATAAAAACGGCGAATTGCACTTTGCCGGTCGCAAGAAACAGGTGATTGTTTTGGACAGTGGTAAAAATGTTTATCCGGACGAACTGGAAGGTCTGTTTATCACGATTCCTGGCGTGAAAAATGTTGCGGTCTTTGAACATCGGGTAAAGGATAAAACCGTCGCATACGGGGTGTTTAGCGTGGAAGAGGGTATGACCATGGAACAATTGTCGGCGGCGATTGCGGCGGCGAATAAAAAGGTCGCGTCCTATAAATGGGTGACGCACTATGCCATGACGACCGAACCCCTGCCGATGACCAGCACGCAAAAGGTCAAACACCACATCGTGCGTCAGAATTTGATTGATGGCAAATATCCAGATAGGAAAGAGTGATTAGTGTAATTGGCTAGTGGTTAGTTATAAAAAACGGGTGCATTCGCACCCGCACTAACCACTTACACTAACACTAACCACTAACACTTATTTTCCCAAACACAATTGTGAAAAGGTCTTATCAAGTATTTCGGCGGTGCCGATTGTGCCGAGTATTCGTCCAATTGCGTCCGCCGCGTATCGCACCTGTTCAGATAAAATATCATAGTCGCCATTAAAATTGTTCAATGCCGCAAACAATTCATCGCGCACGGTCATCAACAGGTCGTATGTGCGTGCGTTTATCATGACCGTGCTTTCGCCGTTGTTTGTGATTTCGGCGATTCGGTTCCGGATTTCGTGCATAAGTTCCGGCAAGCCCGCACCAGTCTTGGCGGAAACATAGATTGCGCCGCGTATGTCGCGTGAATCGATTGTGTCAGATTTATTTACAATTAGAATTTCCACTACCCCGTCAGGTGCTACCCGCCACCCCTTCGCTGGCGAAGGGGAACTAGTGGCATCGATGACATGTAAAACTATATCGGCGTTGGCGATTTCGGTATTTGTTCGTTCAATTCCGATTTTTTCCACAAAATCCACCGTATTGCGCAGGCCGGCCGTATCAGATAAATTTACCATGTATCCGTCAATGTCCATTTGTGCGGACACGACATCGCGCGTTGTGCCGGGGATATCGGATACTATGGCGCGGTTTGCGCCAACGATGCGATTGAATAACGAAGATTTTCCGACATTTGTTTCGCCAACGATTGCGATATTTATTCCGCACATTATTGCACGTGAAACTTTGTAATTGCCCAATACGCCGGAAACCGCCGTATAGAGCGTTTTTATATGTTCCAAAATTATATCAGAAATGTTTGGCGGTAAATCGTCGGCGTCATAGTCCGTCATTGCGGCGGCGTATGCGGATATTTCCAACATTTGGTCGCGCCAATTTTCATAGACGGCACTGTCGCCGCCCATCATGGAACGCAGGGCCGCGGCGCGCTGTTTGTCCGTCTGGGCATCAAGCAACGCGATTAGTCCATCTACATCCGACAAATCCATTTTGCCGTTGTAAAATGCGCGGCGCGAAAATTCGCCGGGCGTGGCGACCCGCATATTATGCCCGCGCAAAAATTCAAAGATTTTATTTATCACCGCCGGCGCGCCGTGGCACTGAATTTCAATGATGTCTGTGCCGGTGAAACTGTGCGGCGCGGCAAAATAAATAACAACGCATTGGTCAATAATTTCACCATTGTCATCGCGCAAGTTTGTGAAATACGCATGTCGGGGTACTGGCGTACGGCCAATAATTTTTTTTGCAAAATCGTGTAAATTGTTGCCCGATATGCGAATCACCGCAACGCCGGATTTCCCATGCCCAGATGATAATGCAAAGATTGTGTCGTTGTTATTCATCTTATCTATTTCCACTTATTTCTTTCAATGCCATCGGGACCAGTTTTGATACGCCGGCGTCTGGATTTTGTGCAACAAGTTTTTGTGCCATTTCGATAATATCCATGCGCCGATATCCCAATGCTTCCAATGCCGCCAACAAATCGGGCAGGGCGCCCGTGTCGCCGCCGGTATCAAACGCAAACGATGCACCGCCAACCTTGGACTTTAATTCAACAATGATTTTTTCCGCGACCTTTTTGCCGACACCCGGCGCGGTTGCAATAGTTTTTGCATCGCCAGTTGCGATTGCGGTCAGGAGCGTATCGGTCTTTATCGTGCCCATTATCGCCATGGCAACCTTTGGCCCGACGCCCGATACGCCGTTTAGCATATTGAATAAATTCTGGGCCGCGGGCGTTCCAAACCCGAACAAACGAATCGAATCTTCGCGCACGACCGTTTCAATCCACAGCGATATGTTCGTCCCCAATGTCAATGTTTCCGGCGTATAGACCTTGTACCCGACGGGGCCAGCCATCAAAATAATGAACCCGTCACCAATATAATCAACAATGCCTTGCAATTTTCCAATCATTTGCTATCCTTTGCCGGTAATTTTAATCTAATTAAATCAAAAGGTCAAATCATGAGCGGACATAGCAAATGGCACAACATTCAACATAAAAAGGGTCTTGCCGACGCGGCACGCAGTGGATTGTTCACGAAACTTGCACGCGAAATCACGATGGCGGCGAAACTGGGCGACAAGAATCCGGACAATAACCCGCGGTTGCGGCTTGCAATTTTGCAGGCGCGCAAGAATTCTATGCCGAACGATAATATTAAACGCGCAATTGATAAAGCGTCGGGTGCAAACACCGAAAGTTATGTGGCGGTGCGGTACGAAGGTTACGGCCCTGGTGCGGTGCCGATTATTGTAGAGGCGCTGACCGACAACCCGCGGCGCACTGTGCCAGAGGTGCGGAATATTTTTTCCAAGCACGGCGGTAATATGGGCGAAGAGGGCAGTGTCGCGTTTATGTTTACTCGCGTTGGGCAAATTTTCTATCCGACATCCGTTGGCAAAACTGAAGATGAAATGATGGAAATTATTATGGATGCGGATGCCGATAATTTGGAAAAAACTGACGAGGGATTTATTATCACAACCAAACCTGATGACTTTATGAATGTGCAGAAAAAGATTGCCGATGTTTTGGGCGAACCGGAAAATGCGGAATTGACATGGGTTCCGAATATGCCGGTGGACGTGGACGAAGAAACATGGGACAAGGTTGAACGCCTGGTTGACGCGTTGGACGATAATGACGATGTGCAAAAGGTGTTTACCGGCGCAAATTAGTGGTTAGTGTAAGTGGTCAGTGCTAGTGCGCGGGGCGTCGCCCCGCGTTTTTTGCGACACCCCGCCCTGCGGGCACCCCTCTAGCCAGAGGGGAACTTGGACTGCAACAGGACGAGAACAAAGTTCTCCTCTGGCCAGAGGAGTACGGCGTGGAACGCCGGGAGGTGTCGCTAATCTTGTCATAGAAATTACCGACTTTGTTGGAAGTGGCGATTACAATTCCCCATACATCGCGTTGAATAATTTTACCAATAATTCTGTGTTTTCGATATCGGGAAACGACAGCATTGGTTTTGCGCCGGGGTATGGGATTTCCTTTGTTGTGTTTGGAATAATTTTTTGTGCCGCCGCGGTTGGTTTGACCAAGAATCTGTTATCATAAATTCCGCCGATGATTTTCCCGCGATAATAAATAATGTATTCGCCCATCATCGCGCGATATGTTATGTCTGGCAACGCGGATAATTGGCCAAGGATGAAATCCAAAAATTCTTTGCTTGATGGCATGTGGATTGGCGTTAGGAGTCAGTGAACCAGCCGAATTATCGGCGGGTTCGCTTTTGTTGCGTATCTTTACCGTTTTATACCTTGGCCCGAAAACAAAAAGTTGTTTTCTGGTTGTTTTGGCATTTGTGTTATTATTTCAGATAATGTGTCCATTATTTCCGATTTGCTTGAACACGATTCGTTGAGGAATTTGCGTTGCTCGTCGCTTAGCTGGTCATATGGTTGGACAACATAAAGAATTTCTCTTTCTATGTCGTCAAGATGTGTTGTATGTTTTTTTGTTTCTATTCCATATAATTTATATATGGTCTGTACCACAGTCAATGGGTCTTCATTCAATCCGTTTATACTTGGTCGCACAAATATGTAAGTAAATCTTGATTCAAAAAAACTATTCCCACGGCCGGTTTCTTTTTTTAACCGTGGTGAAGATATGTTGTCTTCGCGATATTCTATAATATAGCGCAATGCATTAAGATGAGAGCGCCGTAATTTTTTAAGCTTTTCCATTTTATCCAGTATGTTGGTTTCGTTTGGCATTAAAAACTCCTTGATTATGGTAAGTATGTTATCAAAACCGCTATGGTGTTTCAATAAATTTTTCAAACCTTGTTGTGTTGGCGTGGGCCAGGGCGATTGCGATGGCGTCGCTTTCGTCCGGCGTTTTTGGTGCGGCCGCCGGCAGTAATATTCGCACCATTTTATCGACCGCGGTTTTATCCGCATGGCCCGCACCGGTTAGAATCTTTTTTACTTTGTTTGGTTCGTATTCAAATACTGGAATATCGCGCACAGACACCGCAACCATTGCCGCCGCGCGTGCGTGCCCCAGAATCAGTGTGGTTGTTGGGTTTTTGTTCACGAACGTTATTTCCATGCTGCATTCGTTCGGTTCAAATGTTTCGCAAAGTTTTGTGACACCGTTAAATATAATCGCAAGTCGTTCTGCAAGCGCGCCAGTTTTTCGTGGCAAGATAACACCACTGGCCACATATTTTCTTTCGTTGCCGTTTGTGTCGATGATTGCCCATCCAGTATGTAAAAGTCCGGGGTCAATGCCAAGTATTCGTTTCGTCATTTTGTTATTTCCTGAAACTTATTTTTCCGACACATTCGGTGCCAAAGTATTTATTTATTTTCTTTGTTATGTCCGGAACCATATAGGACAGATTTAATGTATACGCCGGATTCCGTGGTCGCAAGACGATATTATATGTTCCGTCGCGTTGCTTTTTTATCGCACAAATGTCGGCAAGGTTTGAAATTTCCGGGCCGATTATTTCCGGCCAACGCGCAACAAGGTCGGAATCTGATGCGCGAACACCAAAAATTTTCATCAGTCCCCCAAGCGCGCCCGCAATGGTTTGTGGGCGTTTTGCGCGTTTGGAAAAATCGTTTTTATTTTGGTTTGACATAGACATATTCTTTCGGCATAAGGATATACATTTCGCCTTGGGAATGTTGACCGTGCGCGTATTGATACGCTTCGTCACCTTTGCCAAAGAATATATCGGCGCGCACGAAACCGCGTATCGCACTGCCGGTATCTTGGGCAATCATAAGGCGTCTAAATTTCTGTCCGTTCGAAAGGTTCGTATCGATGTATACGGGCAAACCCAACGTATACAGCGAATCGTCCATCGCGATACTGCGTATTTTTGAAAGCGGTGTCCCAAGTTTTCCAATTACATCCGGTGGCACAGATTCATAGAAATATACATACCGAGGATTGTTATAGATTACTTCGCGTGCCAGTTTTGGATTTTTCTTTAGATGCTTCCAAACCGCGTCCGCAGAATATCCGCCTTCGGGTTTTATGCCACGGTTGCGCAGTTGTTCGCCGATGGATTTGAACGGCATGTCGTTCACGGCGGCAAAGTTCAGTTTCACCATTGTGCCGTCTTCAAGTTTTAACATACCGCTGCCTTGGATTTGGATGTTTTGGACATCGACTATATTTGCCCAATACAGCACGCGACCGATTTTATCCTTTACGATTTTTTCCTTTGGCACGCCGCGAAAATTTTGTCCGTTTGTTGGTACGCCCATCAGTGGTTCGTTGCATTCGGCGGTTTTCTTGCGGCACGCCGGGATTATTGGTGAATAGTATCCCGTAAATGTCCCCTTGGTCGTGCCGTTGTCATTATATATCTTGTACGGTTGAAAGTGCGATTCAAACCATGCGCGCACCGTTTCGTTGTCGGCACTGGCGCTGGGCAGCATATTGCATTTTTCTTCGAATAACGCACGGTCGGGTATTATGCGACCCTTGTATTGAATTTTTGCCTTGCACGAATTACGAAACGCCTGGAGTGCATATCGCACATCGTCATCCCGCCATCCCGGCAGGTCCGAATACGATACTTTTTTCAAATTTCCGGACGGAATTGTCGAATCGTCACCCGTATGTGTCGGCGTTGAAACATCGCAAGACGCCAGCACCGCGCCCGCGATAACCAGTAAAATTCCCCTTTTTACCAGTTTAATTATGTTTGTTGTCATTTTTTTTATTCCCCCACTTGTAAAACGTCCCCTCTGTGCTATATTATCATAAAACGAGTCATAAAAAAAGGAGCAATCGTATGGCAAAGTTCAATATTATATCTCAATTTTTGAAAGACATTTCTTTCGAAAGCCCAAATGTGCCGGATTTATTCTTTAAGCAGGATAATGGCCAGGCCGAATTGGAAATCAATATAGATATGCAGGTCAAAGGGTCGGAAAAGAACCTGTTTATGGTTGATTTGATTACGAAAATTCATTCAAAGTTAAAGGCCGATTCGAAAACTATATTTTTGATAGAAACGACTTATTCCGGCCTTGTTCAGATGGAAGAAGAAAAAGACGAAGAAAAGAAAAAGCGCACTTTGCTGATTGATGTGCCGACATTGTTGTTCCCGGCGGTGCGCGCGCTGGTGACACGTTTAACCGCTGAATCTGGGTTCCCACCGTTCGCAATGCAGATGGTTGATTTCGCAGATTTATATGAAAAGCGGAATCAAAAGCAAGCCGAAGCAAAATAAGAAAAACGCACCGGAAGGTGCGTTTTTTTATCCGTCTTCGTCCGTCACCGCACAGCGGTGACGCGACTACGCCGAGACTGCGCCGGGGCTTTGCCCCGGCTTGGTGTTAGTAATTACGAACAAATTCCAGATACCACTAACCACTTACATTAACACTAACCATTTTTTGCGATTCGGTCGTTTTTGTGATATATTTATCAGGGTAGGGGGGAAAGTTAGTTTAATGGCCAAAGATAAATATATCTCTATGCGAAGTTCGCTTAGTGGGTTTTCGTTCGCGAATCTTGGGATTTTTACCGGATTTGCCGATGGAATTTATAATGCCGTTTATTCATTGGTTATACTCGAAATCTTTATGAATTCCGCGGTTGTTGGTGTCTATGTCGCGATTTATTCGGTGTTCTGTATGATTGTCGCGTTGTTCGCGCACGAGATTTTTCGCCAATTTTCCAAGACCAAGGTTTTCTATTTTGCACTGTTAATGTTGGTCGTGTGCTATGCGATGATGGGTTTTTCAGTATTGCCACGAACATTTATCGTCCTTGATTACACCAGTGGTTTTGCAATCACGCTTACCGCGATGTTGGTGCCACTGTTTATGTCAGATTTTTCGCGTGATGTTGGTATGGCGCGGCTAAATTCGCGGTATCATTTGTGGATGAATATTGGTGCGCTGTTCGCGCCGATGTTGGCGGTGATGGTTGCGACCCGATTCGGTAATCGGTCGGCGTTCTTTTTGTCATCGGCGATTTATTTGGGGGCCTGGGTGTTTTTTAGGTATTTTCATTTGACCCAAGAAGACAAAGTTATAAAACCCGTCAGTCCGCGGCGCACCGTTCGCGCGCTTTGGCGCAATACTATGGAATTTTTCAAAACGCCCGGAATGAAGCGCGCGTATATCGTGAACTTTGGTTATTATTCGCTGCGCGCGATGCGGTATTTATATGTGCCGATTGTCGTGATAGAGGCCGGGTTTACCAAGGATACATTGGGTTTGGTGTTAAGTTTCGGTATCGTGCCGTATTTGATTTTGTCGGAAATTATGGGGCACCTTGTGCGGCGATTCGGAAAAAGTATTTGGCTTGTGCTTGGGTTCGGGTCGTTTGCGGCGTTTTCGGTGTGGGCGACATTTGCGACCGGTTTCCCACTGCTTGCCATATTTGTATTGTGGCAGATTTCAGGCGCACTGATGGAACCGGTGCATGATTTGTTGTTCTTTGATGGAACAAAACCGGCACAGCAAACAAAGTTTTATGGCGTGTTTCGCACAAGTTGCAATTTGCCAAGTGTGATTGCGCCCGGCATTGGTGCGGCATTTATTACTGTGTTTGGAACGACCGCGGCGGTTTGGTGGGTGACGGCCATAATAGGCGTGATTTCGATTGCGGTATTGATGGCAAGAAAAAGAGTGTAATTGTTAGTGGCTGGTGGTTATCCGTCACCGCTGGTGCGGTGCCGAGACTGCGCTGGGGCTTTGCCCTGGCTTGGTGTTGGTGCGTCTGGTCGCGACGGAGCGGTAGCGAAGACGGATGCGCCCGTTTTTTGTTGCCGATACTTTTTTCGCTTGTTTTTTATACCCATGTTTTGATAAAATATTTGTATCGATGGGTGTTCCATCGATGGGGTGTCAAGACCCGTGGTTCCGGATGTCCGTGGGGACAAAAAACACCTCCAACCCAGGGTGGTTGGAGGGCGGTGAATATAAAGAATAAACCCACTATTTTCTCGGAACATAGTCTTGAACCTCCAACCACTTGAAGTGAATTCGGTGGTTTTTTGTTACATAAAAAAGGGGGAAAATATATGAAAAAATTTATCGTGTTATCTGTATTTGCAACATTGTTTACAATGCCGTCATTTGCGGAACCAACCGAATTGGACAAGAAAACCGTGGCATCTAAGGCCTATGTCGATACGAAACAGGATAAAATCACAACCGGGTTAGTGGAGTTTAATGGCAATCCTGAACTTATGTTGCCGGCGATTACAACATATGATTCTACAAGTGGACTTGTTGGTAATAAGATAGGTATTTTAGATGCGCAAACAATTTCGGATGATGAGGGTGATTTGTCTGTATATGGTGGTAGTGCATACGGTTCCGAAATGGATAATTATGTTCCAACCGTTCGTGCCGTGGCAGAAGGATTAGCGGCAAAACAAAATAAACTTCCGGCAGCATGGACAAGCACAACAATCTACTATCTCATGGCCTCCACCGGTGGGCAAACAATTGATTTGGGGGCGAACTCGGGGGTCGTTGGTCGTCGTTATATCACCGCGGGTGGGTCGCAACCACTTACCCAAAAATCCGGCGCGGATAATGTTATATTGTATATCAACGGAACAAAAACATTGGCACAGTATGAAACATCAAACTTTGGTGGAACCAGTGGTAACGCAACCACAAGTCTAAACTATATCAAGGGTGCATTGGTTTCATTGGAACTGTTAAAGGATGTGTATAGTGCGTTGCATAATGAAATTCAAAATGCCGCGCCCACCGGCACGCCGAACACACTTGCAAATTATGGCGCAAATGGCGCGCTGGGCAATGGGGTTGCGACCGCAAATGCGCCAACGCATAATGCGACAACCGGCGAATTGGAAAACGGCGCAAATATCGCAACCATTGCCGCCGTTGACACCCGCCAGAAAAAACGCACCTGTGCCGGGTATGAAACCGGGCATGAAAATGATCCGGATTATTGTTGGCTTTGGGATTTTCCAGATGATTAATGAAAGTTAGTGTTAGTGGCTGGTGGTTAGTGATTTACGGAAAACTGGGTTGTTTAGTGCGTCGTCTATGAAATGTTTTGCGCAATATACCGCGGCGCCATCTGTTGTGGTGCTGCGGCGATGGTATACCCACATTGTACCAGAACCAAATGTCCCATCACTAAATTTTACACGACAACACACATTGTATCCCGGTTTTAAAGATGGATATGTAAGCGAACCGCACGGGAAATTGACTTTTGTACCACCGGTCTTTGTTGTTATTAAATGAATTTCTGTTATGTTTTTTCTTGTTTCGTTGAATATAATGTCCCGCAGTTCTTGGAATTTTTTTATTACATATTGTCTGTGTCCTATTTCAACACCACGGTAATAATACGTTGGGCGACCATAAAATGTCGTGATATCATTTTCGTTTATTATTAAAGCATCTGCATCAAGTATAGGAAAGTTCATCGTTCTGCCTTTTTTATTAAGAAGGTAGCGCAAAATGAAAAATTGTCAATGGAAATTAAGTAATTATATATGGTAATCAAAAAATAAATTGCATAGTGTTTTTTTTGCGGTATCATACGGGGCGTATAGAAAAGGAAGTTATAATGGCAAAGAAAGAAACGGCGGCGGCCACGACGGGCGCGAAAAATCCGGCACTTGAATCGGCACTTGCGCAAATTCAAAAGCAATTCGGCAAAGAAGCAATTATGAAAATGGGCGATGGTTCCCAACAGAATATAGAGGCGATTTCTTCCGGGTCGTTGGGGTTGGATATTGCGCTTGGGATTGGTGGTTATCCGCGTGGGCGAATCGTTGAAATCTATGGCCCGGAAAGTTCGGGTAAAACGACACTTGCCCTGCATGCCGTGGCCGAGGCGCAAAAGAAAGGTGGCACGTGCGCCTATATTGATGCGGAAAATGCACTGGACCCAAGTTATGCGAAAAAGTTGGGCGTTGATGTTGCAAACCTTATTATATCGCAACCCGATTCCGGGGAACAGGCGTTGGAAATTGCGGATACACTTATTAAATCCGGTGCGGTTGATGTTGTGGTTATCGATTCGGTTGCGGCACTGGTGCCCAAGGCGGAATTGGAGGGTAACATTGGCGACAGTTTTGTTGGAACGACCGCGCGTCTTATGAGTCAATCGCTGAAAAAACTTGCAGGGTCTGTGTCGCGCAGTAATACATTGCTTATCTTTATCAATCAGATTCGTATGAAGATTGGCGTGATGTTTGGAAATCCCGAAACGACCAGTGGTGGTAACGCGCTGAAATTCTATGCATCGGTTCGTTTGGATATTCGTCGCACCGGGGCAATCAAAGATAAAGAAAATGTTATCGGAAACGAAACGCGGGTCAAGGTTGTTAAAAACAAAGTTGCGCCGCCTTTCCGGACGGTTGATTTCAAAATTATGTATGGCGAAGGTATTTCCCGTATTAGCGAGATTTTAGATATGGGTGTGAAATATGACTTTATCGACAAGGCGGGCAGTTTCTATTCGTACAACAATGAACGCATAGGTCAGGGTGAGGCGAACGCGCGTCAGTGGTTAAAAGACCACCCAGAGGCGCAACAAGAATTGCTTGAAAAAATTATGGCGCGTGCGGGCGGTATCGCCGAAGAAATGACAACCGGGCCGGCGGATGAAGAAGATGGAAATATAGAAGAATAAATTTTTCGGGCGGCGTTTGTCGCCCGGTGTTTTAACCAAAGGGGGTGGGAATGAATATTGCGAAAATGTGGGCGTTAACACAAATTGTTGTGCGCGCGCATGTACTGAATTGGTTGTGGCGGCCGCGTGCGGTGCGCAGTGCGGTTCGATGCGATGTTTTTTCCGATGTTGCGGTGCGTTATTTTAAGCGGTATTTGCCCGCGGCCGCCGCTGTGAAAGAGATGCCAATTATAAAAGATGATGATAATGAAAAAATCTTTACAATGTGGCAACAAGGTGAAGAAAACGCGCCGGATTTAGTAAAGGCGTGCTATCGCAGTATTCGGCGGCACTGTAAACAAGAATTGATTGTCTTGGACGATAACAATTTTGAACAGTATGTAAATTTGCCGCGCGAAATAGTTGAAAAATATCGTGCCGGTAAAATAAGGCGCGCGCATTTTGCGGATATTGTTCGGGTGGAATTGCTGTATGAACACGGTGGAATTTGGTTGGATTCAACGGCGTTTGTGACCGCGCCGATACCGCAATGGATTATCGATTTAGATTTCTTTGTTTATATGGTTGGTAATGTTGGTCAAAAGTATTCTTATATGCAGAACTGCTTTATTCGTGCGCGCCGGGGGGCGTATTTGTTGGCCGCGTGGCGTGCGATGATACTTGATTACTGGATGCATGAAAATCATTGCTTTGATTATTTTATGCATCAATTGTTGTTTAAAACTTTGGTTGAAAATGACGAAAGGGCAAAGAAATATTTCGCGGAAATGCCGCACATTGACCAAGATCCGACACATGCGTTGTGGCATATATATAAACATAAACCGTATGATGAAAAGTTATTCAAAAAATTGACCGCGGATGCGTTCTTTCAAAAATGTGCCTATGCGGATGCGCCGTTGCCGGGAACCTTTGCCGAGGCGATATGTAAAATGTAAAAAGGTGTTGTTATGCAACCAAAGATATCGATAATTATTCCGATGTATAATGTCGAAAAATACCTGCGCCGGTGTTTGGACAGTGTGCAAAATCAGACCTTTGCTGATTTTCAGGCGATTTGTGTTGATGATGGGTCGCCCGATAATTCCGGCAAAATTGCCGAAGAATATGCGGCGCGCGATAATCGGTTTGTCGTTGTGCACAAGGAAAATGGGGGACTTTCGGATGCACGAAATGCCGGTATGCCGTATGCAAATGGCGAATATGTTATGTTTTTGGACAGTGATGATTTTATTCATCCGCAAACAATGGAAATCGCGTATGCGGTGGCACGGCGGGATAGGGCGGATATTGTGGCATACACATACGACCGATTTTACCGTCCGCAATTGATGGTGTATCATAAGTTGGGTTTGAATACTGATAATGTTCGGCCACTGGGGATTAGAAAAAAATATAATAGTGAGAAAGTAAAATCACTTGTGACGGACGATGTGTTCGAATATGCAACGGAACGCGCGCATAATATGATGAATAAAAATCGCAAGTGGCTGGTTAAACATTGTCAGGTTTGGAAAAATATGTATCGGCGGGAACTGATTGTGGACATAGCTTTTATCAAAGGGATTTTGTTTGAAGATTTTCCGTGGTGGAGTGAGGTTATGTTAAAAAATCCGCGCGTGTCGATTATAAATTTGCCACTGTATTATTATATTCCGAACTTTGGTGGAATTGTGCTTTCGGCGAAACAGTTGCGCATTATGCAATCGCTGTGTACGGGGATTTCCCACGCATACAGCATTTATAAAAAATCTGCAACAGATTATCAGATGAAAAAATGGCAAGAACAATTTATGTGGTATTTTATAAATTGGGCTTTTCGAAAAATAAAATATTTGAAGACCGATGATGAATTGAATATCGCACGTGAAACATTTATGAAGTTGAAAGACATGGGTGTGTTTGATGATGTGCCGAATAATTGGTTTGAATTGCGAAATCAGATTTATACATTTTTGGGTTTGTAATCGGCGCCATTTTTATTTTTCAAATTCGCATTTGTTTGGGAAACGTTGTTCCAAAAATTCACGGTTTTTTTTCAGTATTTCCGGTGTGTTGTCTGATGCATCGTTTATACAAAATGTTGGGGCACGGGATATGGCATCGGCACAATCCGTAACATTCGTACACACAACATTAGAATTACGGATTCCTATGAAGTGCAATGTGTTATAAATAAAATTTAAAATTTTATGCCGTGTGTATTTACGTGCACGTGCATGTTTGAATATTGCTCGCTTTTTTATAAAATCATACAGGTTGAATGTCCATCTTTGAATTTCTGTGTTTGTTCTAAATTTATTTGAAACTTGGTTATTAATTTGCTTTTTTATTTGTGGTATGTTCATACATTCTTTGATAGAAGTTTTGAGGTAAGGGTCGACCCCGTGTGATGGGCGACCAAAATACAATTTTTTATCGAATGTATCTTCTAATATCTTAGATGATAAAATCAATGTTTGGGTATAATCATCTACGGAACCTATCCATTTGTTAATGTTGGATGGATGTTTGGTGTAAGAATTATATCGGACAATTGTTTGACCGCGTCTGTTGAAAAAGAAATCTGGTGAAATTTTTTTATTGAAAAATATATCGTCGTTCATCAACAAAAAATGTTCAGATAGTTCTTTGATATTTGGTATGCACATTTCAATGGATGTCGCGTTAAATGTGGGTAGTGCATGGGCAGGTATGATTTGTTCGTGCGGAATAATGGTTATTTTGGGGTGGTTTGTGTTTAACCATTTTGGAACTTGGTTAAATCCTGTGATAATATAAATGTGGTTTATCCATGGTACGCATTCGGCAACACTGCGCAAAGAATATAAAAATTCACCGTTGTCGCGGAAACGCTCAACATCGGCCGCGCCTTTATATATCGGGTTTACACCGTTTATTTTTTTGAACCATTTGTCTTTTTCGGCACGCCATTTTTTATCGGCCCCGTCAACCCATAAATAAACAATATCTATTTTTTTCTTTGGCATTTTTATATCCTCGATTTTTTGAATCTTTGTGGAATTTTTACAACCCACTTTAATCCCATCATTCCGGGTTTGCCGGGCGCATAGATTGGACGGAATATGCGTTGCATAATGCGAGCGGTTTTTATATAACCCGTGCCATGCGCGGTTTTTTTCGTGACCGTATTTATCGTTCCGTTTCCACGGCGGCGCAAATGGTTCACCCAATCAGCACCGCGCTTTTCCGCCTTTTTAATCAGCATTTCCATATCAACCGCGCCAAAGTGTAACAAATATAAATTTTTATCAATGTGGAAATTGTGACCTTTGACATGGTGAAAACCACTGCCCCAACGGGCGGGTTGCGACAGAACAACCGGTTTAGTATAACGGGTTGAAAGTAGGGCGTAGCCGCGTTGTTCCAACATTGGTTTTGATTGGTCGATTTGTTTTTCTGTTTTCATATTTTGCCCGATGTCAAGCCCAAGTCCAGAAACAGTTGTTTTGATTTTTATCGATGATAAATATTCGCGTAAAGATTTTTTTATCGCGGGGTCAACAATCAAAAATTCATCGCTGTCGCAACCGATTACTATGTCATATTTTTTGAACAGTTCGTTTGCCAAATCCGAGATTTTTCCGATTCGATATTTGTCGCCGGCGACGCGTGACATGTCCACGTGTGGCAGTTTTATTATATTTGCGTCGTCCGCGTTTTTTGGCGCATCTTGGTCGGTTCCGTCAAGAATTATATAAAGGTTTTCGGTGCCCAATTCGTGGCCGTAATAGGCGACCCATCGTTCCAAAAAAAATTCATCGTTCCGCGCCATTGTGATGGCCGCAACTTTTTTTAGTTTTTGCACAGCAACCTCGATATAACATATTTTGTTTTACGGAGTAAAATTTTAACAGGATTTTTTGTTAAAAGCCAATCCATATATTTATCACCAAATGTTTCACGCGCGGTGGACAAAATATCATCGCGCAATTTTTCCGGAATATGGTTCATGACATATAAAATCTGATTCCCGTATGCGCCAAAATGCCGCGTAAAGGAAAGTTTCTTGATGAACGGCATGCGGATTTTATAAAGGTGGCGGATACGATTATAAACCCCGCGATTGTATATGTTGTAAAGGCATCGCCACGCGATTTTATTTTCGTTTAGTTTGCGCGTAAAACCATTTTCATAAAGTGCGGTGACGGCGGTTTTTTTCTCAACTTTTCTTACCGACATTATGAAATCGCTAAACCATTTTGACAGGAAAACTTGTTTGTTCATACCGATAAACCAAGATTGTATGTGTTCAAATTTACCACCAGTTTTTTTGACCATACCGAATGCATCGGTTCCCAATGATTCCATTTTGTTCAGGTAATCGCCAATATCAAATAATGGGCCGTATACGCTGTCGTTTACCATATACATAAAATCATAGTTTGATAAATTCGTATTTTCGGTTGCCCAAATATATGCGCGTTTGTATGAACCGAAATCATATTCGCCATGGCGCACGCCGGCGACATATAGGCAGTATGGTTTTATTTTTTTTAGTTCAGATTCATCGCAATCAGAATCCATAACCAAAACGCAATCGCCGTATTTTGCAAGAGATTTTACCAGGTGCAACAATGCGGAATTTATTTTCCCGTTTTTGTCGTAACCTGCGATTAAGAATAATCTTTTATGGTTTGAAATTAAACTTTTCATAGTTTTAATTTACATATTTATTTTATATTTTGCAACAATTGTATCAATCATGAAAAAAACCGGCTATTGCCGGTTTCGTTGTTATAGTGTCTCATCTTTGCCGCGGGCAAGTTTTTTTCGTTTCCCGCTGTCCAATTCTTTCTTGCGCAGACGGATTGTCGCCGGCGTGACTTCGACCAATTCATCATCTTGGATATATGATAACGCTTCTTCCAACGACATTTTGCGCGGTGGCGCAAGGAACAATTTTTCATCCGCCGTTACACTGCGCACATTGGTAAGTTCTTTGCCCTTTATCGGGTTGACTTCCAAATCATTTTCTTTGCTGTGTTCGCCGATAATCATACCGGAATAAACTTCGGTTTGTGGGCCAACAAATAAAACGCCACGCGGTTCAAGGTTATGCAGTGCGTATGTTGCTGTGACACCATTTTCCATGGAAACCAAAACGCCCGGACGATATTGCACGATTGGGCCGCGATATGGACCGTATTTATCAAACACGCGGTTCATAATTCCGGTGCCACGCGTGTCGGTCCTGAATTCCGAAAGGTATCCGATAAGTCCGCGTGACGGCGCAGAAAACACAATGCGCGTTTTGCCGCCGCCGGACGCCTTCATTTCGGTAATAGTTGCCTTGCGCTTTGTCATCTTTTCAATAACAACGCCACTGAATTCATCATCGACATCAACAACGACTTCTTCGATTGGTTCCAACATTTCGCCGTTGTCGCCGGTGTGCATAACGACGCGCGGACGCGACACCGAAAGTTCAAAACCTTCGCGGCGCATTGTTTCAATCAAAATCCCCAATTGCAATTCGCCACGGCCGGAAACTTCGAAAGATTCTTTGTTTTCACTTTGTGTGACTTTTAGTGCGATGTTTGTTTCGGCTTCTTTGAAAAGGCGTTCGCCAATCATACGCGATGTAAGTTTTTTACCGCTTTTCCCCGCAAGTGGCGATGTGTTCACGAAAAATGTCATGGTAAGGGTTGGAGGGTCAATCGGCATTGCGGGAATTGGTTCGGTGACCGACGGGTCGCACAGAGTGTCCGCAACGGTTGCCTTGGTGAATCCGGCAACGACGACAATGTCGCCGGCCGATGCGCTTTCGCGGGAAATCTTTTCAATTCCGCGGTGTTCGATAATCTTTGTGATTTTGGCATTTTCAACAAATTCGCCGTTCATATTTATTGCCTTGACACTTTGTCCAACGCGTACGGTGCCTGATTCGATTTTTCCGGTTAAAATGCGCCCAACATACGGGTCCGATTCCAATGTCGTGGCAAGCATTGTGAACGGTGCATCCAATTGGCAACGCGAACCATTGCAATCCGGTGCCGGCACATGGTCAACAATCAGTTGGAACAATGGCGTCAGGTCTTTATGTTCGTCGTTCAAATCGCGCACCGCCCAACCGTCGCGTCCAACCGCATAAAGGTATGGAAAATCAAGTTGTGCATCGTCCGCCCCCAATTTATCGAACAGGTCAAAAGTTTCGGATAAAACCTCGTCCGGGCGGGCGTCGCCACGGTCAACCTTGTTGATACAAACAATAGGACGTAAGCCAAGTTTTAGGGCTTTTGAAAGAACAAATTTCGTTTGGGGCAGGGGGCCTTCGGCACTATCGACCAGCAGCACCACACCGTCAACCATCGACAAAATACGTTCGACTTCGCCGCCAAAGTCCGCGTGACCGGGTGTATCGACAATATTTATCTTGTAATCGTGCCACAGAACCGATGTTGGCTTTGCGGAAATAGTAATGCCGCGTTCGCGTTCGATGTCGCCACTGTCCATGACGCGGTCTTCGACGCGTTCGTTTTCGCGGAAAGTTCCCGCCTGTTTTAGCATGTTATCCACCAGGGTCGTTTTTCCGTGGTCAACGTGCGCAATAATCGCAATGTTACGAATCTTCATATTTAGCCCTTTTTTGCCCTAAAGGTATAGAATACACTATATTTTTGGATTTTCAACAAAAAGTGTTAGTGGCTAGTGTGAGTGGCTAGTGTGAGTGGTTAGTGAGAAACAACGTCACCCCGCTAAATTCGCTTTCGTTTCGCTACAGCGAGACAGGTCCGCTAGTGTTTACCCCCGATTTTCGTTCTTCCGCCCATTAATGGTTGCAGTTTTTTCGGAATGTTCACAGACCCATCGGCGTTTTGGTGGTTTTCAATCACCGGCACCAATGCGCGGGGCAGGGCAATTCCAGTGTTGTTGAGTGTCGCAACAAATTTCACTTCGCCGGTTGCGTTTTCGCGATAGCGTGTGTTTGTGCGGCGGGCCTGAAACTGACCAATTGATGAACAAGACCCCAATTCCCGATACGCGTTTTCGGATGGAAACCATGCCTCTACATCGTTTTGTTTTACTTTGTTAAATCCCATATCGCCGGTGGAATTTGCGATTACGCGATACGGCAATTCCAAATCGCCAACGACTTCGCACAGGTTGTTTAACAAAAATTCATGCATTTCATCGCTTTCTTCGGGACGACAGAAAATATATTGTTCGACTTTGTCAAAGTGATGAAACCGCACCAGTCCGCGCGTGTCACGACCGGCGGCACCGGCCTCTTTACGGAAACATGTGGAAAATCCGGCATACTTTATTGGCAATTCGTTTTCGGTTAAAATGTCGTCCGCATGCAATGAATTCAAAATTATTTCCGCGGTCGCCGCCAAACAACGGTCTGTGCCCGAAAGCATGAAAACATCGTCATTCATGATTGATAAATCCGAACCCATAAAATGGCCCGCATTAAATACAGCCTGGGGCTTTGTGACGGGCGGGCATTCGATATATTTGAAACCTTTACTAATCAATTTTTGAATTACGTATGTTTGAATTGCCAACGATAATTCCGCCAATTCACCACACAGGCAATATGTGCGTGTGCCACAAACACCTGCGATTTTTTCCGGCATCCACCAACCATTCATATCAAGTAATTCCCACTGGGGCCGCGGGGTAAAATCAAATGTGCGCGGTGTACCGACACGGCGAACCTCTATGTTTGCGGAATCGTCCGCACCAACGGGTGCGTCGGCCGACGGGATTTGTGGGACGCGGTGCAAAAGGTCATTTAACTTTGCTTCTTTTTCATCCAGTTCCGCCAAATCGTTTGCAATCTCTTCGCCAATTTGTTTGGATTTTGCGATAAGTGGTGCCTTGTCCGTGGCGGTTGGAATTTCGCGCGAAAGTTTATTTTTTTCGGCGGTTTTTGTTTGTGTGATTGTCTTTAATTCGCGAACGCGCACATCCAATGATAAAATGTCATCGACAACATCCGGAAAGTTTTTCACGCGGCATGCGTTTTTCACAATTTCTGGGTTTTCACGAATAAATTTCATATCCAACATTTTTCATCCTTTTTTACTTATGCGTTTGCGTTAAGGTATGCGATTGCGTCCATCGCCGCGGTGCATCCCGTGCCGACCGCAGTTGCAATTTGCATTTTTATATTCGAATGAACATCGCCGGCGACAAACATTCCGCGTGGTAACGCGTCCGGTGCAATCCGGCCAAGGTCATCGCGCTTTATATCTTCGCTTAGATAATCGGTGTTTGCTTCGTGGCCAATCGCAACGAAAATTCCGTCACAAATTATTTGTTCATCATTCATTGTCGTTGCAATCAGTTCGCCACTTTCGGAATTTGGTCGCGCCGATATAGATTTTAATTCCGTGTTAAATATGCATTCGATGTTTGACTTTTCCGCAACGCGTTCGCGAATAATTGCCTCCGCCCGGGTGAAAGCCGATTTGCGATAAACGATTTTTACCGTTTTTGCGATGTCCGCCAAATACAGTGCGTCGTTTAATGCCGCATTGCCACCGCCGATAACAAGCACCGTTTTCCCGCCATAGAAAAAACCATCACATGTTGCGCAATATGAAACGCCGCGGCCAAAGAATTCGCGTGCGCCCGCGATTTCAAGTTTTCGTGGGCTTGCACCTGTGGCCAAAATAACGGCGCGCGTGTCGTATTTTTTTCCATGTGTGTCGGTCAATGTAAAGGTATTGTTTTCGCCGTTTTCAATATGTGCGATGGTGTTCATTTCAATCTTTGCACCGAAAGATTCGGCCTGGGCCTTCATAAATTGAATAAGGTCGAAACCGCTTCCCCGGAACCCCGGATAATTTTCAAGTGTTGCGATTCCCGCGGTTTGACCGCCCAGTGTGTCGCCACCCATAACAAGCGCGTTTTTGTTCGCGCGTCCACAATACAGCGCCGCGGTCAATCCCGCCGGCCCAGAACCCAAAATAACAACATCATACATGCAAAAAATCCTTTTTGTGGGTCATAACATAGCACAAATTCATTGGATGTGCCATAAAAAATTAAGCCTAAGTGAAAAACGAATATTAATTTCTTATTCCAAGTTCTTCTTCCAGTTTATGTTGGAATGTTGCGTCTAAAAGATCTTTTGTGGCAAAATATACAGCCATATCAACAATATTTCTGGCATTCTGTAATGAGTTTGTTTTGAATGTTTTGGGAAAAACGTTACCAAAATCAAATCCATAAAACAGGCCATTGTCTGCTCCGATATTATAACAACGATAAGTTTCTACAAATTTCATTTTCATAACCTCTTTCTTTTAATATACTTCATGTTACACTGTTTTTCAATATTTTTATGATATTCGGTTGAATGCAGCATTAAATGAATTAGAGCAAAATTCTTATTTGCCGAAATGTTTTTTTAGTGTTTGATATGCGGCGGAAATTTTTGCAAATTCGGTACCCGACGAATCCGAACTTTTTGCCGTGTCCGGGTGATATTTCTTGGCGAGCACGCGGTATTTTGCGCCGATTTCGCGCCACGATGCAGTAATTGGCAATTCAAGTGTTTTGAACGCCGCAACGATTGCCGACGGCAGAGATTTCTTTGGTGGCATTTTATCAAAACTTGCGCGACCGGTTAAAAAGTCATTAAGGAATTTTATGTAATCGGCGGTGTCTTGCTTTGACCGTTTGCCGATTGGTTCACCAAATGTTTGGCGTTCCCAATCTTCTTCGATTTCATCGGCGGACATATTTGCGTAATAATTCCAATTTTTATTGTATTCTGCGGCGTGTTCACGGCAAAAAGACCAATATTCTTTCAGGTCGCGCGTTTTTGGCGCACGGCAAGTCCCGGCCCGGGTACAGCCCGGAAAATCGCATTTTTTAATCATTTGTTGCGTGTCCTTTTTGGTCCGATAATGGGTGATGTTCGGTGACAACTTGCTGTAATTTTTCCGGCAAGACATGCGTATAAATTTGTGTTGTCGATATGTCTTCGTGCCCAAGCATAGTTTGAATTGCACGCAAATTCGCACCGTGCGACAGCAAGTGCGATGCAAACGAATGTCGCAAAACGTGCGGGCCAACACGCGCGGGCGAAATTCCAGCAAGCGTGGCACACTTTTTTAATAACTTAAAAAAACCGTCGCGCGTTATGTGGCCCGATGCGCCGCGTGATGGAAAAACGTATTTTGATTCATCCGCATCGCGCATGCGCAGCCATCGGGTTAGTGCGGTTTGTGCCTCGGCATGCATGGGGACTATGCGTTCCTTGGAACCCTTGCCATGTATCAAAAGCCGGTCGCCAAGTATCGCGGTCATTGGCAATTCGCAAAGTTCCGACACGCGCAGTCCCGATGCGTAAATCAATTCTATCATCGCGCGCAGGCGGGTCGCGTTTCGGACATCGCCCGCCGAAGATATAAGTAATTCAATTTCATCGGTGGAAAGTAATTTTGGTAATGGCTTTGGCCGTTTGGGCAGTTCGATATTTGTTGCGGGATTTTTTGTGATGATATGTTCCAACATTAGGAATTTATAAAATCCGCGCAAGGCACTCGCCTTGCGGGCGATGGATGTCGGGCATGCGCTAAGTTCGCCAAGGTATTTTTGTATATCCGCATCGGTGGCATTTACCAATCCCCCATTTATAGCCGCATTCGCCGCGCGCAAATCATTGGCGTATGAAACCAATGTATTTTTGCTGCGGCCTTTTTCGGCGGACAGTGCCTCTAAGAAAACATCAATATAGTTCATTATTCGTATAATACAACTTCGGTTACATTATTGGTTGGTGGAAAATATACTATCATCAAAACGACAAGTGTGATGATAACAATCAGTAAAATAAATTTCCATGGGTTTGAACTTTTTTTACGCAGTGGCATTTGCTTTTCCCCTTTTTTTTATATTGTATCAAATCCAGCGATGAATACGCCCGCGGCGGCGATGATAATTAGTGGTGGTGCAATGATGGCAAGCAGTGGTGGTAATGTTCCGTTTGCGCCAAGTGCACTAAATATATTCAACAGAAAATATAAAACAAAGCACGTAAGTATTCCGATTGCGAATTTTGTTCCGAAACTGTGGTTGCGGCGTTGGTGTGTTTGTGAAAATGCCACGCCCAATGTCGCCATTGCAATCATACTAAGTGGTAAAAACAACAGTGTCCAAAATTGTATGATATGTCCGCGCACTGGAACCCCAACTGCAGACATTTTTTTAATAAACTCTGGCAATTGCCAAAAAGAAATCTGATCCGGTTGCAGGTATCGGTCAAGTATGGTTTTTGGTGTTATTTTTGTTTCGCGTGTCCACGTGCCACTGTGCGATTGGCCGGTTGTGTCAAATATGTTTGCCGCATCGGTTGCAAGCGTGTTTTCCGAAAGTGTCACATGCGCGGTATCAATACGAGTGTTCAACCTAAAATTAGAATCTTGGACGAAAATTATCGCATCGTGAAAGATTAAATCTTTGTTATCTTGGGTTACATTTTTCGCCGTAATTGTTGTGTATTCATCATCGGAAAAATCACGCACCCATATTTTCCCGTCAACCAGTTTAAGGTATTCAGAACTTATATTTTTTGAACGCAGATTCACCGCGTATGGATTTATAATTGTTGTTGCGAAAACGCCGATTATAAATGCACCAAGCAAGAATGGTCGCGCCATTTGATACGGCGACAGTCCCGCGCCGGAAATTATGACACCTTCACTGGACCGCGTAAGGTTATAGTATGCGACCAATGTTCCCATAAAAACCGCAAGTGGTAAAAACATCGGCACATATTCAACAAGTCGTATCCATGCGTCGTTTAATGCAAGCAGTGCCGTCGGGTACCCGGGCAACCTTTCGACAAAGGTGACCGCGAATATAATTCCGCATACAATCAACAGCACCAAACCAACGCCCATAAAAAAGCGTTTGAATAAAAATCTTGAAAGAATACGACTGTGTGCCATTTTTATTTGTCACCTGTTCGGAAAGTATACCCTGTTTATTTCCCGATTGCAAAATTAAAATGAATATTTATAATAGGCAGGCAAAAGAAATAGGAAGTGCAAAATGGATAAAAAACCAATATCAAAACAGGGTTTTGAAAACCTTCTGAATGAACTAAAAGATTTGAAGGAAGTGCAGCGTCCGGAAATCCTTAAAACCGTGCAGTGGGCGCGGTCATTGGGCGATTTGTCGGAAAATGCGGATTACAGTGCCGCCCGCGAAAAACAACGACAAATTGACAAGCGGATTCAATATTTGGAAGATTTTATAAACAACGCCGCGGTTATTGATATTGATTCTTTGTCGGGTGACCGCGTTGTCTTTGGTGCGCGCGTTGTGTGTGAAGACGAAGATGGAAACCGTATGCAATGTCGAATTTTGTCTGATATCGAATCGGACGGGAAACAGATTATATCATGCACTTCGCCGGTGGGAAGGGCTCTCATTGGGCGGTGCGTTGGTGATACCTGCATTGTGCGGTTGCCGTCCGGCGAACGTGAATATGAAATCTTAGAGGTTAAATTCAAAGAATAGGGGGCGTTATTGTCCATACGGCTTTTGCCCGATTATTTGGTCAATCAAATCGCCGCCGGCGAAGTTGTTGAAAATGGCGCAAGTGTTGTCAAAGAATTGGTTGAAAATGCGCTGGACGCGGGTGCAAATCAGATTATTGTTGATGTTGTTGATGGCGGACGAACATTGATAAATGTTGTCGATGATGGATGCGGGATGTCCGCGGACGATTTGAAAAATTGCACTATGCGGCATGCGACATCAAAGTTGCCCGATGATGATTTGATGAATATAAATTTTATGGGATTCCGTGGCGAAGCATTGCCGTCGATTGCATCTGTGTCCGATATGTCGATTGATACATGCAATGGTGCGGACGCAAATGGTTGGCATTTGGATTGTAATAGTGGTGAAATAAAACCGTCCGATTGGCAAAGCGGAACGCGTATTCGTGTGCAGAATTTGTTTGCAAAAACGCCGGCGCGACTGAAATTTTTGCGCAGCGACCGTGTTGAAACTATGGCGATTTTGGACGTAATAAAACGCCTTAGTATGGCGCGAACGGATGTTGGGTTTGTGCTGAATAACAAATGGCGTTTTCCAAAGGGGCAACCGCTGATTGACCGAATCGTGGCGGTGATGGGTGATGATGTGCGCGGGCGTATGCGCGCGGTTTCCGCGGAATCTTCGTCGGGTGCGATGAAGTTATCTGGTTATATTTCCGAACCGACACTGCGGCGGGCGTCATCGGTGGATCAATTTTTGTTTGTAAATGGTCGGCCGGTCAAAGATAAAGTTTTGGTTGGTGCGCTGCGTGCCGCGTATATGGACGTTATGCATGCACGGGAATTTCCGTTGTGCGCGTTATATTTGACTTTGCCGCCGGCGAATGTAGATGTCAATGTGTCACCAACGAAAAACGATGTGCACTTTTTGGAACCGTCGCATGTGCGCGCGTTTATTATCAAGGCGTTGCGCGATGTGTTGGCCCAAAATATGGTGGATGCGCCCGCGGTGCCTGCGCAAAATTTTGCGGAAAAGATTTCATTTAATAATGCACCGATTTTAACACCGCACTTGCGCCCTGTGTCATCGGCACCAATGGTGCATTCGCCGAATAAAACACAAAATCTGTTTGCACAAAGTTTAATGTCTGATTTTGGTGCGATACAAAAAATGGAAACCGCACCGGTGCAAGAAAATGTTGATGATATTTTTGATAATATGCCACTTGGGCGCGTGATTGGGCAAATTGCGAATAAATATATTCTTGCCGCGACGGCGGACAGTTTGGTTGTCGTGGACCAACACGCGGCGCATGAACGGATTACATATGAAAAATTGCGCGCGCATGCGATAAAATCGCAACCATTGCTGACACCGATTGTGGTGCGGCTGCGCGCCGAAGATGTTGTTGCGGTGTTGTCGATTGCGGATGATTTGCGCGAAAGCGGACTTGCCATCGATTCGTTTGGTGATGATGCAATTGCGATTTTTGAAAAGCCCGCAGATTGGGATATGGACTGGGTCGCCGCATTGCACGCGATTGCGGACGAGGTTCGCGCATACGGACATTCAAGTCAGATAAAAGAAAAATTGCATCTTAAACTTGCGAACTATGCGTGTCATCATTCGGTGCGTGCGGGGCAAAAGTTGAATATGGAACAAATGAACGCGTTGTTGCGTGATATTGAAAAAACAGAACGAGGCGCGGAATGCAATCATGGCCGCCCGGTTTATAAGTTTATCCCGATTACACAAATTGACGGATGGTTTGAGAGGAGTTAGTAGGTAGTGTAAGTGGTTAGTGTTAGTGTGGGCGCGTTCGCACCCGTGTTTTTTGCGGACTAAGTTCTCCTCCTGCGGAGGAGTACCCGAAGGGGGAGGTGGTCTTTCGCGTTTTCCGGAAATTTTATATTTATGAAAGACCACCCCGTCCGCGTTCGCGGCCACCCCTCCACAGGATGGGAACTTTGCACTCTGGAATTTCTCACTAGCCACTAACACTTACCACTAACAATTTCTTCTTGCTTTTCGGTTTTATAATTTATTAAAGTAAAATTGTCGATGGGTGTTCCGTCGATGGGGTGTAACGACCCTTTTTAGCGATGTCGATTTCGGTCGACGAAAACTCCAACCGAAAGTGGTTGGAGGGCCGTGAATAATATCGGGGATTCCCGATAAAATAAGCGCACAATTTCGCTAAAATTGTCGTTAACCTCCAACCACTTGAAGTAATTCGGTGGTTTTTGTTTTGATACCAAGGGAGGATTCATTGAAAAAAATCATGGTTGCAATTTGCGGTGTAATGTTGGCCGGCGGTGCGATGGGTGCAGAGAATCGTACATATGAACATCCTAATGTGGTAGCAGACAGAATACAAAATGCGTGGGGGTGGTCAAATAGTTTTGCCTATCCGACCAAGGTGAGCGAAAAAATTTCTCCAACGAGTTTTTACAATGATAAAACCGGCACTTTTGGATATGGAAGTAGCGATGATGAAGGTTCTATTATCCCGGTTATTGCACACGAAATCTATGAACATGGTGGGTGTTTCGGCATGACACAAATGCAAGCGGCATGGACAAATAAGTCAGGAACAGGGCAACCACGATGGATTGATTTCTTTGATAGTGACGAATATAAGCGACAGGTTGTGTGTGAATCTGGCTGGTCTGGTACTAAGTGTGAAAAACATGAATATGACTGTTCCGGTTTGAGTATCGATTATAAAACAGAATTAAATAATCCTTTGGATGGTAAATATAGAATTCTTAGTGGGGAACAAGATGGTCGGATTACATCTGAGATAGATGTTTTTGATTATCTTGATGGTTATCAGGGGCGTTCAAATAAGCTTCCGGAGGGGAATTTTAGCGATTCTACAACAAATGACCATTATTCGGTGGTATTAGCAGTTATTGAGATAAAACCTCATGCGCTTATTGTTGGACCAACGAAAGTTAGTGCAAATAAAAATACTATTACAAAAGCATTTTCAAAAAAAGATTCTTACAAAGTGTTGTGCGCGCCGGGATATACTGAAAATAGCACCCATGATGATTGTGTAATGGCGCCGGAATGTGCCGAGAGTATAACCAATCAAAATTGGTGCACATCATGGGATGATTCTAAATACGATGAAACACAACATAAATTGGTTTCTGTTGGGGGCTGCAAACAATTTCGCTGTAAAAATGAAAATTATGGATTTGAAACATGGCCTAACAAAAAATGTGTCCCGTGTGGTAGTGGTAAATCATTAGAAAAAAAAGGAATAGGTGTAAATGGTGCTTGTTTAGATTGTGATGGAGAAAACGAATTTTATTACAAAAAAGAACAAAGGTGTGTTCGTATGCAAAAAATCACCAAAGAGAAAATGCGGGCGTGTTTTATGAGAACTGACCCCGATGAGTTTAAGACTTGTGTGAATAATTGATAAAAGACCACCCCGTCGCCGTTCGGCGCCACCCCTCCACAGGAGGGGAACTTTACACCCGCCACTATTTCCTTTACTTTCGCTGTTTTTTTTTCTATTCTCTGACCATAAATAATAAAAAAGGAGAAATTTCTATGGACAAAACAGCAGTTGTTGAAACGGTGCAAACGGTTGCGGATAATGCCACACAGCCCGCACAGCAAGGCGGTTGGGGCGGTATGTTGCTGTACTGTCTGATTGTGTTTGCGGTGATTTATTTGTTTATGGTACGGCCAAACAAAAAGCGTATGGCGGAATATCAAAAAATGGTGGATGGTATTCAGGTGGGAAATCGTATTTTGGCCGCCGGAATTTATGGAACGGTTAAAAAAATTGGCGAACGGACGATTGAAATGGAAATCGCGCCTGGTGTTGTGATAGAGGTTAGCAAGAACGCCGTCGCAAGTGTAGAGGCAAAATAAAGGGTTGTGCAGATGTTTAAAAAATTGCTGATTGTTTTTGTGGCGATATTTGGTGTGTTGCTTTCGGTGCCGACAATGTTTCCGAACGCGGCGAAGTATTTCCCGTCGTTTATGCACCCGATATCGTTGGGGTTGGATTTGAAAGGTGGCGCGCAGTTATTGCTTGAGGTTGATACCAAAACGATGTTCGATGAAAAGTCGGTGCAACTGTATGACGAAGTGCGCAGTGCGATGATTGACCGGTCAAAGGGTATGATTCGTTTTTCGGGCCTTAAAAATGTCGACGGTGTTGTGTCGTTGGTTGTGCGTGAAGATGACGAAGTGTCCAAGGCCAAGGGGCGGTTGAAAAGCGTCCTTGGGGATACGGTCGATATTTCTTCATCGGGGAATACGATAACGCTTTCGTATTCGGATAAACAACGCGAAGAAATGATACAGGACGCGTTGGCGCGCAGTATCGAAATCGTGCGGCGGCGTATCGATGCGTTGGGAACCAAGGAACCGTCTATTCAAAGTCAGGGCGGAAAATATATCCTGGTGCAATTGCCGGGTGTTGATAATCCCGAACATATTAAAGAATTGATTGGCAAGACCGCCAAGATGACCTTTCATTTGGTGAACGAAAATATCACGCCGGAACAATTGGCGTCGGGCGTTGCGCCGGCGGGAACGGAATTTTTGCCGTATATGGAAAGCCCGTGGTCGACTGTGCCGGTGTATTCGCGCATAGAAGTTTCGGGTGAAAGTTTGAAAGATTCCCAGGCGGACTTTGACCAAAATAATATGCCGGTTGTGACGACAGTGTTTGATGCAACTGGGGCGCGGCGATTTGCAAAACTGACCACCGAACATGTGAATGAACGATTCGCAATTGTTTTGGATGGCAAGGTTTTGTCTGCACCGACGATTCGTGAACCGATTCCGGGTGGCCGTGGTCAGATTTCCGGCGGATTCACGTTGCAAGGTGCAAAAGATTTGGCGGTGTTGTTGCGCAGTGGTGCATTGCCGGCGCCGTTACAGGTCATCGAAGAACGCACTGTCGGCGCGGGGTTGGGTGCCGATACAATTGCCCAGGGCAAGGTTGGGTGTTTGGTTGGTGTGATTCTTATTATGCTGTTTATGATAATTGTGTATCGCGCGTTTGGTTTGATTGCCGACATTGTTTTACTGGTGAATTTGGCGATGATTATCGGTGTGTCCGCGTTGATGGGGGCGACACTAACATTGCCCGGAATTGCGGGTATCGTGTTGACATTGGGTATGGCAGTCGATGCGAACATTTTGCCGTTTGAAAGAATTCGTGATGAAATTCGGTCGGGCGCAACGCCTTTGCGTGCGGTGGATTCCGGATTTAATCGTTCGATGAAGACCGTATTGGACGGGGAACTTACGAACCTTATTTGTTCGCTTATTTTGTTCCAATTCGGTGCGGGTCCGATTCGTGGATTTGCGGTGACACTTTCCATCGGTGTTATTACAACGTTATTTACGTGTATATGGTTGTCGCGCGTGCTGATTGATTTCTATATGCATGGAAAAAATAAAAAAATTGGTTATGTGAAAAAGTAAGGGGTTTGGTTATGAAACTGCATTTTATGAAGTATCGGAAATTGTCGTATTGGATTTCGGGTGCGTTGATTTTGGGTTCGATTTTATCGCTGTGGTTCCGCGGTTTGAACTATGGTATCGATTTTGCCGGTGGTATTTCGATGGAGGTTGTATCAACCGAATCGGACTATACTGTGGATAAAATGCGTCATGACTTGGCCGCGTTTAATCCGGAATTGCAATCGGTGGACGATAACGCGATTCTGATTCGTGTTGGGTTGCCAAAGGGCGCGACCGATGCACAACAAAATGAACGCGTACGCGAAATCAAGGATATTCTTGGGAATCGTGTTGAATATACCCAGGTGCAAATTGTCGGACCAAAGATTGGTGGTGAATTGGTGCGCGGTGGTATTTTGGCGGTGTTGGTGTCCTTTATTTTGATGGCGGTGTATATTTGGATACGGTATCGCGGTGGCTATGCGGTCGGGTCGTTTGTGTCGTTGGTGTTCGACTTTGTGTTGATGTTTGGGTTCTTTTCGGTGACGGGACTTGAATTTAATCAGACGGCGATTGCGGTTGTTTTGATGGGTGTCGGGTATTCCATCAATGATAAAGTTGTGAACTATGACCGAATCGATGAAAACATAAAAAAGTATCATAAAATGCCTATGGATGAACTGATTGATTTGTCGGTCAATGAGATGTTGTCGCGAACAATGATGACCAGTATTACAACAATGTTGGCATTGGTCGGCCTGTATGTGTTCGGGGGACTTGCGTTGCAAGAATTTGCACTGGCCATGGGATTTTCGATTGTGATGGGGACGTTGACCAGTATGTATATTTCAAATGTTATTTTGTATCACTTTAATTTGCGTGAAACAAAATACTAAACGCATTGCAAGAGGGAGAGGGGCATATGAAAAAATTGTTGAAAATCTTTTTGGGTGGTTTTCTTTTTCTGTCGGTTATGGCGGGGGTGCGCGCCGACAGTTTGTTTTTCGAAGATGAACCGATTCAAAATGGAATAAATGTTTTTGATATGTCGCGTGGGTTTGCCGAAATATATGAAAAATTGGCCGGCGTTAGTTGGGGCGGAAAAAATATAAAGGTTGCAATCGAAGGTTTGGAAAACCTGCATCCGGACGCACACATTGCGGCGACCGATGAACGTGTTGTCTTGGTTTGGGGTGACACGATCGTTGGAAATTTCCCGGCACCGGGGCCGCGTGATTGGAATGCGTATGGTGAAATTACAACGGCGTTGGTGTTAAAGATGCGCGAACGTGATATGTCTATGGCGGCGGCAAGCGAATCGGATATTTATCGTGCGGTTGTTGATTCACTAATGCGCGGAATTGATGAAAATGGTCGCTATGTTTTGGCGGACGAAACATCGCCACTGAATGATGGACGAATACTTACCAGTGTTGGTATCGAAGGCGCGCGTGATGAACGCGGAAACTTTCGGGTGTTGGGGGTGTATCGTGGTTCGCCGGCCGATAATGCGGGTATAAGTGACGGCGATTTGATTGGTGAAATAAACGGGACTTTGGTTTCAGAGATTTCTGATTCGGCGTTGGCATCGATGATGTCCGGGTTTAATTCGGGAACGGTAAAGATGACGTTGCTTACGCCCGCGGGCCAGCGGCGCGTTGTTGTCCGGCGTGCAACAATTGTTATCGCCGATGCGGATGTTGTATTTATGGACGATGTAAATGGTGGGATACTTAATATCATTGTGAATAAAATATCGAATAGTGCGGTTGCGATTATTAGTGAGGCGTTAAAAAAACATCCTGATGTTTCCGGTGTCATTTTGGATTTGCGTGCGGCCGATGGTGACGATGAACGCGCGGCGGCAAAGTTGGCGGGGCTGTTTATTGGGGCGCGGCCGATTATGCGTATCATTGAAAATACAACTGATGAAATCGAAGTTGTGCCGGCTGATAATGCGGTGACAGATGCGCATGTCGTTGTCGTCGTTTCAAATATGACGCGTGGCACCGCAGAGGCAATTGCTGCGGCGTTCTATGAAAACGGTCGTGGGGTTTTGATTGGAACACCGACATCGGGCGCGGCGCGAATTGCATCGACATTGCCACTTAGTGACGGTGGTGGTTTGCGATTGTTAAATAAATCTGTGAAAACCGGCATGGGGCGCAAGATTGATGGACGGGGTATATTCCCGGTGGTGTGTTTGTCTAATATTCGCACCGGCGCGCAACAGAGTGCATTCTTTATAAATGTTGTCAATGGGGATTTCCGTTGGCATGACTATAACGCGGATAAAAATATTAGTGCCGATTCGGTGCGGCGCGGTTGCCCGACAATCACAAATGGTGAGGATGAAGATTTGTTGGCTATGTCCGTGGCGGTACAGATTTTGACTGATTCGAAAGTGTATAGTCGATTATTGAATTACGAAGAATAAAAGGTTTTGATATGTTTATCACACGTGAAAATAAATTAAATTGGATGCGGATTTTGATTGGTGCGATTGTGACACTTGGGTTGGTGTTTGCGGGAATTTTCTGGTTTGATATTCCGGTGTTTAATTTCTTGCGGCGGTTTGATTGTATATTTTGCGAATATATTGGGAAAATTTTTGCGGCCAAAGTTTGGTTGGTTGTTTCGTTTGTTGTGCTTTGTGTTTTTTACATTCGGAAATTTTTGCATTCAAAAGAAAAAAATTTTTTTAGTAATATTTATGGTCGTATAAAAAATAGTTATGCGTTTATGGTTTTTGCGTCTGTATTCCTTGCATCATTTGTTGGAATAATTTTGAAAGTTTTAATAGGGCGCGCGCGGCCGGTTTTTTACGAGGCGTTGAATATGACCGGCTTTTATCCGTTTGCGCGTGATTGGGCGTTTCATTCTATGCCTTCGGGACATACGATGGCGTCGTTTGCAGGACTGGTTATGATTGGGATGTTGGTGCCGCGCGCAAAGTGGTTCACGTGGACACTTGCGGTTGTAATTGGTGTGTCGCGTGTTTGTGTCGGTGCGCATTGGCCGTCTGATGTTATACTTGGCGCATTTATCGGTATGATTGCGGCGGACATTGTTCGGGCCGTTGTTGCACGCAACAAATAATATTTTGTTTCGGGGTGCTTTTTCACTTTTTTTATGATATAATGTCCGCGGTATGAGTGGTCAGTCAAGATTTTTACCGGAAAGTGTTTCGGGGGCTTTGCGTGGGCTTTGCGCAAAGTTGTGTGGTTTTGCCGTTTTGATTTTTGCGGCTTGGTCGATTATTGCGTTGTTATTTCATGACCCTTATTTAGATGGAATTGCGGCGGCGGGAAATTTCGGCACGCAAAGTTTGATGGGAAATTTTGTTGGTGTGTTTAGGTATGCAATTGGATATGTGCCGACATTATTTTTATTTTTGTGTATTGCGCGATTTGGTTTGATTTTGATGTCTGGGGCGGTGCGTGATGGAACGCCAGAATATAATATATTGCGTGGTTTTGTTGCGATTTGTTTGGGCGCGGCCGGGTTTGGTTTAATTGCACCACGGACGACATATGGCGGAATGCTTGGGGCCGTTGCGGCGGCGGATATTTCGAATTTGGCGGGTGGTGTTGGCGCGATAGTTATTGGTGTTTTGTGTTTGTGTGGGTTCTTTATGATTGCGGGAATTTTATTGCATATAAGTTTTGCCGATGTTATTCGAATTGTTCGTAATGTTATTGGTGCGGTGCGGTGGGTGCTGACCGCGTTCCATTTGATGAAACCGATAGAGGAAGATGAGGAAGAAGCAGAAGAAGAGGTTGAAGAAGAAGTGGAGGATGAAGAGGAAGAAGAAAAACCGAAACCGCGTCGCAAGCCCGCACGTCGGCGCGCCGTATCAAAAAGTGCGGAAGTAATAGAATACGAATTGCCCGACCCAGAATTTTTGGAAAAATCTAACTTTGGTAAAAGTATCGTGACCCCAGAGTTAAAACAAAATGCGCGTGCGATGGAAATTCATTTTGCCGAATATGGTGTGAACGGTCATGTTGTTGGAATTCGGCCTGGGCCGATTGTGACGCTGTATGAATTCAAGCCCGACAGTGGTGTTCGTATGGTCGATATCAATAAAACCGTCAAAGATATGACGCGCGCGATGGCGACCGAAAATATTCGTATCGCGCATATTCCGCGCACGGAACTTATTGGTGTTGAAATGGTGAACCTTAATCGGCAAACGGTCCGGTTCCAGGGACTTGTTGCGGATGATGCGTTTGTGAATTCTAAATATAAAATACCACTTGCGTTGGGTGTGGATATCGGTGGCAATCCGATGTATTTCGATTTGGCCAAGATGCCGCATGTTCTGATTGCGGGGCGCACCGGTTCGGGTAAGTCCGTTTTTGTGCAATCGATAATTATGTCGGTGCTGTATCACTTTACGCCGGACAAATGTAAACTTATGATTATTGACCCCAAAGGTGTTGACTTTGGATTTTGGGACGATATACCGCACCTTATTACGCCGATTATAAAACTTGATCCGAATGCGGCGGTAAACGGGCTTAAATGGTCGGTCCAAGAAATGGAATTGCGGTATAAACGCCTGTTGGATTTCGGTGTGCAAAATATAGAGGCGTATAACGAGGCGGTCGCCGCAAAACGTGCGTCGGGTGAGGTTGTGACAAAGCAGGTCGCCGTTGGCACAAACGAAGAAACCGGTGAATTAGAATACGAAACGCAGACGGTCGATTTGTCTGATATGCCGTATTTGGTGATAGTTATTGATGAGGTTGCCGATTTGATGGGTGTTGCCCGTAAAGAGGTCGAGGCCTGTGTTCAACGTTTGGCGCAAAAGGCGCGCGCCGCCGGAATCCACCTTGTTATGGCGACCCAGCGTCCCGATGCGACAACGATTACTGGCGTTATCAAGGCGAATTTCCCAACGCGTATTTCTTTCCAGGCGCGCAGTAATATCGACAGTATGACGACATTGGGCGAAAAGGGTGCGGAAAATTTACTTGCGTGTGGTGATATGTTGTTTAGCGAGGCCGGCCGTGTTCCGGTACGTATACATGGTGCGTTTATTGAACCGGCGGAAATGACGCGTGTGGCGGATTTCCTGCGCGCGCAGGGCGAACCCGAATATGTGGCGGGTGTTATTGATGGCGAAGATGGTGGCGCGGCCGCCGGCGGCGCGGTGCCGGGCATGCCCGCCAGTACGGGCGATAAAGATGCCGACCTGTATGCCCAGGCCAAAGAATATGTTGTCCGTGATAAAAAGCCGACAATATCTTATATTCAACGGCGTTTAAGTGTTGGTTATAACAAGGCCGCGGGCTTTATGGAACGCATGGAACAGGAAGGTATCGTCAGTGCGCCCGACCCGAACGGCAAACGGCATATATTGTGATTTTTATGCTTTGTAAATGGGATTTTTTGTGATATAATTCGGTTATAAAACTAAGGAGAAAAATAAATGAAAGGATATTTGTCTGTATTTGCTTTGGTGGCGTTTGTTGGGGGCGCGCCCGCGTTTGCGGCGACGAATTTCGGTATGGGCGGTGCATCGGCGGCGAACCTGAATACCACAACACCCGCGGTGCGTGAAAATCCAAATGTGAATTATCAAAAGTATGAAACACGGACAACAACGCGGACCTATGCGGTGCCAGTGCGTCAGTCAAATGTTGGATATACAACGACAACCAATAATTACTATACGCCGGTCAATCGTGGCCAGGTGTATTATAATAATAACGCCGGTTCGTCCGCAGTGTCGACATATAATCGTTCGTCCGTGGTGCGCAGTCAGGTAAAGCGGAAATATTATTTGGCGCATCCGTTCTTTCAACCAACCGAAGGAAAGTTTGGGTCGATAACTGATATTTCGTATAATACATCTTCGTATAATTTGGATTTTTTCCTGTTGCCGGATTTGATAGCGAAAAATCCCAACTTTGATACCAAGGCAAAGTGGAGTGCGCGTGGGTTTGCCGTCAAAGAAGATTTAAGTTATGGTATTACCGATCGGCTTGCGGTTTTGCTGATGGGGCGTTTTGATTCCACAAAATATAAGTTTGATTGGTCCAGTGCGCCGGATGATGAAATGAAAGATAGCGGGCTAAATATCTATGGTGCCGGGTTGCAATGGCGCTTTGTCGATAATGCGGAATGGATTGCGGATGCGTCACTGTATTATGAACGTCAGCAAGATGTTGCCAATGAATTTGTTTTGGATTTAAAGGGTGGATATAAAGTTTCAAAATCGACAATATATGGTTTGCTGCGTGGATGGTTGGTAAGTTTTGATGACAAATATTACGGCAATGGCATTGATGGCCATGATGAAGAGGGGAGACCGGCGTCTTTGTTCGTTGCATATAATGGTGATACACAGACAACGTTTTTCATTGAAGGTGGCCTTGGCGTATTTAGTGTATTAGAGGAAGATTGGACATTGAATTTGGAAGCCATATACGGTCACTATGACTGGCATGGCCAGGCATCGATAAAGGCGGAACTGGGGTGGCAACCGAATGATTGGTTTGCGTTGACACTGTATGGGAAAACATCGTTCTTTGATACCGCCGATGGTCAAAAGTTAGATGCGTATGCGACATATTATGACGAATCGGTTGACCCAGCGTTAAAGAAATGGGGCGAGCTTGGCAAAGCCAAAGTTGATAAATATAAAGAAATGTCGGTTGGGGGTCGGATTATATTCTACTTTTAATTCGTGCGTTTGAACCGGCGGCGTGAATGTCGCCGGTTGTTTTCTGGGAATAAAAAACATGAAAAAAATTCTTTATGCGTTTTTGATGTCTTTGGTTTGGTGCACCGGTGCGCGGGCCGAAGGTTTGGTTGATGATACGTCCGACCCATTATTTTTGACGGCGCGCGGGCGGTTATTGTCCCAGACATTGTTTGATTATTTTGAAAATGGTTTGCGTGTGGGTCAGTATTTGAACTATGGTATTGTTGATGGTTTGGTTGTTGGTGGGAATTTTTATTACCAACGTGATTTTGATGGGGATGAAAGTGGTTTTTCAAGTGCGGATTTGAACGCGCTTTATCGTATTGCGAATTCGGCGGATAATCATTTGATTTATGATATGTTGGGTGGTGTAAAGTTTGGTGGTTCGCATCGGTTGCGTTCGCCGGATTTTGCGGATTCGGTTTATTACCTTGGGTTCAGGTTTGGTCAACAATATGAACATGTGACACTTGCCGCGACCGTGAAATCAAGTTGGATTTTTAACAATGAACATGGAATTGCGTTTATTGATTTTTCGCCTGATTTATATTTGCGTGTGACGGCGGATTGGCGGGTCGGTGTTGGTGCAACATTGCGCAAGGCGACCGATAAATGTTATGACGAAGAAACCGTTGGTGGACGCATCGTTCGGCAATATGGCCGAACGCAATATGTTGGGCATTTCGATTATTCGTTTGAATCGGAAAAGTTTACGACCGGACTAAAAATAAATATCTTGTTCTAACTTTCGGAATCTTTATTTGCACGGGCGCGTAATGCGTTCCAGTATTCAAGTCGCTTTTTAATTTCGCGTTCAAATCCGCGTTCAATTGGATGATAGAAACTTTGGCGTTGCATACTTTCGGGAAAACAATTTTGCCCGCTGCACCCCGATTCCGTGTCCGGGTCATAGATATAACCTTTGCCGTATCCCATTTCACGCATCATTTTTGTTGGCGCGTTTAAAATATTCTTTGGCGGCATAAGGTTTGATGTTTGTTTTGCCACCGCATAAGATGCCATTTTCGCACGGTCAACCGAAACACTTTTGGGTGCCGTCCCAAGGTATATTACAAGTTCGGTAAGGGCAAGGTCGCCTTCGGGGCTGCCCATGCGTTCGTAAACCTGCCATGCGGCAAGTGCAATTTGCATCGCATTCGGGTCGGCAAGGCCAACATCTTCCATTGCGAATCTTGTAAGACGGCGGAAAATGTACATTGGGTCCTGGCCCGCGGTCATCATGCGCGCAACCCAATAAAGCGCCGCGTCTGTATCACTTGCGCGCAATGATTTATGCACGGCGGAAATCATATTGTAATGTTCATCGCCGGTTTTGTCCGAAAGCGGTGCGCGCTTTTGAATCACGTTATCAAGTTCGTCGGGGCCAAGGTTTTTTTTGAATTTTGCATTTACCAGGTATTCAACCGTGTTTAGCAAGAATCGCGCATCGCCGTCGGAAATTTCCGCAAGGTGTTTTTTTGCATCCGCGCTTAGCGGTAATTTTTTGCCGATAAATTTTTCCGCGCGTTCAATTAGTGTCGCTAAATCCGCCGTATTCAGCGGTTCCAATACACCAATATGGCAACGTGATAATAACGCGTTGTTCAAGTTAAAACTTGGGTTTTCGGTGGTTGCACCGATAAAGACCACCGTGCCGTCTTCAAGGTATGGTAACAATGTATCCTGTTGCGTTTTGTTAAACCGATGAATTTCATCGATAAACAAAAGCGTCCCACGACCAAGGGCCGCGTTTGTGCGTGCAACCTCCATCGTTTTTTTTATGTCCGCCGTGCCGGAAAAAACCGCGGACATGGGAACAAAATCCATATCAACCGAATTTGCAAGTGCGCGCGCAATTGTCGTCTTGCCACAGCCCGGCGGCCCCCACAGCAACAGGTTCGAAAGTTTATGTGCCGCGACCATACGGCGGACTATGCCGTTTTCACCAAGCAGCGCCGTTTGCCCCACAACGTCATCGATTGTGTTCGGGCGCATTAAATCGGCAAGTGGACGTGAATTATTCTGCATTTTATTTATTCCGTGTTTTATGGTATAATCATAGAAAATAAACATTTGATTGGCAAATATAAAATATGGGGGAATGTGCTATGCGCGTTTTTGTAAATACCGAAGATAAACGTTGGAAAAAATATAAAATTGATTTCGAAAAAATCGCCAATGCCGCGGTGACGGCCGTATACAAGAATTCAGAGATGTCAATTACACTGGTGAATGATGCAGAAATAAAAAAGATAAACAAAAAATATCGTGAGATAAATAAGCCGACAAATGTTCTTTCTTTTGAATTGGGTGATGATGTTTTGTTGGGCGATATTTTTATATCACTGGACACCGTTCGTCGTGAGGCGAAGCGTGAAAATATATCATTAGAAGAACATACGGCGCATATGGTTGTGCATGGTGTTTTACATCTTTTGGGATATGACCATTTGAACGATAAAGATGCGGAAAAAATGGAAAAAAAGGAAACGGCAATATTAAAAAAATTGGGGTATAAAAATCCCTATACGGCGGAATCCGGCGTATGCAGCGATGAATCGTGTTGTCCTGGTGGAAGGTTTGTTATGAATTTGAAAAAGTTCTTTCGTGGGGCTTTTGGTCGAACAATAGTTTATTCGTTGTGTGCGGTGGTGGCAAGTTTTGGGTTTGCGCCATTTAATTTTTGGTGGGCAACGGTGATTGGTATTGGTGGCGCGTATTTATTGTCTTTGAAAAATTTAGTTGGTGTTTCGGCGTGGCGAAAATTTTGGCGGGTTTTCCCGTTTGGTGCGGTTTATGCAATCGCTATGTTTTGGTGGGTGTTGAACAGTATTTATGTTGTGCCAGAATTAGCAAGTCAATTTGCAATTTGGACGATTCCCGGAATTGTTGGAATCGGTATTGTGGGCGGAATTATTTTTACACCGCCATTTTTGGCAATTTCTTCTATACGGCTAAATCCGGCGTGTAGACCGTTTTTGTTCGCGTCGGTTTGGACATTGGTTTTATGGTTGCGCGAATGGTTGTTCGCCGGGTTTCCGTGGAACCCGATTGCGAATATATCGTTGCAAAATTTATATGTTGCAAATTCAATGTCGCTTTATGGTGCGCTGGGACTTACCTTTGTAATTGTTGGTGTTATTGCGGCGGTTTGTGAAATTATAAAAAACAGGCGCGATGGATTAAATTGGTTCGTGTTGCTATGTTTTTTGATGTTTGGTGTGGTTGGAATTTTGTATGGCCGGCGGAATATAACCCTTGTTCAAAATAATTGTGATGTCTTGCCGCGGCCGGTTATAAGGATTGTGCAACCGGCGCAAAGTGCCGCGCAAAAAGCCACACATTCACGTGCGGCTGCGTTGCAAAATGCGAACCATAATATAAATCTGATGACCGAAATTGCGTCGGCCGAAGGTGAATATGATTTGGTTGTGTTCCCGGAAACGGCGTATCCGTTTGTTATGATGCCAGGGGATATTATTTCGATGGCGCGCGTTTTAGATAAACCTATGGTGATTGGTGCAAATTATTTTGATGACGGAAAATTATATAATTCTATGTTGATTGTGAATCCGGATGCCACGGTTTCCGGCGTATACAGCAAATCGCACCTTGTGCCGTTTGGGGAATATCGACCGTTCGGTGATTTAATTCCAACGCCCGGACAATTGACGGCGGGTGATGGGCCGGAACTTATAACAATGAATTTGTCGGGCAAGAATTTTACATTTGCGCCCGCGATTTGTTACGAGGTTATTTTTTCAGATTCACTTGTTCCGCGTGGTAAAATACCAAACGCGATTGTGAATATCACAAATGATAATTGGTTTGGAAAAACGCCAGGGACATACCAGCATTTGGATATGGTGCGGCGTTACGCGATTGAATCAGGTGTGCCGATTGTGCGGTCAGATTATTCGGGTATAAGTGCATTTGTGGCCGCGGACGGAAATGTCGAGGCATCGATTCCGATTGGTGTCGCGGGTCATATTGACGGCACGGTTTGTGGCGCGCACAGGACGGCGTATAGAAAATTTGGTCGTGATATGTGGATGATAATTATTCTTGTCGTTTCGTGTTTGGGGACGATATGGATTGCGGGTGTGACACGGAAAAAGTAAAAAATTATTTACGATAGTATTTCAAAATATAAATGCGCACCGCGGATGAAAGATTTGTCCCTATGCCGCGTTTTTCATCGATTTCATCGATGATTTTTGCAACGGGCTTTTTGATTTTATGTGCAATCTCGTGCAGGGCGGTGATGAATTCGTCTTCCAGTGAAATGCTTGTTTGATGCCCCGATAAAGATATAGATAATTTTTTCATCTTAGATTTTTCCCCCGGCAAGACATTCATATATTGCACGGTAGATATCGTCATATCGGCGCAATGTTTGTAGTCCGATATTGTCCATCATCATACACTTTCCCGATGTGTCGAATGCAAACCAAAATAAATCATTTCGGCCAAATACGGTTTTGCCACGCATGGATGGGATATTGGTCAATTCTTGATTTATTGCCAATATGTCGGGGATTGGGTGCGCGCGCCCGGTTTTGTATTCGTTGGGCCCAAAGATATATCCGTTGCCAAGTTTAATTCCGCCACAAATTTGATAGAACTTTATGAATTCGTTTGGTAACATCGCGGCGCGAATTTTTTGCAGGTTCATATTTAAAATAGTAATCTGACCCGCCGATGTGGCCGGTGCAAAAAATGCGCCATGTTGTTTCAAAGATTCAAGCAGTTGATTCATATTTCCCCCACTATGATTGGTTGCGTCCGGTGTTCATTGTTGCGGCGAATTGACTAAGCCGGTCGGCGGTTGCGTTGCCACCGGTGCCACTAATAGTTGAATGTATCGGTAGGTAAATTTTCTTTTCAGGATTTGGCAACCAGATTGTTTCGTTTCCGTATTGTTCGATGATAAATCGGTCAAGGTTTTGCGATTGTGGAAATGTGAAACACATAAACATATTTTCGGTTTCTAATTTGCCGCCCCAAATAAGTGGAACGCGGAATCGAAATGACAGGTTGTCGGGCAACGCGCGGCCCATCAATAAATCCATAAATTCATCGCGTCCAAGGTTCATTAACGCAAGTTCTTGGACACAGTCCGATAATGAACGCATAAATTCGTGACATAGTTTTTTATATTGTGGAAACCAATCCGCCGGGACCGCGGCAATTTTTGGCTGTATCGGGGTAACCGGCATGTCCGGCATTTTCATGTCAGATAATCTTTTTTCCGCAATTGATTGGTTCCATTGCATTATGATTTTCCAATATATCCGGTTACGGTGCTGATGTAAGTAGAAAACGCTTCGAACAATTCGGCATCGTAATCGTCGGGTTTTGTGTTTTTGTGTTCGTTCACATATTTCACAAAATCGGCCGTATTGTCAAATGTTATGATTATGTTGTCGCTGCGCTTTACGGGTTCGGTGGGTTCAATTATAAATCCACGAAGTTTGATGTCGTTTGCCGTTTCGCCAAGTGTATCATCAAATATTGTGACAAGTGTCTGAATCGCATCAACCATTGTATCGGGCGATGCCTTGGTTGCGATAATCCATACCGATTGGTCGTATGCGATGGCAACCGTTGGGTTTTGCAATTTCCCAATTCGGTCGCACTTTTTAATGATGTATCCGGATGATTCAAGTGCGCGCTGAATTTCCGGTGAATTTGTATTTTGGGCGACTGGCGCGTTTGTATTTATTTTTGGCGTTGGTTGCAGTGGCGGTGTCGGCACAGTTGTGGTTGGCCTTTGTTGGGTTGGGGGGCGCAGTCCCATCGGCGATATCGGTCGGTTGCTCAAAGATATTGCCGGCGCGGGACGCGGTGTAAAAGTTTGTTCGCCTCTTTCAATTTTAGTTTCTGTTTTTTCCTGTTTTGGGGGTTCGGGTTTTGGTGCAGGTTGAACCACGGGCTGTTGCGAAACAATAATTATATTTGATTTTGCGGGTTCGGTTGGTTTTATGCGCCGTGTGCGTGGACGCATAATCAAATATAGCCCAATTAGCGCAATGAATAATGCGCCAATAAGTGATATGTAAAAATCCGGCTTAACTTCTGAACGGTTCGCTTGGAGTGTGCCAAGGTATTCCCAATGTGCTGCCGATAACATATCAAACCCATAATTTGTATTCATCCAGAGTGTCGTCACAAGCGTAATCGACAATAGCCATAAAATACCCCATAAAAATTTTTCAAAAAATCTTTTCATCGCGTTCAAATTATATCACAATTGTGATAAAGTAGAAAGTGTTATGATGAACCTGAATTATCTTTTTGATGATGTGTCGGAAATGCGGGCGTGGTGGATTGATGATTCGGCGACCGATGCGTCGGATTTGGCGGCGGTGGCGGACGCGGTGTTGGAATCCGGAGTATCGGTAATTTCTGCGCCATGTGCGGCAACTGGTGAAATTTGGCCGTGGGTTGAAAAAAATAATATCAAAATTGTGAATCGTTTTGATTTTGTTATCGATAAAGATGTGATTGATACGGTGTCGGAATTGGCAAAATCTGTGACGGGTGCGTTCAGGTCCGGTGCGGTCGGTGCCCAGGTTTTTGTTCATGTTCCGGATTTGTCGCAATTTTGCGATGCGATGAAACCCGTGCGAAATGATTTGTTTTTTGATAAAACTTTTTCGGTTGCGATTGATATTGATGAAATGCGTGGTCAAAGTTGGTCGGTGGTGTTTGATGCGTTGCGCGCGATTGCGCCCGATACGATTTTGATAATGGCGCATGGCGATTCGTTTGATGCAAATTCTGATTTCGTTGGAATTATTTTTGATATGCTAAATAATTGGAATTTGAAATCAGATTTGCATTTGTGGTTTGGAAAAAATATGTTCCGCGTAAGTCAGGTTTTACGCCTGTGTCAAAAAATCCAACCGGACTTGGTTCAAAATATGCGTGCGTTTACCGGCGTGAAAGGATGATATATTTTGGTTCGGCGGTGCCGGCCATATTCTTTTTTTGATAACGCGTTTGGATAATGTTGTGCGATAAATTCGTTTCGCAAAGGTTCGTGTTTTTTACCTGCGCCAGAATCCAATCATAGTATTCCCAATGGTCGGTGCCGATTATAATTTTACCGTCCGTCGCCAAATTTTTTGATAATAAATTTAGGAAATTCGCGTTTAGCAATCGGCGCTTTTCATGGCGTGCCTTGGGCCACGGGTCGGGGTGCAAAATCCAGATTTCGGAAAACCCAAATTCGCCGCCGTTCAAAACGATTCGCACATCGTCCGGAAAAATTCGTATGTTTTTGTATTCGTCCAATACCGCGCCATTTTCATCGCAAATGCCAGAGAGCAGGGCGGCAACGCCGTTCATAAACGGTTCGGCGCCAAGTATGATACAGTTCGGGTTTGCAATGGCCAATTCACGCACGTGTTCGCCCGAACCGAAACCGATTTCAAGTATATCGATTTTTTCATTCGCGCGCGGGCAAAGCGCCGGCAAGGTGTCACGAACCAGTGATTCTTTGCGGGCGGATAATTTTTTGCCGTGGCGACGGCCAAATGTTCTTATTTCTTGTTTTTCCATATATTTAGTATAAAATGCATATATTAAAAATACAAGGATTTGATATGAGGACAGGTTTGACCGAAGATTTAATCGCACGCGTTTTGGGCGCCGCACCGAAATATACTTTGGCGGAATTAGAGGCAAAATTCCCGCCGCGTGCATTGCCCGATGGCGCGATGGTGACGCGTTTTGCGCCCAGCCCGACGGGCTTTATGCATATTGGAAATTTGTATGGTGCGTTGATTGATTATAAATTGGCGTCGCAATCGGGTGGTGTCTTTATGTTGCGTATTGAAGATACGGATACCAAGCGCGAAGTGTCTGGTGCGGTCGATGTTGTTAAAAGGGCGATGAGTGACTTTGGTTTGAAATATAACAACGATGAAAAATATGGTCCATATTATCAATCGCAACGTAAAGATATTTACCATAGTGTGGCGGCGGAATTATTGCGGACTGGACGTGCATATCCATGCTTTTTGACCGCAAATGATTTGGAAAAAATACGTGCCGAACAAACTGCGGCGGGCTTTGGAACCGGCGTATACGGCGAATTCGCACGTGACCGCGATATAACGTCGGACGAAATTATTCGTCATTTGGATAATGGCGAAGTGCCGACGATTCGGCTGTATTCGACGGGCGACCCCGGCAAACGCATTTTCTGTAAAGATGCGGTGCGTGGGTCAATTGGGTTTCCAGAAAGTAATGAAGATTTGGTTTTGATAAAATCAAATGATGGTTTGCCAACATATCATTTTGCGCACTTGGTCGATGACCACTTTATGCGGACAACGCATGTTGTGCGTGGCGAAGAATGGTTGCCGTCGCTGCCTATGCACTATCAGTTGTTTCGTATGATGGAATGGACGCCACCGGTGTATATTCATACGGCAACACTTGATAAAATTGATGCGGAAACGGGAAAGCAACGCAAGATGTCCAAACGCAAAGACCCTGAATGTAATGTCGCGTTCTTTTTACAGGAAGGTTGGCCGGTGGAATCGGTGATGGAATACCTTGGCAACATTTTGGCATCGGGTTATGAAGAGGCAAAGTTAAAAGGTGCGGTGAAAAATTTCTGGGAATATGAAATGAAACCAAAAAAAATTCCGATGTCTGGTGCACTGTTCGATATGAAGAAATTGGAATGGTGGGCCAAAGAGTATATCGGCGCGATGACGGTTTCCGATTTGGTAAAATCTGTGGTGACATGGGCAAATGAATACGGTGATGAAAAACAAAAGATGCAGGTTGCCAACCAAGATTATTTGACGGCGGTTTTGGCCATTGAACGCGACAATCCCCGGCGTATACGTAAAGATTTTATTACTTGGAAACAGACACTTGGCATTGAAGAATTTTTCTTTGACGAATTGTTTGTGCCGAATACGGAATACAAATATAATGCGGACGTGTTGCGGGCGTTTTTGGAAACGTTTGATATTGCCGATGACAAAGATACGTGGTGGAATAAAATTGTCGCGATTGCCGAAAAATTTGGTGTTAAAAATGGTGATGTTGCGATGGATTTGCGTGTCGCCCTTTCGGGTCGCACAAACACGCCGGACCTTTATTCTATCATGCAAGTCATGGGCAAGGATAGGGTAATTAAAAGGATAAAGGCCGTATTATGACCAAAAATCGTAAAATTGTTAGAACGAAATTAAAGCGGGTTCGTGGCGACCGGCATGCGTCGCGGTTGTTGCGGTGTCTGCGCGCGACAGGGCTTTTTCGATGGGAACGGCGGTCGACGCATGGCGAAGAAGTGTTGAATATCCTAACGCATGGAATTGGTATTGGGCTTGCGATTGCGGGTTTAACATTGCTTGTGGTGTTCGCGGCAATTTACGGAAACGCTTGGTCGGTTGTGTCGTGTGCGATTTTTGGGTTCACTATGTTCACGCTTTATTTTGGTTCAACAATGTGCCATGCACTTATTGGGCGGCGTGGCGAATGTTTTTTCGAAGTGTGGGACAGTGTTGCCATCTATGCATTGATTGCCGGCACATACACGCCGTTTTTGTTGGTGAATTTGCGTGGCGGTTTGGGTTGGACGGTGTTCGGAATTTTATGGGCGATTGTAATTTTTGGCGCAATAGTCAAAATTCGTAATCCCCGGCAACAGCCCAAATGGGTTGTTGCGCTTTATTTGTTGATGGGGTGGACATTGATATTTATTTTGCCGATTATGTTGGCACGTGTGCCGGCGCGGGGATTGTGGTTTATCCTTGCCGGCGGGCTTTCGTATTCGATTGGGGTGGTATTTTACCTTTGGCGGAAATTAAAGTTTTCGCATGCGATTTGGCATTTATTTGTAATCGCCGGAACAGTGTGTTTTTTCTTTGCAGTTCTGTACGGTGCGATATTGGATGTATAGCGGTTGACTTTTCGATTCGGTTGTAATATAATGCGGTCGTTATGAAGCAATTTTTGTTCTTTTTCACAACCACGACCACAACGACCCCCGCGGGGGTACGGTAATTTCTATTTGCGTTTTTTATGGCGCACGAATATAATCAAACAGTTTGAAAATCTTACAATAAAAAAAGGAATTTATTATGTCATATCCAATTGAAATGATTAGGCACTCGTTGGCGCACGTGATGGCGGCGGCGGTGCAAAAACTGCACCCGGATGTAAAGTTTGCGGGTGGGCCGGCGATTGAAAACGGATTCTATTACGACTTTGATACCGATTATCGCTTTTCCGAAGAAGATTTTGAAAAGATTGAACGGGAAATGCGCGAATTGATTAAATCAAACGGTCGTTTTGAACAGAAAATTGTCGACCTGGACGAAGCGAAAAAAATCTTTGCGGACCAGCCGTATAAAATGGAATGGTTGAACGAATACGATGCGGCGGGCGAAAAACTGTCGATTTATACTTTCCGCGATTTTACCGATCTGTGTCGCGGGCCGCATGTGGAAAGTTCCAAAGATTTGCCGCGTGATGGTTTCAAGATTCGCAGTGTCGCCGGCGCGTATTGGAAGGGCGATTCGAAAAATAAAATGTTGCAACGTATCTATGTTGACGCGTTTGCAAGTAAAGAAGAATTGGATAACTTCCTTAAAATGCAAGAAGAAGCCGCAAAACGCGACCATAGAAAAATTGGGCCGGCGTTGGGTTTGTTTTTCTTTGATGAAAGATCGCCTGGTGTTCCGTACTATATGCCGGGTGGGTGGATTGTTTATCGTGAGTTGTATAACTTTTGGTCGGAATATCATGAAAAACACGGTTATTTTGAATTCCGTTCACCACTCATGAACAAAAAAGAATTGTATGAAACAAGTGGACATTGGGATCACTATAAGGATAGTATGTTTGTGTTCAAAGAAGACGACAATAATGTTTTTGCTTTGGCACCTATGTCTTGTCCAAATTCTATTGTCGCGTACCAACATGAACCACGCAGTTATCATGATTTGCCTTGGCGTATGGCTGATGCAGATATGCTTTATCGTTATGAAAATTCAGGGGCTTTAAACGGCTTGTTTAGAACATATGAATTTAATCAAGACGATGCACATATTTTCATCAGTGAAGATATGATAGAAGACGAATATAATCGTATTATTGATATAATTCAATATTACTATAAGTTGTTTGATATGAAATATTTTATCAAATTATCAACAAGACCTGATGACTTTATGGGTGATATTGAAACTTGGAACAAGGCAGAAACCATTTTGAAAAAAATCTTGGTTAACCGATTCGGAAATAATGGATTCGGAATCAAGGAAAAAGATGGTGCGTTTTATGGTCCAAAGTTAGATATTCAAATGGTTGATAGTTTGGGACGTGAATGGCAAACTGGGACTATTCAATTGGATTTTCAATTGCCACGAAACTTTAACTGTGTGTACATAGATAAAGATGGCAATAAGAAGACACCGATTCTTATTCACCGGACTGTTTACGGTTCTTTGGGGCGGTTTATGGGGCTGATGTTGGAACATTTGGCCGGAAAATTGCCGGTTTGGTTGTCGCCGGTGCATGCGGTAATTATTCCGATTTCTGACCGTTGCAAAGTGTACGCGGACAGTATCGCAGAAAAGTTGCAAAATGTAGAAATAAAAACTGCTACGGCGGGCTTGCGTATCAAGAAAGATTATTCTTCGGAAAGTATGCAGAAAAAGATACGTAATGCACAACTGAAACAGATTCCTTACATGATTATTGTTGGTGATAAAGAATTAGAATCGCAAACAATATCTGTAAGACGTCGTGATGGGAAACAGGAATTTAATGTCCAATTGGATGATTTTATTCAAAACCTTAAAAGTAAAATTAAGAACAGGGACTTGGATATATAATTCCTGTGTGATAAAAAATCGTTGCCCCAATCGTTTGATTGGGGCATAATTATAAAAAAGGAAAGGATATGAAAAAAATAATTTTAGCTTTTGTTATGTTGATGCCGGTTGTGTTGGGCGCGTGCACGCGGTCTTGCGAAACCGAACCGATTGTCGAACAAAATCATAAACTGATTGTGCCACCAAACTTTGGTGCGCGTCCCACAAAATAATTTGTTGATGTGTAATTAAAATTGGATATTTTGTAATTGCGACACCTCCCGGCGTTCCACGTCGTACTCCTCTGGCCAGAGGAGAATTTTGTTCTTGTCTTGTTGTGGCCCAAGTTCCCCTCTGGCTAGAGGGGTGCCTGTAGGGCGGGGTGTCGCGAAAAAAATAATTTTTGTGATATTGTTTTTTTATGATATAATATCCTGTATCAAAGGGAGAAAAATATCATGAGTGATACAGAAGAATTAGAACTTTTGGATTTGGACGATGCCGATGGTACGGCGGACGAGGGTTTGCCTGATGCGGTGCCTTTCGTAACGCCGCGGCCACATCGGCCTTGGTTGCTGTTGGCGATTGGGGTTGCAATTATCGTTTTGGCGGTCGTTATCATTGTCCGCGTGGTAAGCAATAATTCATCGTCTTCGATAGAAGTTGACCTTGGTGCGCCCGTTATGGTCGAAGAACGCGAACCGGAAATGATTATGCCCGCGCCGCGTCCGATGCCGGTGCCACAGCCGGTACAGGTGCAAACTATGCCTGTGCAGCAAATGCCGGTGGGTGATATGCGGCCCGCGCCTGTGCCACAGCCCGTCCAGGTTGCACCGCAACCGGTTCAGGTTGTTCAGCCCGCACCACAACCGGTGGAGGTTGCGCCGCAACCGAATCAAAATGTTCGTGTGATAGAGGATAGAAAAGATGTGACGTTTAATCCAGAGCGTGCGACTGTGACACCGAAACCTGTTCCGGCACCCGCACCAAAGGAAGTTAAAACACCGGCAAAACCGAAACCGGCGCCAAAGCCCGCCGCGCAAAAGGTTGCAAATGGTGGTTGGTATGTGCAATTTGGTTCATATGGCACACGCGCCGCCGCCGAAGCCGCCGAGAAAAAGATTCGCGCCGGACATCAAAACTTGTTCGTGGGCAAACAGTTCGTGATATTGGCCGCGGTATTGCCGAACGGAACGACGACATATCGTTTGCGTATTGCGTTTGCGTCTTCGGGTGATGCAAATGGGTTCTGTCGCAATGCAAAGTCCGATGGACTTGATTGTTATGTCGCAAAATAGTGGTTAGTGTAAGTGTTAGTGGTTAGTGAAGGAGTTTGATATGTTTGGAAGATTGGGTTGGATGGAAATACTGGTTATTGTTTTACTGTTGGTCATTTTGTTCGGCCACGCGAAGATTCCGGGTATGATGCGGAACCTTGCCCATGGGTTGAATGTTTTCAAAAAAGAAATGAAAACTGATGATAAAAAGGCGATAGCGGCGGATTCTAAATCCGCACCGAAAAAGAAACCCGCGGCGCATCGGGTGCAAAAAAAGAAATAAAAAACAGGCGGTAAAACCCGCCTGTTTTTTATGGTGTTGTTGGTTTTAGATGTAGATATGTTTTGCGACACCCCGTCCGCTTTCGCTATCGCTACAGCGAGACCCCCCTCTAGCCAGAGGGGAACTTGATTCCAGAGCGCAAAATTCTCCTCTGGCCAGAGGAGTACGGCGTGGAACGCCGGGAGGTGTCGTCATAATTATCCAAATTAGTAAAAAGGAAAAAGCAAAATTCAACAATCTCTTGACATTGTGTGGTTTTGTGTTACTATGAGACCAGTATCTAATTAATAAAAGGATAAAAAATGAAAATGACCCTTGCGGAGATTGTAGAACAGAAAAAAGCTAAAGGGATAAGCATAGTTTTTGAATATGAACATAAAAGAGTTCCTGTTGTAAAGCAGAAAAAGAATTGGCTGGGCAGGTCAAAGGATTATGTAGCAGATTATAGATACTGGAATTGGTATTCTGTTATTGAAAACGGAATTGAATGGATTAAGGTGGGGGCCGCTTTCAGTGCTTTCAGTGACGGGACACCACTAGCAAATGAGTGGTTCAAGTATGGGGAAAAACAAATGCCGAACGTCAAATACGATGAAGTTGTGCAATCAATTTATCGTGATGTTGAAAAGTTGTATAATGAACAGGAGGATGCGAAACGAAAACTGCGTAAATCGGAAGAGGAGAGAAAACGTCAAGAAAAAGCGGCCGAGATAGAAGCGGCAAAGTTGGGGGTGTATTCGCGGTTGGCTGCTGAAGTTCAACAACCAAAGAAATAAAAAATAACAGGCGATTTGGGTCGCCTGTTTTTATGTTTTCTTATTTTCTTTTTTCGTGTTCTTCTTGTTCTTCGATTGTCATGGTGGCAAGTGGTCGCGCCAGCATACGTGAAAGGCCGATTTCATCGCCGGATATAACACTGTATCCAAATGTGCCGTTTTCGATTCGGTCAAGTGCGTTGTTTATTTTGGCAAGCAAGTTATTATCGCGTTCCGCCATACGCAGTGTCATAGATGTTTCCTGTTCCGCGGTCGCGTTATCAAATTCGTCGCCCGTAATCGAAGAATTTGCAACCGTTGTTGCGGTCACAGAATTTAGTGCCGCCGTATTTTGGCGTGTGATTTCTTCCTTTTGCGCAGTTAGCAATTGATAAAAATACGCCAAATGTTCCGGACACATATATGGTTCAGATTTTTTTGGTGTGTATTTTGGTGGAAGTTTAATAGTTTTATAATTTGCCTTTGCCATGTTTTATCCTTTTAATTCCGCAATCCATGCGGCAAGTGTTTCTTCGTCCATTAATCCGGTACGTGCCTCTATCAATTCGCCGTTTTTGAATGCCAGTACGCATGGAATTCCGCGAATGCCGTATTTAGTTGGTGTGCGACGGTTTTCTTCGTTAACTTCGAATTTAACAAAGTTCACGTCCGACATTTTGTCCGATGCACCTTCGAATATTGGGCCAAACATACGGCACGGTCCGCACCACGGTGCCCAAAAGTCAACAAGTGTTAATGCGCCACCAATTGATTCGGTGAAATTATCGTCAGTTGCGTGTTTTACCGACATATTTTTTCTCCTTTGCTGGTTGATATTTTGCACAAGTGTATTATAATTCGAACAAAATGCAAGGGAAAACGCAAAATGAATAAAATCATATACTTAGATGCCGCGGCGACCGCACAAAAGCCGGAATGTGTTATAAGCGCAGAGGCGGATTTCCTGCGGAATTCTTATGCCAATGCGGGGCGGGGAATCTGCGCGCGGGCGGTGGCGGTTGATGATATGGTGGCGGCCGCGCGGCGGCGTGTGGCGGAATTTATAAATGCCGAACCGAATCAGGTTGTCTTTACATCGGGTGCGACGGATGGCCTGAATCGTATTGTGAATATTTTATCGCGGCAACCATGGTATCGGGAAATGTCGACCTTTGCGGTGTCCGATTTGGATCATCATTCGGCGCGATTGCCATGGCAAGAATTGATGTATGACGGCCATATTCGCGAAATGTTCAAATGCGAACTGGATGAAAATTTTGATATCAATCCAAATTCCGTGCCAAAGACCGACTTTTTAATTATAACCGCGATGTCTAATGTTTTGGGGCGGGCGCAAGATGTGCGTGCAATTATTGCCGCCGCGCGAAATAAAAATCCGGATGTTGTGACGATTGTTGATGCATCGCAATATGTTGTTCATGAAAAGATAGATGTGAAAAAATGGGATTGTGATTTCTTGGTGTTTTCGGGGCACAAAATTGGTGCGGATACCGGTGTTGGCATTTTATATATTCGCGATGCGGATAAATATTTCCCTGATAAATTCGGTGGCGGTATGGTGGCCAAGGTCACAGATACGTCACTAAATTTATACACAAGTCCAGATAAGTGGGAGGCGGGAACTTTGCCACTGACCCAGATTGCGGGAATGGTGCCGGCGATTGATTATTTGGAAAAAAATCGGCCGAATCTTGATTTGATAAAGCATGCGTATGATGAATTGCAAAAAAATCCAAAGGTAAAAATTCTTACCACGCGTGATGCGGCGATTTTAAGTTTCGTCGTTGACGGTATGCATCCGTTGGATGTTGGTGCGTTGATTGGTGCGAATAATATATGTATGCGCGCGGGGAATATGTGCGCGTCTTGGATTCATGCGCGTATGGGTGTCCCGGGGTCGGTGCGGATTTCCGTCGGTTCATGGAATACAGTCGATGATATAGATAAAATAATTGATGTGATAAACAAAATAGTGAAATAAAAATGGCGTTTACAAAAGATGATATTATTGGTGCGCTTAAAACCGTATATGACCCGGAAATCCCGGTGAACATTTGGGATATGGGATTGGTGTATGATATTGATATTGCAAAGGATGCGGTGAATATTAAAATGACTTTTACCAGTCCAACTTGTCCGATGATGGAGGATATTTTGAATCAGGTTAAAAATACGGTGTCGCGGGTTGTTGCGCCGGCCGCGGTCAATGTAGAGTTGGTGTGGGAACCGGCGTGGGATTTGTCGCGTATGTCCGATGCCGCGCGAATTGAATTGGACCTTACAAACAGTGGTTGGTAAAAAATGAAATTTGAACAGATAAAAAAAACTTTGGATTCCATAATTGACCCGGTTGAAAAATTGGAATTCGTTATGGATTTGGGTAAAGAATTGGCGCCGGTGCCGGCGGGCGCAGAGTGCACAGAAATAATCGGTTGCACATCGTTTGTTCAGATTTGTCGGGTAAAAAATAATTTCTATGGCGTGGCCGATTCGGCGATTGTGCGTGGAATTTTGTTTATAATCTTGTCGATTGTTGATGGCAAGGTGCCGAATGAAATACGGCAAATGGATTTGGAAAAGATGTTTTTGGAACTTAAAATAAATATTGGTGCGGCGCGGTTGAACGGGGTCAATTCTATGATTCGTTTTTTGAAAAATTTGTGATACAATACACGCGAAAGGATTTTATTCTGGTGGAAAGATGAATGAAGAAGAAAAAATGTTTCGTATTGGGTCGGCGATGCTGATTTTGGTTGTTGCGCTTACGGTTGCATTACAGGTCTGTTATCGCACGCAAAATAATGAACGGCGCCATGTGCGCGAAAAAATTCGCGATGCGCAACAAGATATCGCATTGGCCCAGGCGGAATTTGCGGCCTGGGTTCGGCCTGAAAGTTTGCGTAATTTAATTGATATAAGTGGTTTTTCAAAAGTAGAGCCAATAAGTTTTAATAAATCTGTTGAAATCCAAGATTTACCAGATAGAATAGACAGTAAATAATGTTTGAAGTAGGAAGGGATATTTTTAAGCATGGTTTTACGGGGGGCGGTGGTAATGCCGCGGGACATAGGCGTTTGCGCTTTGTGTATGGGCTTTTCTTGGTGGCATTTGTGATTTTTGCAGGGCGGACATTTCAACTTGCAGGTAAAGGTTCAAATCGGGTGCGACAAAGTATCGGAAGTACAGATTGGATTGTAAAACGCGCAGATATAATTGATAGAAATGGCGATATATTGGCGAAAAATTTGATGTCTTGCGATATATGGATAACACCAAAGCAGGTCAAGGTAAAAAAACGGGAAAATATTGCGCAATTTATTCATGAACTGTTTCCGTTCGAATATTCTGAACAAGATGTTTTCAAAATACTAAATGCTTCAAAGCGTGTGCGTGTCAAAAAAATGGCGGATGAAAATACTTGCAGAAAGGCGCTGCGAAATCGATTCGATGGGGTCGAAGTTGTATCAGAACAAAGACGGATTTATCCAAAGCACAGATTGTTTTCTCATATCGTTGGTTTTGTTGGACGGTCAAGTAATGATGATTTATTCAAGGGGCGTGCCGGCGTTGAAAAAGAATTTGATGGTTATTTGGTAAATAACACGGCGCCGTTGCAGGTATCACTTGATTCGCGTATTCAATCTGTGTTTTACGAGCAACTTGTTCGGGCGGTTGATTTGTATCAGGCCAAAGGTGCGATGGGTATGCTTATGAATTCGCGCACGGGTGAAATGATTGCGATGGTATCGTTGCCTGATTTTGATCCGGAAAATTTATCCAAGGTTTCAATGTTTCCACTTTTGGACGGTGTGTATGAATTTGGTTCTGTGTTCAAAGTATTTAACACTGCGATGGCGATTGAAAATGGTATTAATAAAGAATATCTTGTTACGAAACCGTATCCAATAAAGGATAAATTTAATCGCGTTGTTTACAGTATCAAAGATGTTAAAACTTTTAGACCACCACGTCCATATTTGGGTGTTGATGAAATAATGTTGCATTCTTGTAATGTCGGCAGTGCACAAATAGCGCATGATTTACCGTCCGGCACGCAGCAAGAATTTATGCACAGGGTTCATATGGATGAACCGTTGCGACTTGATTTTGGACGTGCCGCAAAAACGCTTATGCCACGGCAGTGGGGACCGACAGAACGTGCCACCGTTTCGATTGGACACGGAATTTCGGTGACACCGATGCATGTTATGCTTGGGATAAATTCTATGACCAATGGTGGAATTTATATTTATCCGACAATTCTTAAAAAAGATATTGGGCCTATGGTGGGTGAGCGCGTTTTGGACCCCGAAATATCAGAGCGTCTGCGCGGTATCATGTATCGTATCGCCGAAGAAACGACTGGGCGGAACGCACGTGTCCAAGGAATTAAAATTGGTGGTAAAACTGGAACCGCGGAAAAGCATGTGAACGGACGAATAGAAACATCAAAAAATATGACAACCTTTATCGGTGTGTTTCCGATTGATGCGCCGCAGTATATAATTATGGTCACCATAGATGAACCCCAGCGGACCGAAGCGTCCAGTATGCAGCGGACCGCCGCATGGAATGCGGCACCGACCGCGGGTAAAATATTGAATGCGATACTGCCGTTGCTATTTGAATAATTTTAGGTTATAATACTTCCGACAATAAAAAAAGAGTATAAAGTTGAAAACCATAGTTGAAAAATCCATGCTGGGGCGGGCGTGGGTTGTGTCTGATTGTGACGGGACATCAAATGATGACGATTTAATGCGGTGCGTTTTGCGTAATCGCGGTGTTGCCGATGCGGATACAGAAAAATTCCTTAACCCGTCGATTCATGAATATATGCCCGACCCATTTGTCTTGCGCGATTGTGAACGGGCGGTTGATATTATTTCCGATGCGATTTTGAAAAATGAAAAGATTGCCGTATATGGCGATTATGATGTTGATGGTGTGACATCAACTGCGATATTTGTAAAGTATCTGCGCGCGGTTGGTGCGGATGTGATTTGGCATTTGCCTACACGTGAAGGCGAAGGTTATGGCCTAAATTCTGATGCGGTGCATGAACTTTATGACAAAGGTGCCCGATTACTTATAACCGTGGATTGCGGAATTAGTGGTGGCCCAGAGGTTGAAACCGCCAAGAAATTAGGAATGCGTGTTGTTATCACCGACCATCATTCGCCCGATGCGGTGATTCCGGCGGCGGATGCGGTTGTGAATCCTAAACGCGTTGATGATGATTCAGGCCTTACATATCTTGCGGGGGTTGGTGTTGCGTTTTTGGTTTTGGTTGCGTTAAATAGGAAATTAAAGTCCGTCGGCACGCCGGAATTGTTGGAAAAAATAAATTCTGTGAATTTGATGGAATATATTGATTGTGTCGCACTTGGGACTATTTGTGACACGATGATATTGGTTGGATTAAATCGTGCGTTTGTTGCGACGGGGTTGCGGGTTTTGTCGCTTCGGCAAAATGTTGGATTAAAGGCATTGATGCAAATCGCCAAGGTGGACAAGGTTTCGGTATATACCGCCGGGTTTGTGTTGGGACCACGGTTAAATGCGGCGGGGCGGCTTGATTCGGCAAGTCCTGCACTTGATTTGTTGCTTACGGATAATCCGTTGATTGCGCATGATTTGGCATTGAAACTTGACGGGTTAAATCAGGAAAGAATTGGAATTCAAAATGCCATTATGGACCAAGCGACGGAACTTGCGAATCAATGTTGCGCGCGTGGTCGGTGCAGTTTATTTATATGCGGCGACAATTGGCATGGTGGCGTTATGGGAATTATCGCCGGTCGCATAAAAGATAGGTATAATCTGCCGACCTGTGTTGCGACACGTATTGATGGGGTGATAAACGGTTCGGGGCGTTCGATTGCGGCGATAAATTTGGGTGCAATTATTCATGACGCGTTGTCACGTGGAATAATTACCGAAGGTGGTGGACATGCGGCGGCGGCGGGGTTTTCATTGCCAGCCACCCGTGAAGCGGAATTTTGTGAATTCTTGGAACAATCGGTGTTGGCGCAATTAAATGGTGCAAGGCCAAACTGTGATGTGTTGGTTGATGCGGAAATGGATGCCGCGGGCGCAACAATGCAATTGGTTAGAAAATTACAAAAACTTGAACCATTTGGCCAGGGTAACCCCGAACCAGTTTTGGCACTGCGTGGGGCGGTTTTGAATTTCGCAACAGTGATGGGGCGTGGTGCGGCGCATTTGCGTGGCGCGTTTCGAACATCGACGGGTGGACGTCTTGATTTTGTTGGATTTAATCTGGTTGGAACACCGGTTGGTAATTTTTTACTGGACGATGCGAACATAAATACTAAAATAATGGTGTTGGGGCGTCTTTGTGAGAATTCTTACAATGGTCGCGTGAATGCACAATTTGTATTGGAAGATATCGCGATATGATAACACAAGAACAATTGGATATTTTTGATGAAAAAATTCGCGCGGCGAATTCGATATTTTTGTTCGCACATAAAAATCCTGATGGCGACGCGATATGTTCGGTGCTGGCGTTGGCGCGGCTTATTGAATTAAACTATGACAAAGAAGTGACATGTGTGTATGATGGCAATATACCTGATAACTTGGACGATGTGCCGTTGCGGAAAAGATTTCGTTTCTTTGAAAAAATTGAAGAAGACGCGCGCGTTGATGTTGCGATTGTTATGGATATGGATTGTCGTGTGACACATAATATCGGTGGTGCGGCGCGGTTTATGGAACGTGCAAAGTTTGTAATCGAAATTGATCATCATCAAAGCGATGAAAAGGCAGGCGTGCTGTGCATTGATGATGATACGGCGGCCGCAACGGCGGAAATTGTTTATGAAATGATGAAGCGCGCCGGATGGGAATGGGACTTTGTAATTGGGCGGTTGCTGATGACCGCGATTTTGACCGATACTGGTTGTTTCAAGTATGAAAAAAATGGTAATGTGTTGCGTATCGCGGCGGACTTGGTCGACACCGGTGTCGAAATTCAACGCATACTTGGTGGACTTAATAATAAACCGCGTAAGACCATAGTGACCGAGGCCGCGTCTGTCGCCGCAACGGAATTTTATTTCAAAAATCGCGTTGCGCTTGCGGTGATTGATAACGCGCAATATAAAAATATCGATGGTCGTGGTGAAACGGTTTTGAATTTGCTTGGGCAAATGCACGGTGTGGAATACATCGTGCTGTTAAAGGAACAAAAACCGGACCAGATTGGAATTTCACTGCGTGGACGCGGCCGGCCGGTGAATACGATTGCGGTTGCGCTTGGTGGTGGCGGGCATGAATTTGCCGCGGGTGCGGTCATGCGCGACAGTTTGGAAAATGTGAAAAAGAAAGTTTTGGATTTGCTGGCCAAGGAGGTAAAGAAAAAATGTTAAAAAAATTTCTGTTTATGATTTTTGCACTGTTGCCATTAAATGTTTTTGCGGCCGTTGACGCGTCGGTGGTTGCGCGCGCGGAAAAATATCTGAATGCGATTACCGGCATAACCGGCGATTTTGTTCAGACGAATAATGGAAAACAAGAACCCGGAACATTTTCGCTGTTGCGGCCGGGGCGTGTTAGATTAGATTATAAAAATTTGCCGGTTCAATTGATGGCGGACGGTTCGGATTTATATTTCTATGATGAATCTTTGGATCAAATTACGACCGTGCCACTTACCAGTACGCCCGCCGGAATTTTGGTGCGGAAAAAAATAGATTTACAAAACGCCGACATCAATGTCGTTGATACGACCGAAGGTGCGCGCACTTTTGCGTTAAAGATGAACCTGCGTGGCCAAGAAGGTTTGGGAAATATGACAATTGTGTTTGATAAAAAACCGGTTGCAATCAATTCTTGGACGATTGTTGATGCGGTTGGGAACAAAACGGATGTCGTGTTCAATAATTTGAAAACCAAGACGGATTTTGGTAAAAACTATTTTCAAATTCAACGCCACAAAACGGTCAGTACCAGTGGTGGCGATGATTTCTATGATTAAAAATGTTTGGAATAAGTTGGGCGGAATTTATCGTTATTTTGTTGGTTGCCGTTTTGGTGATACCGGCGCGGTATTGGCCTGATGTTGCGCGGGCACTCGCGCGGGCGGTAAAATTTATTCGCGGTATAATATGGAAAATAACGGACGCGTCCGAAAAAATCAAAGAACAAATTGAACTTGAACAACCGATAACCGATATTGTGAACACAACAACACGCGATATGTTGGATACTATTTCGGTGCGGCGCAAAAAACGAAAGACGAAACAATGAAAAAGATGACAATCATGCAACATTTCGCCGAACTGCGCCGCCGCATTTTGTGGGTGGTTGCGTTTTTCGTGGTGGCGTTTGTTGGTGGTTGGTTTGTCGCGCCGTTTGTGCAAAGTTTTTTGACCGCGCCGTTGTTGGGTGTGTGGCGCGATGCGCAATTGCTCTATACGGGAATAACCGACGGGTTGATGATTCAGTTGTCTATCGCTTTTTTGGTTGCGATTATGATAACAACGCCGTTCGCATTGTATCAGGTATGGCGGTATGTTGCGCCGGGACTACATAAAAATGAAAAAAAATTTGTGGTTTCGATTTTTGTGTTTTCGCCACTGTTGTTTGTTGCGGGCGTTGCGTTTGCGTTTTATTTGCTGTTCCCGTTTGTGTTCAGGTTTTTTATAGAACTAAACGAATCGGCGCCGGTACCGGCGGTGATAATGCCCGCGGTGCGCGACTATATCGGTTTTGCGATTGGTTTGTTAAAGGTTTTTGGAATTGCGTTTCAATTGCCGTTGGTTTTGGTGTTGCTGAATCGTGCCGGCGTGTTGCCACGCGAACGTGTTGTCGCGATGCGGCGATACGCAATAATTTTTATCGTAATCGCGGCGGCGGTTTTAACGCCACCCGACATAGTGTCACAAATCTTGCTCGCCGTGCCAATGCTCGCATTATTTGAATTGAGTATTTTGTTTATGAAGAAATAGTGAGTGTTAGTGTAAGTGATTAGTGGTTAGTGAAACGGCGCGGTTGCGCCGTTTTTTCTCGTCATACCGGCGAAAGCCGGTATCTCCTCGTCACAGTTGAAACCACTAGATACCGCCTTTCGGCGGTATGACGAAATTTTTTGTTTTGAATAAAGTCAAATATGTGATATAATGCGTGCGGATCAGGTGGGAACCTGGTTCGGGGCTGTAGCAGGCCTACAAACTCCGGTGCAATGCATCGTAATCCAACTTTGTTTTTTACCATTGTTGCGATTTTCATGTCTTGCACCGTCTTGAAATTTTCCCCGATCGTGTGGTTCGGGGTGCCATTGGGATATACAATAGGATTAAACCCCGAAATCCCATGGAATCATTGAGTTTGTGATTTGCTAACACCCCGACCGCTTGGTTTCCCATGCGGTTTTTTCATTAGTGGTTAGTGGGGGAAAAGTGAAAAAAATTTTATTATTTTTAATTCTATTTATTCCGCAAATTGTTCGGG
>CALABO010000007.1 GCA_937885575.1 uncultured Pseudomonadota bacterium | reverse complement strand
CCAAGGTTAATGCCCTGCCCTTGGGACTTAATAGGGATGCAGTCAAAGGTGTGGTCGAAGAATATGGATATAAAACCGAAAACGATGTTCGTGGTATCGTGACCAGTTATGGTTATGCCACGGTGGCTGACCTTCCGGATATGATTAATCAATGGGCGCCGGGTGCAGAATTACAATATGCGGACGGAAAGTTATATTTTGTGGACAAAGACGGAAATGACCGTGTTGTCGATATTCGTGGGCTTGACGGCCAAGATGGTGCGCAGATTGAACTTCGTAAAAGTGATGGTCAAATTCAATGGCGTTGGACATCTGGCGATGATCAATCGTGGCATGATTTGGTTGCGTTGTCTGAATTGGCGGGCGCGGACGGCAAATCTGTGGAACTGGATGTTGTGAATAATAATTTGGTTTGGAAAAAGGATGGTGAATCGGGCTGGCAATATTTGTATGACTTGGGTAGTATAACTGGTGTTGATGGTTGTGGGGTCAAGGCCAATACGACGAATACCGCAAACGGGACAAAAGTTCGGTTGTTAAAAGATTGCGCGGGGCAGACAGGCGATGGTCAGTTGCTAACGGAATTTGAGGTTATTAATGGTGCCGATGGCACGGTGAGTGAGGAACAGATTATAGATGCATTGGAATCCAATTCGACATTTGTGCAGTTGAAGAACAAGGTAAATAAATTAGAAACCGATCAGGTTGATACGCATAATTTGGCGGCTGATGTGTATGATGCGGTTAATAATGGAACAACGGGGTTGGCCGCGACGAATACATTGGCAAATAAAGCGTGGAGTAAGGTTGAAGATTTAGAGGCGACAAACAAAACCGCACGTGTATATGTTGATAATGCAATTGGGGATTTGGGGTATAGTTCGTTATATCCACTCACAAAATTTGCAAGTGTTGCGGCTAAACTAGGCGATATTGGGCCTATGCAAACCGTGGCAGAGTATATCAATGATCAGGTTTCCAAGGTTAATACGAGCATAGAGGTAAGACGGGATTATAACGGTTATGCGTATATATGTAATACTGGGAAATGTACGGGCGACCCGTATCCAAATTCGCCCGATTGGACGCGTATTTCTGTGGATTTGACTGAATATCTTACAAAAGATGACGCCAATGAGCTATATGCAAAGAGTAGTTTGGTAAACGCGGTGGATAATGCGCAACAAACGGCAGAATTGGCAATAGAAAAAGCAAACCAATCGTTGGGTAAGTTGGACGGTATAAATACAACAGTAAAGGGTTATGTTGATGATTATGTTAAAAGCCAGGTGGGCACTTTGGGATTTAATATCTATACCGGGTTGCCTTATACTGTCGAAGGAAAACTTGGTTTTACAAATACTGCTGGAACGGTGAAAGAGTATATTGATAGTGCTGTTCGTAGCGCTAATACTAAGATTAAGGTAGAACGAAGCGTTATTGACGGAAAAACGTATATTTGTAAAAATGGGGATGCGTGTACAAGTCAACCAGGACCATATTCCACCGATGAATGGGTACCGGTGAGTGTTGATATGTCGGGGTACCTTACCGAAGATGATGCGGACAACCGTTATGCGA
>CALABO010000006.1 GCA_937885575.1 uncultured Pseudomonadota bacterium | reverse complement strand
GTGCCAATACTTCCACATAATCACCCAATGGACGTATGTCGTCGGCGGACAAATGCCTGTAAATCAATTCGCGCACATCATCAGACGGCAATTTCCCGTTTTCCAACAGCGGATAAATCTTGACCACACCATCGTCTGGATTTGTAACGGCCACATCAATGATTGATGAACTGACCGAATATGCGTGATATTCGTATGCCTTGGTCGGACCTGCAACGCTGAAACTGTTCGGGGACAATTTAATGCGTTCTGCATAATTCGCATCGCTTTCAATGTCCGCACCGCCGGATGTTTCCGTTATGTTTTCCCCTTTTGCCAAAAATGCCATTGGGGTGACGATTGTTGTAATCTGCCCCGCAACATATCCATTACCAACCGCGCCCGATGTTGTGCATTGTGCCAATGTTGTGCCCGACAATTCGCCCGGCGCAATAACCAATTCATCCATTGTCGCAAATGTGACACTGCCATTGGTCACTTCAAATCCCGCGGGGATAATATACGCATCGCCCAATGTCTGGGACAATGTGAATTCCAATGTTGTCACGGCCGAACTTGCGGGCAGGCGTTCCACCCACATATTCGCCCCCAACGCATCCAGATTTTCGCCCGTTGCATAACTTAATAAATTCTGCTGGGCGGCGGTATTAAATGCCGCGCGCAACTGAATAATTTGGTTTGCAATACTTAACAGGAATAAACGCACCGGGTCGCCGTCCGCCAATGAACGGTTGGCCGCCTGTTCAAACCCCGTTATGATTTCGGTTTTGATTGTTTCTGGGTCTGTTTCTATAAATTCAACCTTGGGCAAACCCCAGCGTGGCAATGTTTCTGACATTATTCTTCCTCCTGTTCATCGCTGCCGATTGACACAATAACGCGCGGGCGGGATATACCGTCCATTGCGTCGGTCGTGCTGTCGTCAAATGTTACGCTTTCCACCGTGGCGCGTGGTTCTAATTCTGTGATTGCATCAATAACGGCCGCCTGCATTAATGAACGCGCAACCGGCAACGGTTTGTCCACATATTCGCGCGATGTTCCAAAATCACGGTCCAATGGCACTGTCCCCACACCCGTCTTCAAAATGGTGCGGACATTTTGCAGGATTTCTTCGGTTTCGCTGCCGGGGGCAAAGTTTATTTCATCGT
>CALABO010000005.1 GCA_937885575.1 uncultured Pseudomonadota bacterium | reverse complement strand
CATACAGAGGCTTTGCGCTGCCGATCTGCCAGAACTGCACCCCAAGCATGGGTGTGCCGGTCATTTCATCCAGAACTGCCACAAAACCACTCAGACCGTCCTTGACGGCTTCTAAAATCTCAATGTGGTCGTGAATTTATAAAGAAACATTTTTGATGCGGTTTGCCGGAGTTTGTTTTCTCTTGTTCAACATTGTGACTTTGTGATATAATTTGGCGGTAAAGAAAAGGAGAAATCTATGAAAAAATTATTTTTGTTGCCGGTTGTATTGTTGTTTGTGGCGTGTGGTAATAACAATTATCAAGCAACGGGTTTGTTGTGTGAAGATGCAGAGCATAATGCAGGCGAAGCACAGATTACTTTGGATGTTGATGCGGACAAAGAAATCGCCAATGTTGTTGTGAATGGCGAACGCGTCATGTTAAAATCTGAAGGTCAAAAAGATCCAACTTATATCAGTTATTATGGGGCAAATGCCGCAGGTGAACAAATAAAGTTAAATATCATTTTTACTGATAATGAAAAAAGTGTTCAATATATGCTTGGGATAAATTCTGATGAAAGCACGTACGGGTGTTTCAAAAAATAATTCTGTATAATTGTCATCCCGCTGAAAAGCGGGATTTGTTTTGTTTGCAATTAAACTGACAAGATATCGCGTTGCCGCGGTATGACGTGGAATAATTACAACGTGAACATTAGCAGAATTCCGATACCGGCGATGATGATTACGCCAAAATAGCAGGCTTAAGAAAATTGAGTGCCGCGGCGGAGTGTGCAAAGCGCACGAAGACGGGCAGTGGCCATTGTTTAACCCGCACGTGAAGTGCGGGTTAAAAGATTTCGATTACAGAAATAATGTTATTTTTGTTCCCTTGCGTTATAGTCAGCCATCATTTTTTTTACTGCGCCCGGCAAATCAGTTTTTATTGCTTCTGGGGTTATATACGCATTTGCAAATGAATTTTCAAAATCTTTTTGAACTGGTCTTTGTATGAATTCATAACAAATCAAGTCAACTATGCGTTCTTTTAAATCTTGTGGAACACCGTATTCGCGAATTATGGGCATTTCTATCAAAGTATGTACGAATTCATGAAATACCAAACTAAATATCTTTTCTTTATCATCAAAGGGGTTGTCCGCGCTAAACGAAGGATTGTTTGCCCCAAAGTATATTGATGCAACACCATTTATTGGATAATTATAATAACTGCCATACTCATAAAAATAAAATATTTCTAACTTTTCTGGTAATTGTGTATTCCACGATGATAAAAGTGGCACCAGATATTCATTCGTTTTATTTTGTAATTCAGGTATTACATATTGTTGGAATACGACATCAAAACGATTCAAAGTATTAACATCATAGATTTCGTTTATAAATATATTATGATAATGTTCTATTTCTATCGGTGTTAACTGTTCTTTGTTATACATAGATATCATATCCTTATTACCAGGAATAGGGATAAAAGTATCAACCTTTGGATAAAATTGTTTAAGTTCGCTGTAATACATTTTATGATTGTGTAAAATATTTTCCCATGACTTTTCTGCTGTTAGTGGTCGTGTGGTTATTTCCATGGTTCCATTCTCCGTTTTTAAATGGTGTTTGCTGGTATTTGTATCGACATTATCACATGCGGTTAAAAACAGCACACCAAGTAAAGCAATAATTTTTTTCATTTTTATTCCTTTTGTTTCACAGGGTGATTTTATCATATATGTATTTGTGTTTTCAATTTTTTCCTTACACCAACAACAAAATTCCAATTCCGGCGATGATGATGGCGCCGATGGTCAGTGGCCAAAAGAATTTGTTTACTATTTGGTTTGCGCGTTCTTGGAAACGCCAGAGCAGGTAGCCCACGATTGCAAATCGGCCGGTGCGTAAAATCGCCGACAGCCCCAAGTATATGATTGCCGGGTATCCCATAAATCCCGCGCAGATGGTTAGCAGTTTATACGGAATCGGTGTTATCGCCCCAAGGAATATTATGAATACGCCGTGTTCGATGAATAAACTTTGCGCAAGTTCGAATTTTTCCATGCTTGCGAAATTATTGATAAGCCACACGCCCACCGAATCGAACAGCCACATTCCGATACAATATGCGATAATTCCGCCGACGATTGACCCCAATGATGCGGCGAGGACGACCGGAACGGCGCGTTTTTTGTTCGCGATGATTGGTGGGGTCATAAAAACCTCTGGGGGAATGAATAAAAATATCGATTCGCATACCGTCAGGATGAAAACCGCCCATGTGTATGCTTTGCTTTCCGCACGCGCCAGCAAGTATTCAGAAATTTTCATAATTTTATCCCCAATGTAAAAATTTTTTCTTGATTATGGTTGAATATCTTATACCGTAGAATACAATGATAGCAACGGATACGTCAATGCCAAAAAAACATACTGATTCAAACAGAAACGAACGTGTCGCCGCCAAGGTGCAAACCATTGTGGCGGAGATTTTACGCAAAGATTACGCGGACGACCCGATAATTTCCAAGGTGTCGTTGGTCGGGGCCGATGGGCGTGGGGGGCTGCAGTTCGTGCGGTTGTTCTTTCATTGTCCGATTGATGATATTGATGCGGCAAAGCGCGCGCTGGACATAGAAACGCGGACGATTCGTTTCAAAATGGGACAACAAATTGACCAAAAATACGTGCCCCAGATACGGTTCACATATGATGATACACTGGAGAGGGCGGAGAGGATTGAAAAACTTTTGGAGAGAGTAAGCGAAGAAAAATGAAGCAGGAAAACATAAGAAACTTTTCAATCGTTGCGCATATCGATCATGGAAAATCGACTCTGTCGGACCGGCTTATTGAAATGACGGGTGGGTTGGAATCGCGCGAAATGAAGGCCCAGGTTTTGGATTCTATGGATATAGAGCGCGAACGCGGAATCACGATAAAGGCACAAACGGTGCGGTTGAACTATCGGGCCAAAGATGGTCAGGTTTATCAGTTGAACTTGATGGATACGCCGGGGCACGTCGATTTTTCATATGAAGTGTCGCGGTCACTTGCGGCGTGCGAAGGCGCGTTGATTTTGGTTGATGCGACCCAAGGAGTCCAGGCGCAGACATTGGCAAATGCGTATTTGGCACTTGATAACGATTTGGAAATGTTGCCGGTATTGAATAAAATCGATTTGCCGTCAAGTGATGTTGACGCGGTGCGTAACCAGATTTCTGATGTTATCGGACTTGATGCGGCGGATGCGATTGCGGTGTCGGGAAAAACCGGTGCGGGCGTCGCGGAACTGTTGGAAGAAATCGTGCATAAATTGCCGGCCCCAAGCGGTGATGAAAATGCGCCGACGCGTGCGTTGTTGGTTGATTCGTGGTATGATTCTTATTTGGGTGTTGTTGTGTTGGTGCGCGTTGTTGATGGCACACTGCGGCGCGGACAAAAGATAAAGTTTATTGCGACGGCGGCGGAATATACGGTTGAAAAAATTGGATACTTTACGCCCAAAATGGTAAATGTCGATTCGCTTTCCACCGGGGAAATTGGGTTTATTATTACGGGGATGAAAACGATTCACGATTGCAAGGTTGGCGATACGATTGCGGATGCGCGGGCGGATGTTGATGTGTTGCCGGGGTTCAAACCGTCGGTGCCGGTTGTGTTTTCTTCGTTTTTCCCGGTGGAATCGGACGATTACCCGACATTGCGCGAAAGTGCGGAAAAATTGGCGTTAAATGATGCGTCGTTTGTGTTCACGACCGAAAAATCTTCGGCATTGGGGTTTGGGCTGCGTTGTGGATTTTTGGGTTTGTTGCACATGGAAATAATCAGTGAACGGTTAAACCGCGAATTTAATCTTTCGTTGATAAATACCGTGCCAAGCGTGTTGTATAAGATTCATATGCGCAATGGCGAAGTCGTTGATTTGGAAAATCCCGCCGATATGCCGGACATTACCAAGGTTGAATACATCGAAGAACCGTGGGTGCGCGCGACGATTATGATGCCTGATAAATACATGGGTGGAATAATGCAACTTTGTTCCGAACGGCGCGGGGTCCAAGAAAATATATCTTATGTCGGAAATCGTGCGGTGTTGGTTTATCAATTGCCGTTGGCAGAGATTGTGTTCGATTTCTATGACCGTGTTAAATCGATTTCTTCGGGTTATGCATCGTTTGATTATGCGGTGAATGGGTACCGGCAATCAGATTTGGTAAAGGTTTCAATTCTTGTGAATGAAGAAAATGTTGAACCACTGTCGTTCATGTGTCATCGTTCTTCTGCGGAAAAGCGGGGCAGGGCGATTGTCGAAAAATTAAAAGACCTGATTCCGCGGCACCAGTTTAAGATACCGCTTCAGGCGGCAATCGGTGGCAAAATTATTGCGCGTGAAACGATTGCGGCGTATCGCAAGGATGTGACCGCAAAATGCTATGGCGGTGATATTACACGTAAAAGAAAACTTTTGGAGAAGCAGAAAGAGGGTAAAAAACGTATGCGGACCTTTGGTAATGTCGAAATACCGCAATCCGCATTCATAAATGCACTTAAAGTATAACAAAAAGGAAAATGAAATGGCACAGTTTGTAAAAAAAAGGCAACATGATTGGATCATAGGTAAACTTGCATATCTTGATTTGTGGTCTCGTGCGAATATGATTGTGCGTGATGCGCGCTGGGATGTAAAATCGGCGCGTGAAGAAATAACCGTGCATTTAGAAAGGTCAGATGAGGGGCATCCAGAAAAAGTGTGTTTTGTATATTCCAAAAAAATTGTTTTACCGTGGCAAACAAAATCTCATCCGGCCGAAGATTCCGAATTTACCGCTGTGTGTCCGATTGCGGGTCGTGATGGTATTTGTCCACAAAAGCATCAATGTGCGCTTGGGAAAGATAGGAAAAACTATGAACAGGCAGTGGAAAATTTGAAAGTTCAAAAGGCGTGGCGTCTTAAGTGGATTCGCGGTTTTTTTGGAATGAAAAAATAAAAGGTGAAAAAAGGAAAATAAAATGGATATTAGATATTTTTTAGATAAAAAAATTGGTTGGCCGCTTTTGTGTGCCTGTGTTCGTTTGAGTTATGCGCGTAGGGATACGGCAGATTGGCTGAAAAAGGTGCGTAAAGCCAACGAAGGTGTGCGGGCGGCACGTCATGTCACCAGGGTGAAACCTCGTAGCGATGATGCGTGGGACAAATTGAAACAGGCAAAGGATTATCGTAGAAAGTGTTTCCGTGAAATGTTTGGGTTACAAAAATAAAGGTGAAAAAATGTTTGATGATTTAAGACAACTTTTTTTTGTGACACGCGATATCAAACGTAAACGCCAAAGGGTTATGCATTTGCAAAGTAAAAATCTTGATGCCAAGGAAACAATAACCGCTGTGCCGGTAAATCGTTGTCCGGCTTCTGAAATGGGAACAGTGTCAAGGATGCATTGTGTGTTTTTATATTTGGAAAAGGGGGTGCCTGATGATAATTGTGAAAAATATTCCAGACGTGAATATTGTGATAATTCAAAATGTCCCGGGGTTGATGCACATAAGAAATATATAAGGGCCACAAGAAAATTGCAATGTGCAGAGCGTGAATATAGGGAACTATTGGCGGCACGTCGGTTTATTGTGCGTGGTTTATTTGGGCGTTCAAAATAAAATAAAAGAGGAGCGGAGATGGCGCATCAATTCTTTTTTAATCCGTATATTTTGGACAACCTGAACGCGCCATCGCGTGGGTTTGATGTGGTTCAGGATATTTCTGAACCGTGCCTGCGTTTGTATATAACAAGTCGTGGGGTTAAAACGTTCTTTGTTCGCAAGCGTATAAATGGGCGCGATCGTCGTATTTTAATTGGTAAATATCCCGATATGGACATCGAAGAGGCACGCGGTGCGGTTGCGACCGTTTTGGATGATGCGTCAAAAAAAGTTTCAATAAAACGCAAGAAAATTTTGTTTTCTGATTTTGTTCAAATGTATCTGAAAAATCGTGTGCATCGGTCGGTTGGGTCGTATGACAAATTGGTGCGGTCGATAAATCAACATTTGAAACCGCTGTTCGATAAAAATGTTTCGGATATAACAACCGATGATGTGCGTGAAACGATTGGTGCAATTGGTGGCGCGGCGATTGCAACGCGTATGCAAGAATTGTTGCAAAGCATATTTCGCTATGCGTGTGAAACGGGGTATGTGACATCAAATCCGGTTTTGGAACTGCCACGTCAAAAACAAAATCGTCGGGCGCGGCCACTGAATAAATATGGTCTTAATCGATTGGTTGAATCGATAAATAATTATCCGGATTCCACAATGCGGGCGGCGTTTTTAATGCTGATTTACGGGTTCGCGACTAAGAATCAGATTTTTTCTATGCAATGGGAAGAACTGGATTTCAATCGCGATATGTGGGGGGAACGGCCACTATCGGATAGGGCGGTTGTGTTATTGCAAGATTTGCCCCAAGATGGTTATTGGGTTTTCCCGGGGCGTGGGCATGGGCATTTGACCGATCCGCGGGTTGCGTGGGCGCGTGTTATTGCGGACGCGGAAATTCCGGATTTGACGATGGACGATGTGTATAAATTTATCGCGCGACGCCTTACCTGGGCCGGGGACAAGGAAGATTTGCGCAATAATATGAACGAATTGCTGGATGATTTATTTGATATTGAATAGTGGGCGCGTTTTGTTACGGTTTGTTATAATTCCTTGACAGGGGGGCGCGAAAGTGATAGTTTTATGGCATATGTCGTTTTAGGTGACAAAAGGTTTAACCAAAATAAAGGATGAAAAATGTCAACTTTTGAAGAAGTAAAACAACTTGTTGTAGATAAATTGGGCGTTGATCCAAATAAAATCACTGAAAAATCTGCGTTTACAAATGATTTGGGGGCGGATTCTTTGGATGTTGTCGAATTCGTGATGGCGGTTGAAAATAAATTCAATATCACGATTTCTGATGAAGATGCGGGAAAACTGATTACTATTGGTGATGCGGTGAAATATATTGATGAGCACAGCAAAGGCGCCAAGACGGTTAAAATGGATACCGCAGGTGGAACCTCTGGTAAAATGGCTGCATAAATTTTCGATTTTGTTTATTTTTCCGTCGCGTTTTTTGCGACGGATTTTTTTCTGTATTTTTTGCGGAAAACGTATTATTATGCGTGTGTGATTTAACACTATTAAAAGGATTTATGATATGAAAAGGGTTGTTATTACGGGGATGGGTATTGTGTCGCCGGTCGGGTGCGGAATTGAACACGCGTGGAAAAACATTGTTGCGGGCCGTTCGGGCGTGCGGAAAATAGAAGATTTTGATGCGTCTGAATTACCGTGTCAAATTGCGGGTGTGCCCGTGCGTGGAACCGATGCGGGAATGTTTAATCCGGATACGGTGGTTGAACCGCGCGAACAAAGAAAGATGGACAAATGTATTTTGTATGCTGTGGTTGCCGCGGACGAAGCGATACGCGATGCGGGCCTGGATACATATACCGGGGATATGGACCGGGTTGGCGTTTCTGTCGGCAGTGGTATCGGCGGGTTGAACACGATTTATGAAAACTGTATTGAACTTGCGAACAATGGGCCGCGACACATAAGTCCGTTCTTTATCCCAAAGTGCATAATAAATATGGCGGCGGGACACATTTCTATTAAATATGGCCTGCGCGGTCCGAACGTTGCGATGGTGACGGCGTGTGCGACCGGTGCGCACAGTATTGGCGAAGGTGCGCGTCTGATTCAGCATGGCGATGCGGACATTATGGTCTGTGGTGGGTCCGAAGGTGCGGTTGGTAAAATCGGCATTGCGGGATTTTCTGCGATGAAGGCGTTAAGTACGCGCAACGATGACCCGGCGCACGCGTCGCGTCCGTGGGACAAGGATAGGGACGGTTTTGTTATGTCCGAAGGTGCGGGTATTTTGGTTTTGGAAGAATACGAACATGCGGTCGCGCGTGGCGCAAAAATTTATGCCGAGGTTGCCGGTTACGGCCTATCGGGCGATGCGTATCATATAACCGCCCCGGCGACGGGGGGCGAAGGTGGCGCGCGTGCGATGATGGCGGCGCTGCGTGACGCGGGGTTAAAGCCGGCGGATGTTGACTATATCAACGCGCACGGAACATCGACGGGACTGGGCGATGTTGGTGAATTGTTGGCGGTAAAGAAAATGTTCGCGGGAACGAACGCGTGTATGTCGTCAACGAAATCTATGACCGGACATTTGTTGGGGGCCGCCGGCGCGGTAGAGGCGATATTTTGTACACTGGCCATACGTGACGGAATTGTGCCGGCAACAATCAATTTGGAAAACCCGATTGAAGAAGTTGGCAATTTCGACCTGGTTCCGAACAAAGCCAAAAAGCGCGATGTTAATGTCGCTTTGTCCAATTCGTTTGGATTCGGCGGCACAAACGCATCGTTGGTGTTGAAAAAAGTGGGTTAGTTTTTAGTGTTAGTGGTTAGTGTTTAGTAAAAAACGGATGTGGTTGCATCCGTTTTTTTATTTTTAATTTTGTTTATTTATGGTATAATGTCTGCGTCGGTGGGTGTTCTGCCGACGGGGTGTGAAGACCCTTGGTTCTAAGTGTCCGCGGGGACATAAAACTCCTCCAACCAAAGTGCGGTTGGAGGGCGGCGAATATATAGAATAAGCCCACTATTTTCTTAGAACATAGTCTTCAACCTCCAACCACTTGATGTATATTCGGTGGTTTTTTCGTTAGTGTTTATCCGTCTCCGCAAAGCGGAGCCGAGACAGAGTGTTAGTGTAAGTGGTTAGTGGGGGGAAAGTGAAAAAAATTTTATTATTTTTAATTCTATTTATTCCGCAAATTGTTCGGG
>CALABO010000004.1 GCA_937885575.1 uncultured Pseudomonadota bacterium | reverse complement strand
TTGGGTCACTAAGCAGGGCAAACGATGGCCACGCCGCAGCGATCTTGTTTTGTTTTGTGGCCAATGCCTTGGCAAAGGTTTCGCCGTTCACTAACTTTGTCTTGTCCGCCGCAGGCCACGCATTTGCCGTGGCACCGGTGTCACCAACAAATGTCGTATCATACGCCGCCGCAGATGCAATTTCCGATGCAGCCCACGGCATCGCCGTCCAACTAAGGCTTGTTTGTAATTCATGTAATGCTTCGCCCACCGCGGCAACGGTCGGAACCATCTTGTCCAAATCGCTATAACGGTTACTTATGTTGTGGTCATCAAAATAATCTTCATTGGCATTAAACAAACTGCCCATGACGTTGGTTGCGGCCAGTTCTGCGACATCATTAGCGGTTAAAATACCAAGCGCTGAATTGGTTACATCAGTAGCAGAGTCATCAGATGTAATGACTGCACGCAACGAAAAGGGAGTGCTAGTAGTGCCGTCCAGGTTGGCGATTTCCAAAAATGCCGCCGGAAGTTTGTTTTGTTTCAGCGCCAAACTGTTTGCCAAGAACTTGCCATCCACAATTTTGTCGCTGTCAGGAGTATACCAATTGCCACTCGTGCTATCGAACGTTGTGCTGTAAGCATCGATGGCAGCGGGATGAACGGTATCGTTATTGGCCCACTCAAGAGTTTGCACCCCGGCATTCTTACCACCACTGACAAAGTTCCAATTTGTTCCATCATACACAAAAACAGAGGGATGGTCTGCATTCCATAATTTTTCGTACTGTGTCATAGGAATAGAGCCACCATCGTATTTTATTGCATGACCGCGATCATCACTAACATTAGAAATCTTAATGGCTGAAATTACAGTACCAGTATTGTTATGAGTATAGTCCGGTTTAACAACGATTACTGTTCCGGTAACTATACTGTCCATCTGAATCGGTGTTGGGGTGTCACCTGAATAATCGTAAAGTGTTACGGTTTTAACCGTTTGATTCGCGGCCGCATTCGATGTTCCATAAAGTGTAATCTGATTATTCGATAATGCCTGGCCATTTACGGTATGTAACGCAAGGTTATCTACCGCGTTTTGTGCAACCGACCCACCACTAACAAAGTTCCAATTCGTGCCGTCAAACACCCAAATTGACGGATTGTTCGCATCCCATACCTGGCCCGCCATGTCGGCCGTAATTGCCGCATTATTGTAATGCAACGGTTTGGATATCCCCGTAGTATCAGAACTGGTCCTTTTTAGTTTTAATGTTGTCGGCGCAACCGTTGAGGTAGCACCAGGGGCAATTACAAGCATCATCCCCGACGGTATGGTTGTAGCATCGGATTCAAGGTCACCACCAGCAATTTGAACCGTTTTAGTCGCATTGGCAGGGGTTCCGGGCGCACTTTCTGCCGCATAAAACAGGATGTTTTCATTTGATATTGCAACACCATTTACCTTATGTGCGGCAAGCTTAGAGATTTCATCATCAACATATGCCTTGGATGTAACGGTTTTACGGGCAAGAACCTCTTCGGGTGAAAGTTGAGTGTCTTTGGCAATTTCTGGGTCTGCAAGCACAGGCGCGACAAACATCGCTGCAATCAACGAGGTTGCGACATATTTTCGTTTCATTATATTGTTCCTTTCCTCTCTTTGTCCCCCGTACGGGGTGTCCCTTTCAACCGTTCAAAAAGTTGTGTTATCAAAAAGACACATTTGCTCGGTTCTGCTTGAATTGTATCACGAATCGCAAATTTAATGCAAGGGTTATTTTTTTGACGTTTTTTGAGAAAATTTAGCAATTTTTTGCAACTTTTACTTAAAAAATATTGTGTAAAAACCGTGTGTTATAATCGGAGTGTTGTGATTAGCTTTTGAGGGGTCCGGGTAGGGCGATTTTTAAGTTTTTTTGGTGTTTTTTGTGGTTTTTCTGATAGAAAAACGAATTTGGTTTAAAAATTTGTCTTGTTTGGGGTTGTTTGGTGAAATGGGTGGTTGCCAAATGTTAAGAAGTTTTATGATCGTTATATAATAACATAATGTTTATACAAAATAATTTTTGTTTTTATGGGTTACGAAAAATCACGGCAGGGAGTACGATTTTATAAACACGCAAAAGGCGCATAATATATATTATGTATAGTTTTATATGCTGGCGCATGAGAAAACTATACATAATATGATCCCAATAACATGAATTCTTTTTCCTGTGATTTATATGCTGGCGCATGAGATAAAACTATACATAAAATTCTGAATTAGATGTTGTGTCATGAACCAGGGTATGTAAGGTGTTTTTCGTGCTTGCGCGTGGGGGTGTGTTTGTGGTATAATTATCGGCGAAAGGATTGGAAAACTTGGGATTTTTTGGCAAATTTTTTGTCGCGATTTTTGTGGTTTGTGCGGCCCACGGTGCGTGGGCGACGGGGTGCACAGGGAACAAACAGAATTGTGCGGATGGCAAATATAATCGGTATGGTTGTGTGGTCGGTGGGTTGATGCCTGTGACGGGGTATGAGTGTGTTTCGTGCCCTGCCCCTTTTGATAAATCGGGAACAACACAACAGACCATAGAAGATTGTTATGTGGAACAACATTGTGGAACGGGCGAAACGTGCGCCCTTTATTACGGCAATCAATCAGGGACTTGCCAAAATTCAACGGGTAATACGGGCAATTATCATCTGGAATTAGTTAACAATTCGGCGGTGTGCTATGCAAACACGCGGGCGTGCAGTAAGTTTTCAAATCGCACAGAAAACGATGATATAGTTTGCGCACGATCCGCACAGCAAAACCAGGCCTTTTGGAATGAAACCGGTTGGAATGTTGGGGGGTGTAGTTGCAATATAGTAGATATGGCATTTGATGCGTGCGATAAGTTCAACGCCCGGTTTTATATATCCCAGGAAAACCAAATCGTGCCGTCAGCAACAGATAGAATTACCTATACCATGTCACATAAATATTGTTCCAAGTGTCATCCGGGTTATTTGCCAAAAATTGAAACTTCGGCACAAATTAATGGTGTTTATGTTCGCCCAGAAAACAGTGGCAGTGGAAATTGGGGTGTGGTGACGTGCTCGACCCAGGTGACGGCACCTGATTATGCCCCGGGTTGCATAATAAATTTTAATGAAACAGAGGCCGCGGTGATGGCATCTTGTCGGCAAGAATGCCCCACTGGGTTTGAAACGGACGAAGCGGGCGCGGAAAGTATAAGTGATTGTGTGGCGCAATATACGCCCGATTTTGAGGATCAGACCGGCAGATTTGTTCTGACTTCCCTGGATTCATGCCAATAAAACACCGCCCTTTCGGGCGGCGTGGTATTTGTTATTTCGATTGGTTTTGGGACAATAGCCCTTCAAGGTATTGAATTGCGTGTATCATGTAGCTGGCCGGGTGTTCATCCTGGTACGGAAGTTGCGCGGATATATTCATGTTCATCAATTGTTTAAGGTTTGTCGCCCTTTCGGGTGATGACATATTGGCGCGCGCGGTCAGGTCAAATACGGCCCGCATATATGGTATTAAATCATCAGGAACAAAATGAGTATGATTGTAAATTTTGTAACGCTCTGGCGTGTATTCTTCAATAGTTATGTTATAAAAATTTGTAGAATACTTTGCCCCCGTTCCCCCATGCAACCGCGGGGATTCATGATGGATTTCATATATTGGTGTGTGGGCGTTGGTATACCCTTTATCCTGTGGCAAGGCGCGAACTGTTTGCCCAGGATCCCAACCACCGAATGTATGCACCCAAGGCAATGGTTTTAATTGTTCGCATACCTTGCACATTGTTTGCAACAGTTTAAGGAATAATAATTTTTCGGTCTGTGCGCGTTCGGCAAGTTCCTGTTCCCACCGTGCCATTTCTGCCTTTTCTGTGGCGCGACGTTGTTGGCGTTGAGCCACCCAACGGCTTATAAAACCAAAAAATCCCAAAATATTATGCGATATTTGCGATGTTTTCGTCGTCATTTACCAATCCTTTTACCTTACCGATGCTTGTTGAAACAATTCTTCGGGTTTGACCGATTTTTCTTTTTGTTTCACATGCGTTAGCATTTCGTCCAGCGCCTTTCTTTCGAAAATCATGCCACGTAGCATGGTCAGTGCATTCGGGTTTTTGTTATAAAATTCAAAGACCTGTTTCGGGTCGGGGTAACGTGATGCCTCTGCCCAAATGGCCTGTTGCAAATCGTCACGCGAAACCTCTACTTTGTTTTGTGTGCCCCACTCTGCCAGTATCAGGCCCAGTTTAACGCGGCGTTCGGCCTCCTTGCGTTCTTTTTTCTCATCAAACTTGCAATCGCCGTCACAATGCCCGTCACAATCACAGTGCGCGTGTTTATGTTCGTGTTCGTTTTTCGCCATTTGCAATTCTTGGTCGACCAATGTTTCCGGCAAATCAAGTTTCACTTTGTCGGCGAGTGCGTCCAGCAATTCGTTGCGCATTTCGGATTGTGCGGCGTTTTCGTATTGCTCGTTCAAGATATTGCGGATATGTTCACGCAGTTTTTCAACCGATTCTTGGCCAATTTCACGCGCAAAATCATCGTTTAATTCCGGCAAGATATGTTTCCGAACCTCATGCAATTTAATTGCGAATCGGGCGGCCTTGCCCGCAAGGTTGTCCGCATGGTAATCACGCGGGAATTTGACATTTACATCAAATTCATCGCCCGCACGGTGCCCAATAATTTGATCTTCAAATCCCGGGATAAACGCGCCCGAACCCAAAACCAAGTGGTGCATTTTCGCCGCGCCACCGTCAAACGGTTTGTCATCCAGAAAACCGGTAAAGTCAATAACCGCGGTGTCGCCATTTTGTGCCTTGTAATCCGCCGGTTGCTTTTCCGCGACACTGCGCGCACGGCGCAGGTTTTCGATTGCGGTTTCAACCTCCGATTCCGGTAATTTTGTTACTTTCTTGGTCACGGTGATTTTTTCCAAATCAATCGCCGGCAATGTTGGCAAAATATCAAATTCCAGTGTGTATTCCGCGTCCCGCCCTATTTCCCATTTGGATACATCCGCGCGCGGTGCGCCCGCAAGGCGAATTTTTTTATCCGCGGCGTATTTTTCCAAGTCCGCATTCATTAGTTTATCAATCGCGTCCGCCATCGCAGAGGCGTTATATTTCTGGCGCAACACGGTCAGTGGCACGTGCCCCTTGCGAAAGCCCGGCATTTTTGCATCCGTACCGTATTTTTCGAGGATTTTGTCGGCCGCGGCCTGAAGTTCATCGGCGGTGATGACACCGGTCACAGAATAATGTAAATCTTTGATTTTATCTTTTTTTATCATAATATTTTCCTTTGGGTGAAATGTTCCGCGCCAGTATACACGATTTTTTCGCAAATTCAACCTTTTTTAGAAGAAATGGACTTTGTTCTTTGTTCGCAAAAGAAACCCGCCGGGTATTTCCGGCGGGAATGACCACTTACACGTGTCACTAACACTAATGTTAACGTTTGCTGAACTGTGTTGAACGACGTGCCTTGTGGTAACCATAGTGTTTACGTTCGACAACACGGCTATCGCGGGTCAGGAACCCGGCGGCCTTTAACGCCGCGCGCAAATCTGGTTCAGATTTTTCCAATGCCTTGGAAATTCCGTGCTTTACCGCGCCCGCCTGGCCCGACAGCCCGCCACCCATAACCATAACGAACACATCGTATGCGCCTTCGCGTTTGGTAACCGCAAACGGTTGATTCAAAATCATTTGCAACACCGGACGGCGAAAATACTGTGCCATTGGGCGTTCGTTGATAACGATATTGCCCTTGCCCGGAACCATATACACACGTGCGACGGAATCCTTGCGCTTGCCCGTGGCATAAATCGCGTTGTTTAATTTTGGTGTGCTAACCGTCGCCACCGTTTTCTTTGTCGCGGCGGTTTTAGTTGTTGTCTTGGCCGTGGCCTTTGGGGCCGCCGCTTTCTTTGCCGGGGCCGCCTTTTTTGCAGTTGTTGCCTTGGCAGTTGTTTTCTTTGTTTCGTTTGCCATTATTCGCCCCTTTTGTTTTTACGATTCAATCCCGCAAAGTCAATCACAACCGGATTTTGTGCGGCATGTTTGTGTTCCGCCCCCGCATACACATGCAGTTTGGTTAGGCGTTTATCCGCCAACGCAACCGCAGTGCGACGGCCCATCATGCGTTTAACGGCATTTTTCACCAACCGTGGCGAATTTTCCGTGCGCATTTGACCCAATGTGCGTTCCTTAATCCCGCCGGGATACGTCGTATGCCAATAGAATTTCGTCTTGTCCGCCTTGGTCCCCGAAAGTGCAACCCGGTCGGCATTGATAATGATAACATGATCGCCGCAATCCATGTTCGGTGTCCATGTTGGTTTATTCTTGCCCCGCAGGATGTTCGCGGTATACGCCGCCAAACGCCCCAGCGTGCAATCGGTTGCGTCAATCAGATACCATTTGGCATCTAATTCCGACTTTTTTAACGATTTTGTCGCCACCATTTTTGTTTTACCTTTGTTTTGTTAAAAGTTCGTGGCGTATTATGTCGCAAGCGCGCAGAAAAGTCAAGAAAAATCGTTATGGTATTATTATACCACAAAATATAAAAAACTTGATAATCGGGGATAAGTTTGGTAATCTTGGCGTTGTCGATTTATTCCAAAGGGGCGCGATATGGCATCTGATGATATAAAGAAAGTGATTGAACGTGATGAAAAATGGCAGGCGCGATGGCGCGATGCGCGCGTGTTTGTGCCGAAAAACGACGGGTCAAAGCCGAAATACTATAATTTGATTGAATTCCCCTTTCCGTCGGGTTCGGGACTGCATGTCGGTCATATGTTGCCGTACACGGGTATGGATGTTATGGCGCGGTATAAGCGTATGCGCGGGTTTGATGTTTTGTTCCCGATTGGATATGATTCTATGGGTATTTCGTCCGAAAAATACGCGACCAAGATTGGAAAGCATCCGCGGGATTCCGTTGCGGAACTTATTAAAATCTTTGAAAAAGACATTTCTATTATGGGGCTTTCGTTTGATCCGGATTCAAAGATTGCAACATCGGATCCAGAATATATTAAATGGACACAATGGATGTTTATTCAATTCTGGCGTGCGGGTTTGGCATATAAATCTGAATTGCCGATGAATTGGTGCCCGAATTGCAAGACGAACCTTACCAACGAAGAATTGGAAGACGGGGCTTGCGAACGCTGTCATGGGCCGGTTGAAAAGAAAATGAAACTGCAATGGAATCTGGCGATGACGAAATACGCCGACCGTTTGATTGATGATTTAGCGTTGGTTGATTATCCCGAAAAGGTCAAAACCATGCAAATCAATTGGATTGGGCGTTCGTATGGCGCGGATGTTGATTTTCGTGTCGGTGATGATATCATGACGGTCTATACCACGCGTGTGGATACCATATTTGGTGTGACGTTCTGTGTTATTGCGCCGGAACATAAATTGGTAAAGAAATGGATTGACGATGGGCGCATTAAAAATGTTGATGCGGTGCGCGATTATATTGCAAGGGCTAAGGCAAAATCCGAAATCGAACGCACCGATGTCACCAAGGATAAAACCGGTGTGAAACTGGAAGGTGTGATGGCGACAAATCCATTTAATGGTCGTGAAATTCCAATCTTTATATCAGATTATGTTTTGGCGGACTATGGTTTCGGTGCGATTATGGCGGTGCCGGCACATGATACGCGTGACTGGGATTTTGCCAAGAAATTCGGGTTGGAAATTATTCCGGTTTTGGCCGGCGGTGAACCCGACAAGGTATGGGAAGGCGACGGCGTGCATATCAATTCGCAATTCCTTGACGGAATGGACAAGGAAACGGCCATCGCCGCCGCGATAAAGTATGGCACTGAACATGGCTTTGCGCGCGGGACCAAGAAATATAAACTGAAAGATTGGGGTTTTTCGCGGCAAATGTATTGGGGGGAACCGATTCCGATGGTATATTGTGAAAAGTGCGGTTGGGTGCCGGTGCCCGAATCCGAATTGCCGCTGTTGCAACCGTATATGGAAGATTACAAGCCAACCGATACCGGCGAAAGTCCACTTGCGCGGGCGACGGATTGGATAAAGACAACCTGCCCCAATTGCGGCGCGCCGGCGCGGCGCGAAACGGACACCATGCCACAGTGGGCGGGATCTTCGTGGTATTTTATGCGCTATCTTGATCCGCACAATGATCGGGAGTTTTGTTCGCGGGCGCAACTTGATAAATGGATGCCGGTTGACCATTATAACGGTGGAATGGAACATACAACGCGCCACCTGCTCTATTCGCGGTTTTGGTATAAAGTTTTGGCGGATTTGGGCTATGTTCCGGGCGTGGAACCGTATAAAAAGCGCACCAGCAACGGCCTTATTATGGGGGCGGACGGCCAAAAAATGTCAAAGTCGCGCGGGAATGTTGTGCCGTCGTCCGATGTTGTGGCGCGCGTGGGTGCGGATGCGTGTCGGTTGGCCGTACTTTACCTTGCGCCGTGGGAACAGAATAATATGAATTGGTCCGAAGATACTTTGCGCGGGGTTGAACGTTTCCTGCGCCGGGTAGAGGCCGCGTTTGATAATCTAACCGACGACGCCCCAACGGCGGAACAAGAAATTCTGATAAATCGCCTGGTGGCCGATGTGACCGAACGGTTGGACGGCATGAAATTTAATACCGCAATATCGGCGATGATGGAATTTTTGAACGCGTTTTCGGGCGCACCAATGCCGCGGCGTGCGTATGAGGTTTTGATTCAGGTGTTAAATCCCTTTGCACCGCATTTAACCGAAGAAATGTGGGAAAAATTGGGGCACGGCGAAATGCTTGTCTTTGAACCGTGGCCGACATTTGATGCGTCAAAGTTGGTGCAGACGACCGCGACCTTTGCGATAACCATAAATGGCAAGCGTGTCGGCGAATTCGTTGCCGATTTGAACGCGACCGATGGGGATTTGGCGCAAATTGCGCGCGATACGGTGGTCACAAAACTGAATGGTGCGGAAATAATCAAAACCATTGTTGTACCAAAGAAATTGGTGAATTTTGTGGTGAAGAAATAGTGATAAGTGTTAGTGTAAGTGGTTAGTGAAACCGCCCATTTGGGCGGTTTTTTACTTATACTACGATATTTTTTCAATTCTGCGGCGGCGTTTTTCGCAATCGTCGAATGGGCTTTCAAGGAAGGCCCTTGCGCAAAGGAACGCCATTTCTATATCAATATCGTCCGACCCAAGTGCCAAAACATTTATATCGTCGTGAAATCTATCATCGCGGGCCTGGTCCGGTCTGTCGCAACGTGATGCGCGAATATGGCGATAGCGGTTTGCCGCAATTTGAACGCCCGCACCCGTGCCACATACCAAAATCCCGCGTGTTTCCGGCTCTTTTAACATCGCATCGGCAAGTGTTTTTGCCACGTCCGGAAAATCCACCGGCGTATTCAAATCGTCCGTGCCAAGATTTACCATATTGTACCCCAATGCGCTTAGCATTTCGATTAAATAGAGTTTCAGCCCTACCCCGCGGTGATCGGCGGCAATAAACACCTTTTTTATGCTTTTGTTCATGTTATTTATCCTTGCGCTTTGCCAATTTGCATTCAAGTCCCGTATTGGCGGTTATATTTAATGTTCGATACGACAATGTGCCAATCATTTGTGCATGACTAAACACATTTGCAATATCAACCGTCGCCGGACCGTTTAGCGTTCCATGCAAAAACAGGTTTGTTGCCTGAATTTTTCCTTCGACCACGCCGCCACGACCGATAACAATTGTATCCGCCGTGACATCGCCAACAATATGGCCGTGGATTTGGACACTGTGGTCGGTTTTGATATCGCCGGTCAGTTTGCATCCCGCGCCAATTATGGTCGGTGAAGTCTTTTCATCTGCGTTTGTAAATGCCAACATTTTTATTCCTTTACGAATTTTTCGGGGTCAAATGGATTTCCCTTGTACCGTATTTCATAGTGCAAGTGTGGACCCGTTGACCGCCCCGAAGAGCCCCCAAGTCCAACAATTGTTCCCGGTCGCACCCAATCGCCGCGCGAAACCGCGACTTTCGACAGGTGCGCGTATAATGTCGTGAACCCAAGTCCGTGGTCGATTTCAACCGTTGTGCCGTATCCAACGCGTTCGCCCGCAGATATTACGCGCCCCGGTGCCACCGCCATAAGTTCTGTGCCAATTTTGCCGGCAAAATCGATACCTTTGTGCTGTTTCTGTTCGCCGGTAAATGGGTCCTTGCGCCGGCCATATTTCGATGTTATACGAACATCCTTGATCGGTGCACCAAGTGGTAACGCCTTTTTAAGTTTGCTAAGGCCGTTCCAAAGGGTGATGTTGTCCGCCAATTTCTGGTATTTTTCGTCCAATTCTTTATCGATTTCCAGTGGATTAAATACCGCGCCAACAAATTGATTTGAAAACCGATTCGCATTTTTAACAAGTGTCGCCTCAGATAACCCGAGTGTCGCAAGTGTTCCATTTATATGGCGCAATTCATCGCGCAATTCCGCCACCCGATCCCCCGCAAGTTTTGACACCGCGTCAACAATTTTGTTGTCGGCATCAATAACCTTGGCCACGGTTTCAAGTAATTCAATGTCGCGCTTTTTAATTTCAATGTTTTCCGCAAGTGTCAATTCGTATTCAACCGCCAAATCGGAAACCTTGGTATATTCGGGCGCGTAATCTTCGTCCGTGAACATTTCGGTCACGCGCGTTTTCAAAAAGTCCAATTCACCCCATGTTTTAAGGCGTTCGTTGACAAGTGCCTCTTTTTCTTCGGTGGTTAGTTTTGTGTCTTTGAGTAATTTATCGTCGATAACATTTACATTCTTGGTAAGTTCATTGTATTTTTCAAGGTATTTCCCAAGGTCAATCATATGGTGGGCGTATTTTTGCTTCATATTTTCCAGTTGAATCGTGCGGGTTTGCAGCATCGGGCGATGATATAAAAACACGTATGTTGACCATGTCGCCCATACAAAAAGGCCGATTTTTCCGCAGAATTTTGTGAAACGCCAAAAACTGCTCTGTTGAAAAGTGTAAACATTCCCGCGGGGCGTGTCCATAACGGTAAATTCGCGCGGTGGGAAAATTCGCGTGATGATGCGCCATATTGCCCGGAAAGGTGCGGTTATGAACGCCCAAAGGGATGTAAAATATCGTGTTATAAAGTTTATCATAACGGGTATAGCATAGTGCAATAATCTGTAATAGTCAAGGAATCACATTTGACCCGCGGATATCGTATCTTTGACGGCGCATCCATCGCGCAAAACGGCATCGCAATTCATGGGTAGTCCTGAAAAGATTGTCGTGTGCGGTGCGCGACCAACACGTGCGGACAGTAAAACCCGTTCGGCGGTGTTTTTATTGCTGAATAGGGGCAGGATTTTTATGTCACCGCAATGTGCGGACATTTCGGCGATGACGGTCGCGGCGGTGGCGCTATCGACAATTGTTGCAAATGTGCCATTCGGACGCGTGCGTGCGATACATTTGCGTGTCCAAAGGGTTAAATCGGCATTGTGGTGCGCATTGTGCGCCGCGGGCATACCGCGAAAGTAAGGCGGATTTGTTATAACCAAATCAAAGGTCTTGTTCGTTTTCCACGATAATATATCGGCATTTACGAATTCGGCGGTTTTGCCATTCAATTCAAAATTTTTCCGCGCCGCCGCCAACATTTCATCAGACACATCGATTGCGGTCATGTCGATTCCGCCAATTCGTGCCATAAGGCAAAGCGCAACCGCGCCGGTTCCCGTGCCAACATCCAAAACCGTTTTTGGGTGCGTATCCACAAACGCGGCAAGCCATACCGCATCAGATGTCGGGTTATATGTGCCGGATTGTATTTTAACGCGTCCGCCCATTATGGTAAAAAAACCTTGTTTTTTAGTCATATATGTATAATAATCTTTTCAAATCAAAAGGCAAGTTTATGTTTCAAGATAATATGGTTGTGAATAGTGCAATAAGTGCGTTTAATAATGCGGCCATTGTTGGGCCGGCGTTCTTTTGGAATGCGGTGTTGTGCGTGCCTTTGTTTGTGGCCATATATTTGTTTGGGCGTTTTTATGGTAAAAAGTTGGGCTTTGCGGGTTTTGTAAATCCGGAACGGATTGCGTTTTGGTGCATTATTATGGTCGCGCTTTGGATTGTTTTTATGGGCGGAAATTATGATGTTTTGCGTGATGGGGTGTCGCTTTTGCCGTGGGTGACGGCGGGAATTTTGTTTGTTTCGTGCGTCTTTATTGGAACGAAAACGCGCGCGGTGCCGTTGCCAATATGGTATGGAAGTGCCCGCGCCGGTATGCGTCGCCGTTGGTGGGTAAATGTAGCCCTATTCTTGCTTTTGATGGTGCCGGTGGGATTTAGTGATACACTAAATTGGTGGGGGCCGATTTTACAGGTTGGTGCCGTTTGCGCCGGGCTTTTGATTGGGCGCACGCGGGCATGGCGATTGCGTGGGGTTTTGTGCATGTCGGCGTTGATGTTTGTGGCAACAATCGCACTGTTGATGCAACCGGAATTTTTTAGGTTTGGGCAACTTGGGAACCTGACCCCGATACATTTAATCGGGATTATGATGACGGGGATACTGATTGCCGCGGCGGTCGCAACGGATATTGTGCCGGCGCGTGGACGTATTCATAAAAGTGCGTTTGTTAAACTTAAATGGCTTGTTCGATTTGGAACCGCGCTGTGTTTGGTGTTATTTTTACTTACCGAAGCGGTGCCGATTTTCATTGCGACCGCGTTTATGGCGTTTGTTTTGTTTGCAATGTCGGTTTGGCATCGTGAATCTGTCGCGGACAGTGTGCGTGGCAAAATGATGGGACTTGCGGTCATAATGTTTGGAATTTTGATTGATGTGCCGACGATAAGTGCGCTTGGGTTGTTTTGGATTGCGGTTTTGAATTCCGAAGATGTTCGCCCCGATGCGCGATTCTTGTTATAATTCGTTATATTTACTGAATAACAAAATTTCTGTGTGTGCGGTATTATCCATATAAAATATGGGGTGATTATATGACAGAAATACATCCAAGTGCGGTTATACAGCCGGGCGCAAAGATTGGCGCGGACTGTAAAATTGGGCCGTTTTGTATTGTCGGTTCCGATGTCGTGTTGGGCGATCGGGTTGAATTGGTGTCGCATGTGGTTTTGGGTGGCAAAACCAGTATTGGCGATGATTCAATTATTTATCCTTTTGCGGTTCTTGGCGTCATGAGCCAGGATTTAAAATGGCAAGATGAATCCGCAATGACGGGCTTGCGTATTGGAAAGCGTTGCAAAATTCGTGAATATGTGACAATTCATTCGGGAACGCCGGCGTCGGATGGAACGGTTATTGGGGACGATTGTCAAATTATGGTGAACGCCCATGTCGGCCATGATTGCAAGGTGGGAAACAGTGTGGTTATGTCTAACCTGGTCCAGGTTGCCGGTCATGTTGAAATTGAAGATTTCGCAATTTTGTCCGGTGGCGTTATGGTTTTGCAATTTGCGCGCATCGGGCGCAACGCGTTTATTGGTGGAATGTCGGGCGTGCCAAATGATATTTTGCCCTATGCAATATACGATGGGCCGCGTGCAACGTATCGAACGATAAATCGTGTGGGACTGATGCGGCATGGGTTCACGAACGAAGATATGCATGCGATTCATTCCGTTTATTCGGCGGTGTTTCGTGAAACGGGTGGCACGGTTGCAGAACGCTTGGCCCGCGTGCGCAAGGAAGTAAAAAACAATAAATACGCGATGGATGCGATTGATTTCATAGAAAACCGTTCAAAACGCGGAATTGGAACGACCGGAAATGCCGAATAAAAAAATCTTTATCATTGCGGGCGAAGTGTCGGGTGATGCATTGGGGGCGCGCATAATGCGACAAATGCGTAACGCGGAATTTGCCGGTATTGGTGGTGCGGAAATGACGGCGTGTGGATTGAAATCCATTTTCCCAATGTCTGACTTGTCGGTTATGGGTGTTATAGAGGTTTTGGCGCACGCGCGCACACTTTCGCGGCGTATAAATCAGACCGTCGATGCGATTATTAAATATGCACCGGATGTTGTTTTAACAATTGATTCGCCGGGCTTTGCGCGTTCGGTGATAAAAAAATTGCGCAAAAGTGCGCATGCACGCGAAATGATTGCGCGGGGCCTGCGGTTTCATCATGTTGTCGCGCCCCAGGTTTGGGCCTGGCGTCCGGGGCGTGCGAAAAAATATGCGCGGATTTTTGATAAACTGTATGCGTTTTTTGATTTCGAAGTGCCATATTTCACCAAATATGGTTTGGATACGATTGCGGTTGGGCATCCAATTGCCGAAGGGCTGATTGGGGGCGATAAACCACGTGCGGCGGATGAAAAAATTATAACCCTGGTTCCCGGAAGTCGCATGGGCGAAGTCAAACGTTTATTGCCGGTATTTCGTGAATTTATCGAAAAAATCCCAAATGCAGGCGAATATAAATTTGCGATTCCGGTTGTCGAAACAACCGCGGAATATGTGAAATCGGTGGTGGCAAATTGGAATGTTCGGCCTGAAATCATACCGGCGGCGGCGCGATATGACCTTTATCGGCGGACATATGTTGCGGTGGTGGCAAGTGGAACGGTGTCCGCGGAACTTGCCATGTTGCATGTGCCGGCGATTGTGGTTTATAAAATGAACAGGGTCACGACATGGATTGGACATTTGCTGATACGTGTGCGATGGGCGTCGCTGGTAAATATCTTGTTAAATCGCACGGTGTACCCGGAATTTTTGGGCGAAAAAGCAACGGCAAAAAATATCGTGCATGCGTTCGATAAAATGACCGTCCCGGGCGCACGTGAAAAGATTATTTCCGAATTGCGTGCGGCGGATAATATGTGGGTTCGTCCCGAAGGCGCGGCAAGTAAAATAATAGCGGAAAGTGTAAATGGCCATCCGTCTTCGCTTTCATCACGTCACCGCTTGCGGTGACGAATTCGCTACGCCGAGACTGCGCCAGGGCTTTGCCCTGGCTTGGTGTTTGTAAAATCGGTGGATGCGTCGGTTTTTATTGCGTAATGCCGGCGGGTACGCCGTCTGGAACGGTGCAGTTTGAATTTTGGGTTCCCATTGGGCAGACCTGATTTGTGGTACTATTTACTGTTGATGTGCAATATTCGTCAAATGCGATACTGCTAGGATTGCACGGTCTGTTGTCTGAACATAAAGCAGTTATTGGTGATTCAGCACAAGGGGCGTCGTCCGGATCGTTATCGTCAAGTGCTATGACAGGGGAACATTTGTTAATAAGACCGTTTTTACTACGTCTGCCCCCATTTTCCCAACATGAACATATGCCCCACGCATTTGTGTCTATTTGTAATTCATAATCTTTAATACATATGTTTTCTTTATGATTAGATAATATACCATAGTGATTATTTAATAAATCAAGCAAATTATCTGGCCATATTATGTTACAAAGATGATAGGGATTGTTATAAAAGTCATGATCCACAAACTGTGCTTCAATGAATTTGCCTTCGACGTTCATGCATTGGGTAATCAGGTTGTCGATAATCTGGTTATAAACCTCGGTCGCAACACCGGTCGGGCGCAGGCGACGATTTTTGAATTTATAATTTGGGGCATCCCACGGAATTGTGGTTATACCATCATCCAGTTTTGCCCAACCATATCCGTATGCATCAAGCCCGGAATGTGTGGGTTTGGTATATATATATTGCCCATATCCATCCATGCCGCGATCTGCAATTATTGCATCCAGGCCGCCGAACACCAATTCAACCTTGTCGGCGCAACTTGGGATTTCGGCAATGCGTTGTGCGCATTTGGAAACATAGCCCGGTTTTCGTTCGCCGGTTACGTCATATTCATAAAGCGTGAACCAATCAAGTGCCGATATGCGTTTTCCCGTTTCCGGGGTATTGTGGTTTGATACTAAATCATCAACCACGCCTGACTGAAACAGGCCACTGCCGGGATAATAAAAGTTTTCATAGTTCGCACCGCCGAAACTGTCAAAGCATTGTTGCACCACGGCGCGACACGCGGCGGTTGTATCGGTATCGGTTTGGTGGTCAACATATTCCGCAATTATATTGGTGTTATCAAACATATTGTTGCAAGAATCAATATAATTACCGCACATTTCGCGGGTAAGGACGATTTTATCCGGCAAAAGTGATATTTCGGTTGTCCCGTCGATAAGTTCCGCCATTGCCGCGGTTATCGCCGTTTCGCGATCCGCATAGCATTGCGATATTAAATCAAGACACCCGGTTTTAATCGTTTGAACCTTGGACTTTTGGGCATAGTATATATCAAGCAGTGCCTTGTCCAGGTATTCCGCCCAAACCGTATCCGCGATTTCGGTGCATTTATCAAGTGCGGGTTCCGCAAATTTTTTTGTTTTGCTTTCAAAGTTTTTAACAAAATTACGATTGTCGGGATTTTGTGCCAATTTTTGATCGATATTATCTTTGTTCGGGTTGAATTTTAATATGTCTTGCAATTCATAGAATCGTGCCACGCCGGCAATTGGCGCGCCGGTCGTCACATCAATGAATTCGCCGTTATCAAGACATTTATGGTAATTTGCACCGCAAACTTCCTCGCTAAGGACGGCGGCCTCTACATTCCCGATACAGGTTGCCATATTATCCGAATTGTGTTTGTTGCGGTTTTCAATGCGTGCAAGGTCCAACATCGCCCCGCTTTCGCGCACGGCGGCGCGTAAATCTTTTTGTTTTGATTCAAGTGCGGTTTGCACGGTATTGCAATCTTGTTCAATGGCCATAAGGTATGCCGTCACCGCGCGTTGCAGTGATGCATTGTTGCAATCGGTGGCGACAATATTGCGGCACGATGGATAGACCGCGTTATAAAGTTCCGTGCCGTTGTATGATGCGATAACCTGGGCTGTGTCGGTAAGGCCAAACATATTCACCGTGTCGAACGACAGGTTTATACTGTTCAAATCGGACATTGCACCACCGACGGTTGTGTCACCGCCGCGTATGGAATTCATGATGGCGGTAAGTAATGCCTTGGACGCGGATGTGTCCGCGGCAAGCGCGTTTTCGCCGTCGGACGCGGTGTGCATCGCCGTTGCCTGGGCCGCGCTAAGGCCGACCGCATCAAGATTTTCGGTGAATTCTGTGATTTTGTTATTTGTGTCGATTATATTTTGGCGCGTGGACATTAAATCGTAAATTCGCGAACTGCACGAGCAGCGTCGATAGTCGTCATTTTTTAATTGGCAAAATTGGTCCATGCATTGAAAGTATGCGGTTTTGCAACGCGCGTATTCCGCACCGGTGCGGGTTTCCATAATATCGGCACTTGGGGTGCCGGCGATTGTGGCACGACCTATTTGTACCGTGCGTCGCGGGTTTGTTTGGGTTTCGGTGCTAATGACGCGGGTTCGGGTATTGCGCGCGGTGCGTGGTGCGCCATTTACACCAAGTGTGCCGGCGCGTGCGGTGGTATTGCGTGTGGCGCGTGCGTTTGGTGCGGAATTTTGTGGTGCGGTTGTGCGTGGTGTGGCGGTAGTACGTGCGGTGGCTGTGCCGGTTGTGCGTGCAACTGACGAAGCGTCACGCACCGCGGAATACGCGGGCGCGCCGGGAACAAGCCCAATTATTGCGCACAAAATCAGAATTTTATTCATCTCTGCGACAATTTTATCAAAAATCCAAAATTGGGTCAAGAGTAAGTGTAAGTGGGGAGTGCTAGTGGTTAGTAGTATCTGGAATCATTTCGTGATTATGGGTTTATTCCAGAAATTACTAACACTTACCACTTACACTTTTTCATTTTCTTGTTGCAAAGTGCGCAAAAGTGGTGTATAGTGTGGGCGCGATTGGGCATATGGCGGAACTGGTAGACGCGCTAGTTTCAGGTACTAGTGGGGCGACCCTTGGAAGTTCGAGTCTTCTTATGCCCACCACGAGTTTGAGAGTTTTGGGGTTGTAGCTCAGTTGATAGAGCGCTACGTTCGCATCGTAGAGGTCGTGGGTTTGAGTCCCATCAGCTCCACCACCAATTTTTGTTATCGCGCGGCGCCCGGCGCCGCATGATTAAAATCAATGGTCCGGGGATATGGCGGAATGGTAGACGCTGAGGACTTAAAATCCTTTGGTCATTGCGACCGTGTGGGTTCAAGTCCCACTATCCCCACCACTTTGGATGAGTAGCTCAGTTGGTTAGAGCATCACGTTCACATCGTGGGGGTCGCTGGTTCGAGTCCAGTCTCATCCACCAAAAGTTATCATCGCGCACGAAAGTGCGCGATGATTTTTTTTATATTGTTTCGTTTTTTTATCGCAATCCCATCGTCCGGCAACATTCATTTGCGGCGGTTTTCCAATCAGAAAATTGTTTTTCCGGGTTGCGCAAATCGCGCCAGCCCTGCCACCCACTGCATTTTTTCTTGATGCCGGTGCCGTTGCATTTTACATACCGGCGCAGTGAACATGTTTGATTCGATATTTTCCCCATTTCAGTTGTGCATTTGACGACAACATTTTGATTACGCGCGTCGCCCTTGCCCAGTTCACGTGAAGATAAAACCTGGTACGCGTGGGCGGAAATTGCGGTAGATAATATGATGACAAAACTAATGATGATTTTTTTCATTTTGGCCTCCTTTTGCATCCACATGCTTATGCTAAACAAAAGTGATAAAAAACGCAATAAGTTTTTTTGATGTTATGCAAATTTTCCCATACTTCGTGCGTAATTATCTAGTCAAAATGGAATGTTAGATTTTTTTATCTTGCCGTTGACCAAGGAATATCATTCATAAATAACCAATACAGCGATTGGCTTTCGCGGCCGGGGTTGCGGATAATTGGGCGAACGACATAGATATCAACATCGCACGCGTGGCGGTTTTCAGATTCCTGGGTTTCGACCAGGTCTTGATAAAATTTTTGTGCGAAATCCATCGCTTGCAAATACGCGGCATCATCGTCTTCGGCAACCGCCGAATCGCCCGACCACATTAGCCACATGCCATAGTTCACGATATTATCTTGGCCTTCGATATCGTCGGCGGACAGCAGCAACAGCGGCTTCATATTTATTCCGTTTGTGAATTCATCGTTTTCAGTGTTGGTCCAATCATAAAAATCGCCAAGAATCCCAAGCACGAAATGCAACACGGCAAATTCTTCGCCGATTTTTGCGACGCGGCCGGCGTTACGCATTGTTGAATGAAACAGCCAATCGCGCGCCCTGCCCGATTTTGCGCCTTGGCGGGCGACCTTGGCGGCGTTATCAAGCATTTTGCCACCGGTGTTTGCGGTCTTTATGCTTTTTCCGGTGTTTTTTAATCCTTGCCATGCGCGACTTACCATATTTCCGGTGCGGGCCTTTTTGAATGTTTTAAGTTCACGCACATATTTTGTCACTTTTTTAAGTTCATCAAATTGTTTCACATATTCCGCAACATTTTTATCGGCGCGCGCCATGTCGGACATTGTTTTTTCGGTTTCACCAATCAGTTTGCGGTTTTCTGCTATCATTTTTTCAAATTTTTCAAGGTCTTCGACTTTATCAACGCCATCGCCCGCGCGCCCCAGTTTCCACATATTGTTGGCCTTTAATTTTCGGGCGGCGTCTAATTGTTTAGCAAGTTTTTCATATTTTGCGGAACCCTTGGTTGTTTTTGCCAACGCCTTTTCAAGGTTGTCAATTGTGCGAATTGTTTTTGCCATGTCGTTCATGTTGTCGATTTCTTTGGTTAACCGCGCAACTTTCAGTGATTCACGAATATATTTTTGAACATTTTCGATTTTCGTAAGGGCTTTCATATTCTTGCCGATTTTGCCGATAATCTTTGTTGCGCGCGCCATTTTTACGGCGCCTTCGGCGTATGCGGTGGCACCGAAACTGACGACCGTCAATGCGATATCCAATGCGATTTCCGCAAACGATATCCAACGCAAATTTATGTCGCCGGCGATATAATAATTATTTTTATCGTCGTCATGCTTTGCGGTGTGTTCGTGCATAACCCGATGCACCATGGATTCCCGCATCTTCGCGGTCATACCGGAACGGGTTGAACACATGCCGTCCATGTCGCGCGGGTAAAGGGCATTGATGTTTTTATCAATGTATTCCATCGAAACAGTATTGTTTTTATCGGGGCCGACAAAGTTGTCCAATGCGCCGGATTGAACGACCATAATTCCATACCATGCGGGTTCGGTGTTTGTCCATGTTGCAGTTTCGTCGAATTCAGAAATTTCCGGATTCGGATCAGTTGTCGGCAGTTCCGTTTTGGTCGCTAACATAAAACGTTGTTCCAAAACCTTGGGTTGTGTTTCATAATTTACAACAATTTCGCGGCCGTTTGGAAAGGTATATTGTATCGGCAAAAAACGAATCGTTTCATTTTCATCCGCATCGATAATTTCGGGACATGCCAAAACCTCGCCCAATGTTTCCGCGGATTGAATTGTGTCATAAATCCATTGTTTAACCGCGGATTCCGGTGCGTTTTCATCAATTTTATCCGCATTTTCATAAAGCGCGTTCACAAAGGCATTACGCACACATGTCGTATTTGCCGGCGCATTCGCGTTCAGCAATTCGGTGGTCTGTGTAACCCCGCCGCCCGCCGCAAACGCAGAAAGGGGGAGGAGAAAGAAGAAAAAAGATTTTAATATATTCATATTTTTTCTATATTATAATTGCGTCTCGTTTTCATCATTACAAGATGTGTAACAAATTAATGAGATGATGTGCAACCGCTTGAGTTAAGTTTTATTCGATCTGTTACGACATAATCGCCATCCGCATTTATTTCGAATGCATAAATCCACCAATTACGTTTCGGGTCGCAACAGTAAGTAGAATTTTTGTTAGCATTAATTTTTGCAACAATGTTATTTTTTTCACTGGTTGTGTATTGTTTGGTTGGTATAACCTTTGTGTGAGTATTTTCATTAAATGTGTATATATTTGCTAGGTTCCCATCGCCACAACTTGGACTCCAACCCGTACAGAAATCAAGACCTGTTGCTGTATTTAAAAAACCTGTGTTTAATAGTCCAGATCTATTACATGCAACACACGCTGTAAAACACGCCTTTAATAAATTTTCGTTACTATCATTGTTAGCACAATCAAATGGGCTGCTATGAAAATTTGTCCCTTTGTCGAAAACCATACCAACGTTGGGCATTGTGGAGTTTTTGGATCGACATTGCATGATAACGTATTTTTTGTTATCTGGTGGTGTCGTAGTGTCTTCTTCGCACATGCCTTTGGCGGGGTTGTATTTGTTATGTATTTGGTTATAGCGGCAATCACACATTGTTGTGGTGTAACCCCATTCGTTGATGCTTAAATTAGAAGTGTCCGTTATTGGACATACGCATTTCTTTTTGGATGCGTCCCATTTTGATTCGCCGCGGCATTTGCAATCAGCCGAGTCCATAAAATCAGATTTATAACATTGGCATGTTTTTGGGTCACGTTGGTCGGCGATTTCCGGGCAACCGGTTGGTGGAATGACCACCTGATTTGGATCGGTTTGTTGGGCCGGTGTGGTTTTCTTACACTTTTCGTCATCTGGGTGTTGTTCACAATACCACTTTACGCATTCTGCGTTTTCTGGGCGGCGGTTGCAGTATTCTTCGAAATTTTGATTCTTTAGTCGTTCAAAAAATGCCTCGTCTTCGCCAAGAAAATTTGGTTTTTTGTATGACGGCATATCTTTATATTGTTCGTATCCAGCGGCGGTGTTAGCAAGGCGGTCGGTGAACGATAAATCCGCCGTTGTTTTTGGGAAATATTCCGCGTGCACACCGGCGGTGGGCGTTGTTATTGACTGTAATTTTTCAAGTTCCGTGGTGCGGTCGGCAACAGCCTTTTGTGCCGCCGTTTGTTTTGGTGCAAACGGATTTGTAATTTCAATGTTTGTTGGTTGCGATGCCGGTTTTGGCAAATTCACCGTGGACACATTGCCGTATTCTTTTTGAAATTTGTCGAACGCGGAATCGATATATCCACCGCAAGATGTTGCAAAATTATGTCCCGGTAATTGCGATAGTTGCACCATTATTGTTGGGCGAACATCTGATATACGTAAGTTCCGACAATAATTATGTTCGGCGCAATATGATGTGACCAAATTTTCCACCACGCGATTACAATCACCGGTATTCAAATCCGCACCGGTGGCATAAATTGGCTTTGGAAAGTTTTGGTTATATGGGCTGTTTTTATTCCAAAATGGATTGGATGAATAATTCTTTACAGATTGAATTTCGCCATAGTTTGACAGTATCGCCGGTGCCGTGCCAACCGCGTACGCGTGCGTGCCGGCGCATAACGCCGCGACCCACAGTGTAAACAAACAATTGGTTTTTTTCATTCTCTCGTTCGACCTATGTCATATATTATATCAAAAACGTGATTGTAATCAAAGATAAAAATCCACCGATTACAAAAAAAGGCGCAAATGGTATAAATTTTTGTTTCTTGCGGTACGCCCATGTTGCACCAAATGCACACGCCAGCACCAACGCAATCGCCAAACCCGTTGGACCACACCAAAGGCCGCCGACGCTGATTAGTTTTATGTCGCCCATGCCGATTGGGCTTTCGGCCTTTGGATTTTTACGGGTTAAAATCTTGTCGAATATAATTCCGACCACGGCCGCAAGCATATACCCAAATGCCATTCCGACCGCACCCGATTCGATTTGAACCGGCCATGGATAAAATGTCGTGACAATTACCCCGATTATTAGCAATGGAAACAGGTATCCGTCCGGGATAATCCGCCGGCGCATATCGGTTTGCGCGATTTTATAGGTAAGCCCAAGCGCCATAAGAATTAAAACAGCAAAAAAAGACCAAAATATATATAAAAACATTATTTCCCCCTTGCGTTTCGAATCGGTTTTGTGTTAGTATATGATATCATAAATATAGGCGTAAGGTTAAAATAAAATGAGCAAAGCGTGGGATAGTAATGTTTTAAAAAAGTTAAAGGCCTTGGTGGGCAAGGGTTTGTCGACCGCGGAAATTGGTAAAAAATTGGGGCTTTCGAAAAACGCGATTGTGGGCAAATTGCACCGTATGGGTTGGAATGCCAGGGCGGCCGATTCGGATGCAAAGCCTGTAAAAAAGACAGAGATTAAAAAGGCAAAGGTGGCATCCAAAAAGGTTGAAAAGAAACCTGTGGCGGTAAAGGCGGCCAGGAAACCGGCACCGGCACCAAAACCAGTAAGGGCTGCACCAAAGGAAAAACCGACACCGGTTGCAAAACCCGCACCAAAAAAGACCGTTGGTCATGCCATCGCTGGCAGTAAGGGAATTTCCGTACATCAACGCATGGTGCAACACGCACTGGAAATGGCAAACCTTAAGCCAAATCAATGTCGTTGGCCGATTGGTGATCCAGATTCCGAGGGTTTTCATTTCTGTGGACATCAGGTGTTTGTTGGAAAACCGTATTGTTATGAACACTGTAAACAGGCATATCAGTTCACACCGCCAAAGAAGAAATAATTTGCCAGGGGACATACAATGCCAGGAGAGAATACGATGTTTCGAAATTTACAGCCAAAGGAATATGATATCGCGGGGAATGTCTTGCGCGTGTGGTATGATGATAATAATAAGTTGGTGTTCGTTGTTGATGAAACGATTGATGAATATAAACCTAATGTTTTGTTGGTTGTGCGGTCTGATGGAACGCGGCGCTGGGACGATTTGTTGCAAAATGTTTATAATATTGATTTGGAACTGATTCGGCCAAAGCGCGACAATAAATATCAAAAACTTGATATCGAATACAGCGGAATTGATGTTTACGAAGATTTGATAGATGCGTATGAAAATCATGGCGATTTGAATGCGGCACTTGCGGATTTGATTGACTTTCGTGATGCGGCGGTGCGGCGTGCGGCGACTGTGCGCCTTACTAATGCCCAAGACGAAATTGCCCAGGCACAAATTACGATGGACAAGACCGAGCATGCAATAAAAAGTATGAACGATCGTATGCGTAATTTTCGAAATCGGCTTGCACGGCAAAAATCTTATGTTGGGCGTGAACCGAGTAAGCAATTGGCATCCAAGATTCTGCGGACCGAGGCACATATTGAATCCACCGAAGATAAATTGTTGCGCGCTGAAAAGCGACTTGAAAATGCTCGCCGCCGTATAGAGATTGCGACCGAAGACGCAAATGCCGCCCTGGCATTGCTTGCTTTGCGGCGGCCGACGGTTGATTTGGATGCGGATACTCCGCATCGCGTTGTCGATGCAAGGGTGAAAAAAAATGATGTCGCAAAAATGCCTGTGACGGATGAGATAGATGAAGATGTTGACCCAGAATTGAAAGAGCCAGAGGATACAGATATGCCGAAAAAATCAGACGAAGTAGAACCACTGTTGGACAAAGATCCGGAAATTCTGGATGATGAAATCGCTTTCAAACCGGTTGATTTTGGTGATATTAAACCGGCACATATGCCAGAGTTAAAACGACCGCTGTCGCCGTATGCCGCGATGGACGATGAACCAAAGCCGGAAACGGTTCATGATGATGGCGATAGAAATGATGCGGCCTTTGGGTTCCCGGGCGAAAACGATGACGAAGATGATTCAGATGATGATGCATTGCCGCGGACGGATATTGATACTGATGATGACTATTCGGCTGATAAAAAGAAGAAAGATGAATATGACACGGTTCGCGCCGATGATGACGATGATAATGAAAGCGCGAATGATTATAAAAAAGAATACAAGGAAAAACTTCGCGAAAGCCGTTATGATTCTGATAAAGAAGATAAATCTGTAGAGAAAACGCGCGCGAATGAAGAAGAAACGGATGATTATAAATATGACCGTGAAGAAAAATCTAATGAACATTCTGCGCCCGAAGAAAAGCGCGAAGAATCTGCAACAGAATCGCGTGATGAACCGGATGATACGGCAAAGTCCGAATTTGAAGATAATTTTGGTCATATGAATTTCGGGGGTTATGCTGATAATGCGCCGGAATTTACGGAAAAAAAGTTTGATGAATCATGGGGCGAAACGGAAACGCAAGAAAATAAGGCGGATAAAGAAGATGAACGCGTCGAACCTGTGATTGACACAATAAAAACTGTGGACGAATCTGTGCCGACCGATGTTGATACGACGGGCCAAGCAAGCACCGCGCAGTATGATAACCAGGGGCTCGGCGCGCCAGAGCGTCCTTTTTCACCAGTGGAGGTTCCAAAAATGCCAAAAGAAGAAACAAGACCAATGTCGCCAATTCAACATGATGAAAAACTACGGCCGGTCGGGACAAAGCGTTCGGGGGTTGGGTATTATTTTCTGTTGATTTTGTTGATTGCGCTTTCGATTTTCACGCTTTGGTTGTACCAGAAAAAGAACGGTGGAACCGTGCCTTTCCTTGGGCTTGGTGAAAAGGTTGAAGTGGTTGAACCCGATGAACCTGTGAATTTACATACGGAACCCGATGTGCCTGTTGTGGCACCGACACCGGTTGATGTTTATGAACCGGACAAACCCGTATGGGTCGAACCGGAACCCGCCCCGATTGTTGCACAGGCACCGGCGGATAAACCGATAGAGGTGCGCTATCCCAACGATGATATTTTGCGCGGGGGTGAACCCGATGTCCGCGTAATAGAATCCGAAGAAGATGTCTTGGCGCGCAAGGCCCCGTATGGCGTTTCGCGTGATGATAAACCGATATTGGTGGAAGTGACCGAACCTGTTGTGGAAATTGTGACCGAAGAACCGGTAATAGAGGTTACGACTGTTACCGCGCCTGATGTTATTGTCGAAGGAAATGTTGTGTCTGTGCCGATGCCGGCGATGGGCGAAGATGTCGAAACGGTCGTGGAATACGATAACCCGGCAAATGTGGAATATGTATCTGAATCTTATGTGTATGAACAGCCGCAATATATTCCAGAACCGGTATATGTACCGGCGCCGCAACCACAGTATGTAACGAAAAGTTATGAATATGTTGCGGCCCCTGAACCAGTAGATGAAACGCGCCGCGATTTCAGTGTTCATGACGGTGGTCAATATAGTGTTACGGAAACGGTCACATATCGTGCAAATTGAAGAATGTTTAGGAAATGAAAAATACCACGCAGGAATGCGTGGTATTTTTTTGCTTTGACATCAATGGTTTTATTGTTTTTCAATCACAACCATCGCAATAGAAAAATTATCCTGGTCCGATATAGAAAGATGAACCGCCGCCGTAATTCCGGCAAGTTCCTTTAATGCGTTGCGTGCGCCACCGGCAATCATAATTTCGGGTTGGCCATTGTCGTCATGCACAACCGATATATCAGAAAAAGCAATATCATCGCCGAACCCAGTGCCAAGTGCCTTTAAACAAGCCTCGCGCGCGGCCCAGAAATTGGCAAGGTGTTTTTCCGCGTTTGCGTTATCTGCATCCGCGTATTCAAGTTCTTTTTTAGTAAATATACGTTGCTTTTTGAATGCGGACCAATCAAGAAAACGTCCGGATTCGACCAAATCAATGCCAATACCAACAATCATAAGGTTTCCTCCCTTGGTAAAATTGATATGTGAATATAGAAACTTTTTCCCGATTCGTGCAAGTGGAAAATTCAATAAAGTTTATGAAATTTGATTTATAAAAATAATTGTTGATTTTTATAATCATTATATTATATAATAATTTTGAACCAAAGGAGATAAACATGAAAAAAACAAATCTATTCCTTACATCTGTGGCAGTTGCGGCGGCGTTGGCGGTCGGATCGGCGAATGCGGCACCGAATCGCGGCGGCGGAAATCATCATGCGCCACGTCCGTTCGTGACACATACGCATGGCGCACCAAGGCATGGTGGGCATCATACGACGCATCATAATATGACCCCTGTGCCGACGCCGGTTCATGTGTCGCACCATCACCACCACCATCATCATCACCATGGTGCGCATACAGGCGATTGGATTGTTGCAACGGCGATATTACTATCGGCGATAATATAAAAAGAAAACCGCTTCGGCGGTTTTTTTAAGTCCCCTTCGCTTGGCGAAGGGGGTGGACCGGCGAAGGCCGGTGGGGTAGTGGTGGCGCGCCAATAAAAATTTATCTGTTTGCAAATTGTGAAAGTTTATATTATCATGCTGTCTGTCGTCGGGGCGTAGCTCAGCCTGGTAGAGTACTTGCATGGGGTGCAAGGGGTCGCAGGTTCGATTCCTGTCGCCCCGACCATAAAATTCAAATCGGCCGTGCGCCGATTTTAATTTTATCGTGGGTATAACGGATTGAACATCGCATTGCATCGCAATGCCAGGTTCGGAACAAGCGCACACGGTGGTGCGCGCAGTGAAAAGGGCCCATTCGCCGTTAGGCGGATGGGAATTACATGCCTGTCACCCTTTTTATAAAACACAAATGTTTTTTAGTTGATTGTATTACAAGTCCGAACAATCTCTAATATTTATTTCCACCCTACGGCATGTTTGTAGTTCTTCTTCTGTTTTATATATTGCTCTGTTGCATTGCTCATCGCCATGACCAGTTGGTGTAATATTACGTATATGGTTTGAAATATCCCCAGTCTTAGTTTTTATATAGTCTGACACGGCTTGCGCGCGTCGCTCTGACAAAACTTTATTAGATACAAAACCTGGTTTCGGTGGAATCCAATCTGTGTACCCATCCACATTGATGCATATTTTGGAGTTTAAATATTTCTCGTCTTTAAATGTATCAACAATATATGTTATATATTCATCCAGCGCTGAATGTGTTGATTTTAATACCCACTTACCAGAATCAAACAGGTAATTATCCTTGAAGGGGTTCAATTTCGGCAATTGCGGTGTTACTGTGACGCTTGGCTCTGATTCCTGCACAACCGTTTCCGTTATAGTTGGCGATTCCTGCTGTTGAATTTCTGGTTCTGTAAAAATAAACGCTTCTGGATATCGTCTTTCAATCATTGTTTTAATTTCTCTAAACTTCTCTTCCAACTCTTTATACTTTTTTACATGGTCTTTGTTGATTGCGCGGTTGGCGATATATGATCCGGCAAGCCCGACGGTGGCAAGTGTGCCCCCGACCCATAAATCACGGTTTGTTTCGGCGCGTTGTGCGTTCCATTGCTCGGCGTCCGCACCTTCGGGGTTCATTAACGCGCGCGAAAGTGATGTAAATCCGCCGCTTTGCCGTTCGGCGTTGGCGTATTGATAAAGACCCGTTTCGGCGCGGTCGTATAAAACCTCACTCTCTATTCCGGGACGCAGGTTCAGCGCGGTTTTTGTTTCCTTTAGTTTGTCCGCCAATTGTTTGTATTCCGCGTAATATTTTGCCAAATCGCCCACCGGCAAAGTTTCTTCTTTGCCAAGGTTAACCTGTTGGCCGTTGCCATATTCACAGCCCATTTTGCTAATCCATTCCGCCATTTGTTCTTCGGCCTTTTTGTCGGCCTTTTGTTCGGCGATTGCACGTGCGGCCATCATTGCGCCCTCGCCCGTCATAAGTGTGGAAAGTGCGGTTGTGCCTTTATTCGCCCAACTTTGGGCGTTGTCGTATTCATTGCGATATGCGTCTTCGGTGTCCTTGCGCCACGCGGCAGAATCGAATTCTTCGTGCGTTTCATAGTCCCCAGCATCGACACAGTTGTCCTTGCTGTCGCGTTTGTATCCCGCAACGCATTTACAAATACTGTATCCCTGGGCGTTATCTGGATTGTATTCAACCAAATGTTTATCGGCATCGCATATGCATTTTCCATTTTCATATTTATCGCCACCGCTCTTGGTGCATTCGTATTCTTTTGTGCCCGTTGGTGCCACCTGTTCGGATTGGGTTTGTGTTAGCGGGCTTGCGGTCACAGTAACTTCACTCAAAGTTTCGGTGTTTGTATACATTTTGACGGTCGGGTTATTTTGCAAATCGGTTGCGGCCCATGTTGTTGGTTCATAGCCGATGAATGAGAATGTTACGTATTCTGTATTTGGAACTTTTTCTAAAAAGAATGTTCCGTTATTATCAGTGGTGGTTCCTTTAGTAGAATTAGAAACCGTTACTGTTGCTTGTGGTATAGATTCATCGTCATCTCCAATGACAGTTCCACCGATGTTGACAGTCCCGTCTGTTTTAACGCAACCCTCCCACCGGCGCATTGGATCACGATATTGGAAACCTTTATTGCATTCGCAAACTTTAATTTCAGAGTCAGCGCGTAACTTAACTGGATGCATGTTCTTATCTGCTGGGCAATTGCATCCGCTATCATCATCTCTGGGGTCGCCGCCAGTACTAATACATGCGGTACCTTCACTGCAACTGTTGTCTATTGGGTATTTGGTGTTTCCATTGATGCATAGACATTCACCGTTCTCTGGACGGGTTTGCGTGTTGGAACAAGTACATTTGCCGTTATTGAAATCGCCGCCGCTACCGCGACATTTTTTTTCTGCATAAGACCAATTCGCATCGGTTATGCCGTCATATTTTGTTCCCTTGGTTTTAATAAAATCGTCATTATCGCAAACAACGACATAATAACCCCCAACATAACGGCCCTGATTTTCGATGCATTTTCCCTCTTTGTGGGCTTTATTTATGGCACTATCACATAGACTGCTTGTTTTTTGGGTGTTAATTATGATGGGTGAATCTTTTGTAAGTTGTCTACCTTTTCCGATTTCGTTGCAATTGTTAACAACATACTGTTTCCAATCGTTGCCATCTATTTGGCAACCATTACCCTTTGTATCATCACAAGTGATTGTAAAAGGTGCGCATATACTACAATTTATAGGTATTCTTCCACTCTCTTTGCACGCAGCTTGATCTTTATCGCATTGGGTTTTGGTATATTTGCAAATAGAGTTTTCTAATACGTATATTTTTTGGTCCGGCGTAAAGAAATATATGTCACCGTCGATTGTTGGGTTTAAAATTGTGTTTTCTGGTCTGATTCGCTTTGATGCTGCTGCGCCCCAACCCGATGGACAAGGCGTCATAGAGTTGTTGGAAACACGTTCCCATTCTTTGCCGTTGCATTTATAGATTTGGCCGTCACATCCCACCATCAATTTTTCGTTATTAGTTGTATCGCATTGAACTTTGGTGCCTAGCTCGTTAGTGCCGAAATTATAATAAAGCAAATTAGTTCCATCTATAACCCTTTGATTTCCGCATTTGTCTGCGAATGACGGGGCCGATAGGCAAATGGCGAATAGGAAAAAAAGAATTTTTTTCATCTCTCTGGGATCCCTTTTGCCCTATTCTATCAAATTTTGAATTTTCGGGCAAGGGGAAATTAGTGGTCAGTGTTAGTGGGCGACACCCCCCGACCGTTCGGTCGGACCCCTCTGGCCAGAGGGGAACTTTGTATTCTGGAATAACTGTGTAATTACGAACTAATTCCAGATACCACTACCCACTTACACTAACCACCCGTCGCGGCATGACCGCGCCGCGGTCGTGACGGACTAACACTTTCCCTACATTTCCACCGGGATTTTTAGGCCCATAAGGTCCAGTGTTTTGCCCAAAACATCAACCGCAATTTTAATTAGCGCAAGGCGCATATTGCGCGTTTCCGTGTCCACATCTTCGCGCAAAATTGGGCAATTGTGATAGAATGTATTTACCAACTGGCACACATCATACGCATAGTTCGCAACCAAATCCGTTGCGCGTGAATCAAACGCCGATTGCACTGTGCGGTCAAAGTCCAAAAGTTCCATAACCAAATTCCTTTCGTCCGTACCCATTGTGGCCGTTTTCGGTGTGTCAAATTTCCCGGCGCGGCGCAAGACAGAATTCAATCGCACCGCGGTATAGAGTATGTATGGGCCGGTGCGCCCCTCAAACGAAGTGATTTGCGATGGTTCGAAAATATAATCCGAACGCAAATCGTGCGACAAATCGTTGAACTTTAACGCCGCAAGCGCGATTTTATCGATTGTTTCATCATCAAGTTTCTTGCCTGATTCCGCAACGCGTTCGCGAACCGCCGTTTGCACCATATCGATAATGTCGTTTAACCCTGCGGCGTTGCCGTCACGCGTCTTGAAAGGTTTGCCGTCCGTGCCGTTGATTGTTCCGTATCCGATGTGTTCCAATGCGGATTCCGGAAACATCCCAAGTAACTTTGCCACCCGGAATAATTGTTCAAAGTGCAATGATTGGCGGCTGTCGGTCAAATAAATTATGTGGTCGGGATTATCCGTAATTTTCCGATAATAAAGCGCCATTATATCCGTCGCATCGTATGTTGATGCACCACGCGAATTACGAAACATCACCGGCGGCATTGGCTTTTTATCTTCGTCGCGTTTAACAACCACGATTTCGGCGCCGTCGCTTTGTTGTAATAAATCTTTGTCGCGTAATAGTTTTTCAACGGGTTCCGCGTACTTTGCCGCGTTGCGTTCGCCAAGGTTATTGTCAAATGGTAACATATTTAACTTTTGAATAATTTCGTCCATTGAACGCAGTGATACCGGAATAAACACATTGTAAAGTGCATTGTAACCCGCGTGTCCGTTTTGCAATTCAGCGGTTATGATTTGTGCGCGTTCCATGAATTTTTCATCCGTCTTGGCAAGTGCCGCGGCCGATGGGTAATATGTGTCTAACTCTGCGACCGGCATGGCGTATCCCGAATAATCCGCGGTTGGGTCAAAGTTTTCTTGGAAAAAAGGCCAATCGGGGTGCAACCTTTCAATCCAGGCGATAACCATACCCATCGAACGCCCCCAATCGCCCATGTGATTATAGGAAATCATTTTGTGGCCAAGTGCGCGCCCAAGTCGATACAATGTGTCGCCGACAATTGATGTGCGCAGGTGCCCAATGTGCAGCGATTTTGCAACATTATATGCGCCATAGTCCATATCGATTGTCATTGGTTTCGCGGTGCGTGTGATTTCGGCCGCGGTTTGCGCCGCGTTCCATAAAAAATCGTCCTTGATTTTCAGGTTGATAAACCCCGGCCCCGCGATTGAAGCATCGGACACAAAATCCAATTCTTTGATTTTAGGCAAAAGTTCGTTCGCAATTTCACGCGGATTCTTGCCGGCTGATTTCGCCATCACCATTGCGGCGTTTGTTGAAAAATCGCCAAAGTCACGGTTGCGTGGGACCTCTAACTTTGCCACAAAGCCCAACTTTTCATTTAACTTATCAGATACATATTTATACAGATTCATTTTTTGCTCTCTTTATTGAATTGGTAATGTAACCCGCACGCGCAGGCCGCCCAGGTCGCTGTTTTCCAAGAATATGCGGCCACCGTGATTTTCAATTGCCGTCTGTGCGATGGAAAGTCCCAAACCCGTGCCGCCCGTATCCGCCCCGCGCGCATCGTCCAGGCGGACAAACGGTCGCATTGCATCGGCCTTTTTGTCGTCCGGAATGCCGGGGCCGTCGTCTTCGATTGTGACGGTTGTTTCATCCGCAGAGTCCACTTCGGTCATTTTGATTTTTGTCTTTGCATAGCGCGCCGCGTTTTCGATTATGTTGGCAAAGGCCCGCGCAAGTGCCATCGGACGCGCATAGAACTGAACCGGGATTTCGGGAAATTCGGTGATGATTTCTTTGTCCGGGGCGGAATCGCGCGCAATCCGCAAAAGCATTGGCGGGATTTCGGTGGACTGTTCGATTTCCGGCATTTCGCCACGCGCAAATGAAAGGTATCCGTTTATCATCGATGTCATGCGGTCAATGTCGGTAAGTAATGCCGTCTTGTCACCCGCATCCGTTTCGATTGCCAGGCGCATCCGTGCAAGTGGCGATTTCAAATCGTGGCTTACCGCATTTAGCATATCGGTGCGGGTGCGATTATACCTATCAAGACGTTCCTTCATTGTAATCATGGCGGCGGCGGCGTCGCGGATTTCCTTTGACCCGGTTGGTTGAAACCCCGGCGAATCAAGGCCCCGCCCGAAACGATTCGCCGCGTGTGCAATGCGGCGAATGCTGCGATTATGCAGGATTAAGAACGGTGCCGTCAATGCCGACACGATTAAAATCGCACCGATCAGCCAGAGGACGAATACCTCTGCACTGGTGGAATAAACGCGATATAAACTTGTTCCGAATGTCGCAATCTCGCCGTTCGCGGTTGGTATATCGATTGTGATAAGGCGATGCCCGCGGTCAACATAGATTTCATTTTGGCGGTTTAGACGCTTTGCAAGATCGCGTGAAAGCAAGCCCGCTTCACGCGAATTATTATCGTTCTTGGCGTGGCGGTAAATTTCGGGTGCAACGGTAGTGTTTATCCCCATATCGTGTGCCAATTTTTCCGCCGTTTGTGTGTCACCAGAATCAATGAAATTCATAATGGTTGCAATTTCAACCGAAAGTGTTCGCGCAAGTGTTGCGTGCACCCGCGCCCAATGATTGCCGAAAAACGCATTGGCAACGATGGCCAGTGCCAAAATAAGCGGAACCAATATCAAAAGAATTGTTCGCCAGAAAAAACCACGTGGAATCAGTCGCATGTTTAATCCCCCTGTGTTCGGTCTTGGTTTGGACATACCAATTTATAACCACGACCGCGTATGGTTATAATGTCCATGCCCAATGATACATTATTTATTTTTTCGCGCAAGCGTTTTGCGACCATCGGTGCCGCCGCCACAATATTGCCGATTGGCGTGGTCAGGCCCCGCAGTAATTTTTTTTCTTCCGTCGATAATTGTAGTATTCGTGGGGTGCCGTCTTTATCCGTCACAAAGAATTCATTGTCGGTAAATAGTATGCCGTCAACCTGCGCCGGTTTGGGTTCGGGTGCAAAGCGCGTCATATTTTCAATGCGCAGGATTAATTCCTGTAATTGAAACGGTTTGTCCAGGTAATCATTCGCCCCACCGCGCAGGCCATCAATCGCGTTTTCCGCGCCGCCCAACGCGGTCAGCATGATTGTTGGCGTATTATTGCCGGCCGCACGCAGTTTTTTCAGAAATGTTAGGCCGTCCATGTCCGGCATCATACGGTCAAGAACGATTGCATCAACGGATATTCGTTCCAAGATTTGTTTCGCCATTTCGGCATTTGGGGCGGTTAAAACATAAAAATTGGCGGAACGCAACCCCCGCGCCAATGTTTGGCGCAATGTGTCGTCGTCATCAATAATCAATAATGTTTTGTTCATAAAAAACCGCCATGATTCTTGGCTTTATCATAGCGGTTTTTTGTTCGATTTTCAAGTATTACTATCGCCGCAGCGGTTCGACCGCGTATTCGCCCGGTTGAATCGTTTGGATAAAGTTGTTGTTTTCGTCATACATTGCGCGGAACTGCATACCGCCGGTTGTAAATTCGGTCTTGAACAATGCATATCCGGTTGCGCCACCACTAACGCGGCCCTGGGTTCCAAGTGAGTAATAACCACCCAAAATGCCATAGTCCAAATCGATATAATCAAGGTTTAACAGCAGTGACACATTGCTGAATCCATCACTGGTTAAATTGCATGTAAATTCGCGGTTTGACAATATTGCCGATGAATTGTTCGGGATAACAAGGTCCACAATTGTTGGTTCGCATACGCGGCTTACCCCATTTACCAGTAATTCATAGGTCATATTGATTGTCCCGCGCGAAAGGCCGGTTGAAACATTTACCTGGGATATTGTGGCCTTTGGAATTTTGACCAGTGCGTTTGCAATGCCGGCCCTTATCGGAAAAGACAATCCCGATTGCAAGCAATCGCGCGAAAACGGGTCCGCTTCGCATATATAAACGCGGGAATGTGCGTTCATCATGAACATATTCACAAGACTGTTAAATAAAAATGTGCGGGTAATTTTGTCGTTTAATCGCGTGCAGCCAAAATTACGGCATATAACCATCGGGCGGGTTGCAAACATAACGCCGGGGTTGGCGGCCTCCTCTAATTCCCGGGCGGCGATGATATTTTCGTCATAGTCAAATCCGTAATCTTCGTCCATGAATTCGAATTCAGGAATAAAATTCGGATCGTCGGGATACGCATAATAAGATTGAACCGGCGTTTCGGTATAGACCGTTTGAAAATTTTCCTCTATATATTCCGTTGTGCCAAATGCCGCAGATGCCGCAAGTATACCAAAAACCGGCACCAGATTAAACTTTGATGTATTCATTTTAACCTTCCTTTGGGTGTATTCTAAAACATTATTTATATTTGTGTCAAAGCAAAAATTTTTATTGAAAATTCATAGTCGTTTGTTCTATAAATGTGGCGTAATAAATAAAAGAAGGTGGATTATGGTTGATATTATAATATCCGGGGAAATGGGAAAGTTGCACGCTGTGTACCACAAGGCGGCGGATGATGATGCGCCACTGGCCGTGGTGTTGTCTGGAAATCCGCGGCAAAAGTGTCATATGAATGACCGGATTTCTTATGCTATGTTTCGGGCGTTTATGGATATTGGCTTTTCGGTTGTGCGGTTTAACTATCGCGGTGTCGGTGATTCCGAAGGTGCCCTTGGGACGACGGCGGATAATATGTTGGATATCGCAACGGTGATTGATTGGATTCAGAATCATAACGAAGATAGCGACAAGATATGGATTGCCGGGCATCAATTGGGTGCGTGGTATGTATTGCAAATGCTGATGCGGCGGCCGGAAATTTCGGGCTTTGTGTTGGTGTCGCCCGATGTGGCAATGTCGGACTTTGCGTTTTTGTCGCCGCGACCGAATCGCGGATTATTGCTTCAAGGGGCCGAAGAATCTGACGATGCAAAACATTTTTCGGAACATTTGACCCAGGTTCTGAAAAAACAGGCACAGATAAGTTTGGAAACAATTCGCATCAAAAATGCAAATCAGAATTATTCCGCGCCCGCCGATTTGCGGCAAATGTATAATGATTTAAAGGCATATGTTGGACGCGAAAATGCGGATACCAAGTTGTTATAATGGGCGAATGCGATGGAAAGTGCGATAAATGACCGTTTTATGAATCCAAATGTGCCGGATGAAATCGCCGTGTCGATTCGGCCAAAGACATTGTCGGACTTTATCGGTCATGAATCATTAAAGCAAAATTTGTCGGTGTTTATATCCGGGGCGCGGGCGCGCGGCGAACCGATGGACCATGTTTTGCTTTATGGGCCGCCGGGACTGGGGAAAACAACGCTTGCCCATATTGTTGCAAATGAATTGGGTGCGAATTTTCGTGCGACATCGGCGCCGATGCTGACCAAGCAAGGCGATTTGGCGGCGATACTTACCGCACTGGAACCGATGGACGTTTTGTTTATCGATGAAATTCACCGCTTGCCCACGGCGATAGAGGAAGTTTTGTATTCCGCAATGGAAGATTTTAAGTTGGATATTATGCTGGGCGAAGGGCCATCGGCGAAAAGTGTGCGTATCGACCTGCCCCCGTTTACTTTGGTTGGGGCGACGACGCGGACGGGACTGCTATCGAATCCGTTGCGCGATCGGTTTGGAATTGATTTGCGGCTAAGTTTTTATTCGCCAAATGATTTGGCAAAAATTATTCGGCGCAGTGCGGGGATACTGGGGACCGAAATTGATGAAGGTGGGGCGCTGTTATTGGCCAAGAGTTCGCGTGGAACGCCGCGTATTGCAAACCGTTTGTTAAAACGTGCGCGTGATTTTGCCGCGGCAACCGGGAACCGGGTAATTACAGAATCTGTGGTACGGACAACATTGGAACAATTACATATAGATTCTGATGGCCTGGACCAGGTTGATCGTGAATATATCAATGCGATTATAATGCATTATGCGGGTGGGCCGGTTGGAATTGATAATTTGGCGGCGGCGCTTTCGGAACCGGCGGACACTATCGAAGATGTAATCGAACCGTATTTAATGCAACTGGGGTTGATACAACGAACACCGCGTGGGCGAATCGTGACGGACGCGGGTTATAAACATATGGGGTTGGAAAAGTAAATGGACGTGCATAAATTTAAATTTTCGGTGGCGTATGCGGATACTGATGCCGGGGGTATAATGTATCATGGGCGGTATATTGAAGTTGCGGAACGCGCGCGTATGAATTGGCTGGGGCGGGCTGCGCGGCCGGTGGCGGGGGATGTTGGGTTGGTCATTCGTGATTTGCAAATTCGGTATTTGCGGCCGCTGTTTTTGTGTGATGAATTTGTGGTGGAAACACGTGTGACGGGTGTTCGGGCGGCGTCGGTCGCGGTCGAACAAAAATTCGTGAAAAACGATGAAATTTGTGCTATACTTACCGGGACGGCGGCGTATTTGGACGCAAATGGTCGCCCGGCGTGTTTGCCGGATGTATTGGTGGGCGCGCTTCAACAATAGTAAAAACAAGGGGAAAAATATGAATTCTTTTTCGTTATGGAAACTGTTTACGACCGATGTTGTGACGGCGATTGCGTCGATTGTGTTGGTTGTGTTTAGTGTTTTGTCTTGGGCGGTGATTGTGGAAAAAATCCGACTTTTCCGGCACGCGCGGCGACAAAGGCCAACGGGAAATCCAGATGTGGCGATTCGGCCGTTTGATAAAAACCTTTGGTTTTTGGCGATGGTTGCGTATATTTCGCCGTTTATTGGACTTTTTGGAACGGTTTGGGGGGTTATGGATTCGTTTTCGTCGATTGGTGCGAATCAATCGGTAAGTATTGGTGTTATTGCACCGGGGCTTGCAATCGCACTTGGAACGACGGCGTTGGGGTTGATTGTGGCGATACCGGCGGCCATTGCGCACCAGATTTTTTCCAAACGCGCCGATGATTTATATGATTCTTTGGGGGAAAACAAACATGGTGCGTAAAAGACGGTGGATTTCGGATGCAACAATAACATTGACGCCAATGATTGACGTTATGACGGTGTTGCTTGCCGTGTTTATGGTGACGACGCCGATGATGACGAACGGGATCGATTTGGATTTACCGAATGCGGGAACGACGGTTTTGACCGGCACTGACCACGCGATGCAGGTTAGTGTCGATTCGGCCGGCCGTTATTATTTGGGGACGGTGGAATTGCCGGCGGACGAAGTTGTGACGCGTGCGGTTGCGATGCGCGGCGAAAATCCGAACCTAACCATCGTTATAAATGGCGATAGGCGTGCGGACTATGGCGCGGTTATGAATGTGATGGGAAAGTTAAAGACCGCGGGTTTTCAAAAAATTGGCCTTAGGACAAAATTGGAAAATTAAAATATGGTGCGATTCAATCATTTTGCATCTGAAAATATTGGGCTTTCGGTCCTGGGGCATCTTTGTGTGCTGGGGGTGCTGGTTTTTATTGCGGGCGTGGTGATTGGTGAACGCGAACGTTTTGTTGCGCCCGACCGGGTTCAGATTATGATGATTGATTTGTCCCAGGTGAAAATTACCGGCGAAGAATCCGTTTTATATAATACAACGGTGCCGGATAAAAAGGAAGAAAAAGAACCGGTAAAAGAACCGGAAATAAAGCCAACACCGGAACAAGATGCCGCGGTGAAAACCGAACAAAAAATCGAAACGCCGACCGTGATTCCCGAAGAAAAACCCGAAGACAAGAAGGAAAATAAGCCCAAGGATGAAAAGCCCGATGATAAACCGGCAACTGTGAAAAAGACGGTTATTCGTGTGAATCGAAATACGACATCGCTGCATACGGGGCTGGCGATTTCCATTATTGATGCGTTGCGGTACAAAATGACGCGCTGTTGGGTGATTGATACATCGCGGCCCGATATTTCGGGGATTCGTGCGGTGGCACATTTAACGATGCGGACAAATGGAACGGTTGCAAATGTTTGGTTCGAAGGGGCATCGGCGGCGGAACGCGACCCGGCGTTTGCATATGTGCTGGATACGATACGTAATGCAATAAATGCATGCCAACCCTTGGACATGTTGCCGCGTGAAGAATATAAAACCTGGCGTGAAATTCAACTTACCTTTTACCCGGCCCAGGGAACGGTGATGTAGTGGTTAGTGTTAGTGTTAGTGTTAGTGTTAGTGTTAGTATGCGGGGCAAAAGCCCCGCGTTTGTTTGAATATTAAATTTTGGACGTGAAACCTATCTAGCCCTATACAGGTTTTGACGGCGCCGATTATATTTTGCGGTATCAAATTGCCGCATCTGGGGTGTGTAAAGTGCGGGACGAACGCTGTCCATTTGTGATTTGTATTTATGTTGTGTTTTTGTATCGCCAGATTTATAATTAAAATCACCACGCATAACGCGGTAACCCTTGTCGGTGTACCAAATACTGTCTTCTAATGACATGCCTAATGGAACATAACCATTTAATTCATAGTTATTTGGTAAATGCGCACCATTATACTTGCTTACGTATATTATCGCATTCCCGGCGTATACGGTTTTTCCATGTTGTTCTAATATGTCCCAATATTTCCCGATTGTATCACGTGCACAATGAAAATGGTACGGGGTCCACATTGTACAAGCATTGTTATTCGATTGCCATGAAGTCGTATCCGGCATCAATGTAATCCGGTCAATATTATGGCGATTGGCATAGTATTCTACTGAATCACTGTTTATTGCGATATTACCAAGAATCCAATCAAGCCAATTCCATGTAATAGTTGCCCTTTGGTCCGCCGTCAATATTGTGGCGGGTTCCCCCGGGTCCATGGGAACGCGTGGAATGGTGTCGGTTGGTGCCATTGATGGTGTTTGTTTTGATGTGGCGACATCGGGGATTGGTTCCTTTTTGCATGCGGTGGCAATTGCCATTAACGCCGCAAGGAATAAAACATAATTTGTTTTTTTCATGTATAATCCTTTTTGTTATTTGGTGCAATTATAATCGATTTTTTGCGTATTGTCAAGAAGTTGGTTTTGTCATTATTAGTGTTAGTGGTTAGTGGTTAGAGAACCACACCCCGGCCTTCGGCCACCCCTCTCTAGAGGGGAACTTTGCTCTCTGGAATAATCGCGCAATTACGAACTAATTCCAGACACCACTAACACTAACCACTAGCCACTTACACTAATAAACTACCCCGTCCGCTTCGCGTCCACCCCTTCACACAGTGAAGGGGAATAAAATCCGTCCCCGGACGGGGACGGATTGCCGTGATAGCCGAATGATAAGCCGGATTCTGTTCCGCCCATATTCAGTGTTGTTCCGGCGCGTTCAACACCAAACAAATGGGTGGCAGGCATAATTAATCTGTGCAATGTGTTACCACAAAGCATCAAGCCCTCTACCCGTTTCCGATTTGGGACAAATCATTGGAAACCTATTTGAAGTTGCTGCACACAGAGATTGCCCGTTTCACCCGGGTTAAACCCGTATCGTCACTGTTGCTCTAATCGTCAGATTGCTCTGCCCGGTGATTGGCCGGTGTGTTGTCCCAATGCAGTCCGGACTTTCCTCCGCCACGAAAAAAAGTCGCGACGGCTATGCCTTTATTCAACTATGCGCAATTATAATACGCAAACGAAAAAAAATTGCAAATACTTTTTATAAAAAATTTCAAAAAATACATTTTTTTGGTTGCGTAAATTTTTACAATTTTCTACACTGGGTCCATAGGAATGGAAGGAAAGGGATTGAATGTCGCGTTTTCTGCGGTTTTTTAGGGTTTTTGTCTTTGCAATCGTGTGCATGTTTGGTGCGTTTTCTGCGAACGCGGCCAATACATCCAGTATTACCGTGTGCGATGATTCTAGTGATGCGGGAAACGCATGTGTTAGGTTCGATTCGGCGAATGCCGGCGCGCCGACATCTTTTACGACGCCGCTCAGCAGTAACTCGCATTTAACAGCCTTTCCGTATAAACCGGGTTATGGGTATGCCGGGCATTATACTGGGCGTGAGTGCGGCGGAACCCAGATATTGGATCATACGGGCGCGTGGACCGGCAATAGTGTCGCCAGTGGTAATATTTATGCATGTTGGGTACCGTTGGTTTATGTTATGTCGAATGGGCAACCTTCGCCCTATTACAAGTTGTTTGTTTTGGATGGCAACGGTGGTTCAACGGGTAATATGTGGCCAAGCCGGACGCCGATCGTGTTTTTTACTAACGATGGAAATTATGGCGGAAACGGTCGCCCCATTAGGTTTGAAAACCGTGGCGATTGGGTGTATTTGTATTGTATGACTATTAGTAACAGCGGTATTTGCAGTAGCGGTGCGCTATGGGAGGTACCTATTGATGCATCTGGGTATGTTTATGGAAGTGCTACGTCGCTTTTTAACCGGGTTTCTGGAGTCAAGGATTTGCCGACGCGTCAGGGTTATTCGTTTGGTGGGGTGTATAGCACCTCATCAACCGGTGGAACGCAGTATTGTAATGCGAGTGGTGATACTATCAATATGGCCTTTCATTCGAGCAATTTCGGAAGTTTATCGGCATTCGACACAATTCATGCCCGGTGGAATGCGATGACGGTGAATCTTAGTGGCAACTATGCTACACCTAATCCTGTGTATTTTAATGGAACGTCTTGGTATTCTGATATCAATGCCACAAGTCCGATAAGTGGTGTGACCGTGTCATCAAACGGAAATTTGACATTTAATGGTTATTACACCGGCGAAAACGGGGGCGGCGTAAAGGTTATTGATGAAAATGGGCATTTTGTTACCCCGGCGTCTTCGTATGTCGACCTTATACACGACGGAAGCACGCTTTATCCATATTGGACCGGTGCGCCAACATGGGCAACATTGACGATAAACAATCAAAATGGTGGAGCGGTTCAGCATCTTTATTATCCGTTAAGTGGTTGTTCGTCGGTGTATTATCGTGCGACACCATATTGTGATTCGTCGCAGGTGACCGCGATAACGCCCCCGGTTAAATACGGTTGGGTTTATGGTGGGCATTGGACCAATACTGATGGCACGGGAACACAGTATATAAATTCAAATGGAACAATTGCTGCATACATAACGGGTAATGTAGAGGTATATGCGAATTGGACGTTCGGGGTGTCATTACCGTCGGGTCAGACGACAGGGCCGAGTGCCGGATGCCCAAGTGGGACGTATTGTTGCGTCTATGGAACCACGTGTAATGCGCCGTCTCCGACCGCTTCGGCGCCATCCGGTCAGGTTTTTGCCGGGTGGGCGTGTTCGTTGGTTGGCACGACGGGTGATTGTGCCCTGTCAACCTATAGTGAAGGGCAAAGTTTGCTTGGGGCAACGAATGATGTTCTTGGTGCCACAGGTATAACTTTGACGGCGACATGGGAACCCCAGCCGACAACGTATTACACGATTTCATTAAACAACAATAATGGAACTTTTGGTAGGCCACAGGCCATTTACGAGGCACAAAATGTTGGTTTCTTTACGTGTTCCAGTAGCACATGCAGTGATGCCCGTCAGATTGTTGGTTCTATTTTTACTGCGGGAACGGGAATAGATTACCCGACGAAAACGGTGAACGGCATAGCGCAAATATTTGACGGTTATTGGACGGCCGCCACTGGTGACACTTTGGCGGTTGATAGTGACGGTTTTATACAGGTTGGACCAACGTTTTCTGGCGATACGACATTATGGGCACAGTGGCTTTCGCCCCAGACGGTTACATTAAGTGTTGGCGACCACGGTGATTGGGGAACTTGCGGCGTTCAAAGTATTCAGGTCGTTCCCGGCCATGCCCCGTTGGAACCCCAGTTGGGTTGTGGCCCAACACCCGCCGATGGATGGGAATTTATGGGATATTATGATGGAAACGGCACACAATATTATGATAGCAATCTTTATGCCCAGTATCCTGGGGGCGAATGGCCGGAAAACAATGGCCCCAGCACACTGACCGCGCATTGGACCCAGACAATATGTACCTTGAATTATTATTGCAATTTGTGGGATACCGATCCAGTTTATACGGACCAACGACCGTGTGGCGGAATATATGTATGGAATGGTTCCCTTTGTAATAGTTCGGCCACACAATTGCAGGCGGGTGCCAAGGTGGATTATTGGCATGTTGCCAATGGATCTGGTGCGTTCGTGCCGGGCCAAATAGTAGCGAACGGGGGGTCTGGAACGCTAAATTGGTATGCGCACAAAGCGGACATATTTTATGTGACGTTGGATCATTGTGGCAGTTCGGATTGCATCACATACCCGCTTAGCAATAATCCGGAACCCGATGTTGCATATTATTCGAATTGTTATGGTTGTGGGGACAAATGGTACAGTGACGCGGCGGCCAGTACACCATTGACCGCCATGTATCCGGAACCGACCAAAATGGGATTTGATTTGCAGGGGTATTATCCCGGGCAGGATGGAACAGGGGGGCTTGTGATAGGTGGGGATGGGGGTTTTACTAATATTAGCTGGGGTCCCGCGACAAATGATTCGACAATATATGCCCAGTGGTCCGTGCATGTATATACGGTAAAGTTAAATGCAGAAGGCGGCAGCCTTAGTGGCACACCGCGTATTTACTATCGTGCCGATGCCGGTTGGGTGCCCAGTGATAATACAACCAGTACCATAGATCAAATTAGTGTTCCAACACCGCCCCAGTCCGATTATGTGTTTGATGGGTGGTATACCGACCAAAATGGCGCCGGAACCCGGGTCACCGACAGCAATGGCATCATATTACCGGAATATCGTGTTACGGCAAACGCAACGCCGTTGGTTGTTGGATTGCCGGAACCAAAAACACTGTATGCCAAATGGAGTGAGTTCCAAATTCCAACAGATCCGAATGAATATTTTGCGATAACGACAACGAATTTGACCGCCGGGACGACGTTCGGGTTTAGTTTGGGTCAGCCAACTGATTTATATGTGCAATGGGATGTGAATGACCCATCCACCGTTGAGCATATTGTTCGCGTTTCGCCTTGTGATGGTGGCGTTTCTGGCGATGGTATTACTAACTTTGATCATACATATACCACAGGGGGGGTTAAAACCATCAAGTTTTGGGGTGCTTATGAAAATGGCCGGGCCGTGTCGTTATATTGTCCGTGGGAATCATATAATTCTGCATATGGTGCCGGAGATGCCGTTGTGACACCGATAGAGTTTGATGATCACGATTCTAACAAACTTATTGCTGGGGTTAGCGGTTCGTTGGGGAAGCTTTTCCCTACAATTGATGGTGGCGGAACTGGCAAAGATCCCGGGTTTTATGGAATATTTAGGGGGGGGCAGAATTTGACATCTGTGCCGTCAAATTTATTTAGTGGCGTGACCAATGCTGTTTCAGCGATGTTTATGGATGCTTTTAGTTCTTCGGGGTTAACGTCAATACCGGGTAATCTGTTTAGTGGGATATCTGGGGCTGCGGAGGGGATGTTTAGTGGTACTTTCAGTCATACACCTATTGAGACAATACCATCAAATTTGTTTAGCGGTGTTACTGGTGCTGCACCAAACATGTTCAATTCCACATTTTATGATTGTACAAATTTAACAGCAATTCCATCTGGCTTGTTTGGTAATGTATCTGGTGGTGCTGATGGTCTGTTTGCTGATACATTTGAAAGTTGTACGAGTTTGGAAACGATTCCGGCGAATTTGTTTAGTGGTGTAACGAGTGCAGCACAGGGTATGTTTGTATATACTTTTCACGATTGTACAAGTTTGGAGACAATTCCGGAAGGTTTGTTTAATAGTGTGCCTGGACCAGCGCCAGTCATGTTTAATGGGACTTTTTTGGGTTGCACATCTTTAACGCAATTGCCAAATGTGTTGTTTGCGGGAATTTCAAATTCAAATAATGGTGGCCCTGTTTCGCTTGATGATAATAATGCCGCATTGATGTTCGGTGTTATGTTTGGCAATGACAGTGCATTATCGGGATATATTCCAAAAACATTGTTTGCAAATATGGTGGATAATACGGCAAGTTATCCAGTGATGGGGCCCAGTGTTTATTACAGTGGGGCAAATTATATATTCGACGGGACCAACCTTGCGACGTCGTGTGATCCGTATAATTTAACACAATATACAACTGGGTTTGAATCATATTGGAATGGCAAGGTTTCTTGTGCGCCGGCGGCGGTGTTTAGTTGCGAAAATA
>CALABO010000003.1 GCA_937885575.1 uncultured Pseudomonadota bacterium | reverse complement strand
AATTTGCTGTCTTGATAAACAATAATCAACCGTAGACGCAAAAACTCCATTGAAAATATCCGTTTTTGCACGGTTGCTAATTGTTTATTCGCGGATTGTGTGCTGCGCTATTGCTCGCACACATCCCGTGTCGTAGCCGGTAAAATCAAAAAATCCACCGTCCGGTGGATTTTTAAGATTTTAACATGGCGGAGATGATGGGATTGCTTCGCCACCTTGCCTCATTCGCTTCGCTCACCGGCATGCTCTCGCCTGCCTTTCGGCTGCGGTTCGAACCCACGACCCATGGGTTCGAATCCCGGCATCGACAAAACAAAAATGAAACACCCAAATGGGCGTTTGATTTTTGTGGCGGAGATGATGGGATTCGAACCCATGATACGGTTGCCCGTATACCACATTTCCAATGTGGCGCACTAGACCAACTATGCGACATCTCCGGATTTTATACTTTTATTTATTCTTCGTCAGATTCCGCGCCGTCATCCATAACATCTTCGGCAACCAATTCCGCCGCATCAACCGGTTCGTCACCGACCAGTGTTTCCTCTAACTCCGCATCAATATCGCGCAGTTCGGGGTTATCACTGCTGACCTCCAGCGTTTCTTCGGCGTTTTCAACGGCCGGCGTTTCCTTGTAAGATTGCACGAATTCGTGGCGGATTCCCGCGATGTCCAACTTTCCACTTGCGATTTCGCGCAGCGCCACAACCGTTGGTTTGTCACCGTCGCGTTCAACCACCGGCGCGGCCCCACCGTTCAAGTCGCGAACCCGCTGTGACGCCAACATCCCAAGTTCATAGCGGCTTTCCACAAATGGTAATGTATCAGAATTAGTCGTGCGTGCCATATTCAATTCCTTTGTTGAAATATATTTTAGCCACGCTATAATGATTCAAAAATGGTCAGAATGCAAGAAAAAAATATAAAAACTTTATCCTTTGGGTGCCGCCTTAACGCGTTGGAATGCGAAAGGATCCACGGCATGTTATCGCGCGCCGGCATTTGCGCGGTGGTTGTGAATACCTGTGCCGTGACCGCAGAGGCCGAACGCCAGTGTGGCCAGACCGTGCGAAAAATTGCGCGTGAAAATCCAGGTGCGATAATTTTCGTAACCGGTTGCGCCGCGACAAGGAATCCGGGACTGTTTGAAAAAATTCCGGGTGCGGTTGTTATTCCGAACGAAAAAAAGATGGATTTAGGTGTTTATCTGGGCAAATTATCGCAAAAAAATCGCGGCAATTCGTGTCCGGAAATAACCGGTAATTTTGATACAGAAAACAAACTTTCCAAAAAGTTTATTCAGATTCAAAACGGATGCAATCACGATTGCACTTATTGTGTGACGCGGCTGCTCCGTGGGCCGGCGGTATCATTCGAATATGATGAAATTTTGGCAAATGTGCGTGCGGCGACCGCGGATGGGTTTGGGGAAATCGTGCTAACCGGTGTGGATGCGGCATCTTATATTCGGGTTTATGACGGGCGGCCGTTTTTGATTTCGGATTTGTGCCGGCGGTTGTTAAAAGATGTGCCGGAAATTGAACGGCTGCGCCTTTCGTCGGTGGACCCGGCGGTGCCGGCGATACGCGACATTATTGAAATGATGAAAAGCGAACCCCGTTTTATGCCACATTTGCACCTTTCCATGCAGTCGGGATCGGACACGATTTTGCGCGCGATGCGGCGGCGACACACAGCGAACATGGTGCGCGATTTGGCGCGACTTGCGGGTGGAAGTGTTAGTTTTAGTTGGGATATAATCTGTGGTTTTCCGGGCGAAACGGAAGAATTGTTCAACGAAACCCTGGAATTGGCGCGCGAATTAAAACCAATAAGGATTCACGCATTTCCTTTTTCGCCCCGCCCCGGAACGGTGGCGGCGAATATGCCGAACCCGGTTCCGCGCAATATCGCACGGGCGCGCGTTCATAAAATAACCGCCGTTGCGGATGAAAACTTGCGTAAATTTATGGAACGCCAGGTCGGCAATATGTGCCGGGTTTTGGTTGAAAGTGACAATATCGCGCGAACACCGGATGATATTCCTGTTAAAATTGGCGGTGCGCCCATCCCGCCCCGCACAATTTGCGATGTAAAGATTACGGGGATTGATGATACAGTGTTAGTGGCAAGTGTAAGTGGTTAGTCCGTCACGACCGCGGCGCGGTCATGCCGCGACGGACTAACATTAATCTGGGAAAATCCAGAGCCAGCAATAATCTTCATCGCCCGGATGCGTGCCATCATGCGCGGGCTGGCCCGCGGGGGCGGGTTCGTATCCACCGCATTCCTTTTTGCGTTGAACCCCAGACATAACCGCAATTTTGTCCGCATCGGTTGATGCATTATACGTTGTTGAACCATCGTATGTTGCGACACCATCACCCAATGCACCGGTGGTTGCGTCATACATCGCGACATTGCCCGGCGTGCCGGTGGGCGCATTTGTGTTTACTATGCTCATAACCGCCCCAACGGTCGGGATGGAAATATCCTGAATATTTTGTGCGTTTTGGCTCATTCCGTCCGCATGATAATTCGCGACATCCGATGCCTCAAAAATCTTACGTTCACCAACCACGCCTTCGGTTGCGGTTTTCGTCACCAGTCCCGTTCCCTTGACCCCGGCATGTAGCCAACCATTGGTCGCCGAACTGTTGCCATACGCCGTCACAGTTCCAGACGTGTTATAATAATATCCCGATTTTGCAATTTTATTTTGTTTAAGGGCAAGGGAATTTACAAATGTAGTGCCGTTAATCAAATAGTTTTGGTGATTATATGGCCAATTTCCCTCCACATGCGTTAATGTCGGATCAAAAGTTGTGCTATATGTATTCATGGCGGGGAACATGATGTCGTACCAGTTAAAAAACACGAGCAGATGCCAAACAGTTTGCAATTCACGCCCTACGGCACCAACGGTGGGTATAAGGTATTCTACTTCTGAATCGCCTACGTAATTAAACCATCCATCATCTATGTACTCCGTTGACCCATTAAGATCCAAAATACCGTATTTATTACCAACTAGCCCAGATGTAGAATCAAATGAAACAACGGACGGAAGATTTTCAAACCAATCATCCCCCAAAGATACCAACCCGGTTTCGATAATATCCTGTTTCGTGTCGACATAGGCCTTAGATGCCACGGTTTTCTTGTCCAGTTCTGTTGGCGTTGCAAATGACGGTGTGGCGACAAAGAGCGCAACAAGCGCGGCAAACCACACACCAAATTTGCGACACCCCGCCCTTGCGGGCACCCCTCTGGCCAGAGGGGAAATTGGACCGCGACAAGACGAGAGCAAAATTCTCCTCTGGCCAGAGGAGTCCGGCGTGAAACGCCGGGAGGTGTCGCCAATAGCAAATAACGATTTATTTGCGGTATTAAAAATGTTGTTTATCTTTTTCATTGTGTTTCCCCATTTTGTTTGTTGTTGAAAAAAACGTCGCCAAATGGGACGTGTCGGGGTGTTCAAAAATCATATAAGGTGATGATCCCAAGGCCTTTTGCCGAAGCATTATAACCATTGGCACCCCAACAATAGGGGTATATCAAAATGACGGCACAGAACATCGGAAATTCTATGGATTACGACATAATGTGCCGACCTTATATTGGGTTTTTGAAGACCCGAAATTCAGAATCCCTTCTGACTTCGTTCTTATGCTATCACGAATCGGATTTACGGTGCAAGTGGTTTTTTATAACGCATAAAAACACCGCGATTTTCGCGGCGTTGATAACATTTTTGTCTTTATGACTTTAATAACCGGGCGCGGGATTTTTCCCATTCGCGGCGTTTAATTGTTTCACGTTTATCCGCACGGTTTTTACCGTGACCGATACCCAGTAATACTTTTAACCGTCCACGATTATTGAAATAGAGTTTTAATGGAAATATGGTTGCGCCCCGGTCATTTAGCCGCCCAATCATGCGGTTTATTTGCGCCCGGTGCAACAGCAACCTGCGCGGGCGGCGTTCGTCAAAGTTCGTAATGCGCGCCGCGGTGGGCAGTTTCTGAATCTCTATACCCGCAAGGTATAAATCCGTTCCGCGTTTCTGCACAAACCCATCAACAATCGTGACCAGGCCATAGCGCAGCGACTTAACCTCTGCCCCGCTTAGTTCAATGCCCGCCTCTATCGTATCTTCAATAGTATAGGCGAACCGCGCTTTACGGTTTTCGGAAACGGGACCAAATCTTATCATACTGCGTGGCATGTTAAATCTTTATCTTTGGATAGAGTTTTTTTACGTTTTCCATTACTATATCACACATTTTTTCAAATGAAACATTTTTTATTTCCGATAAAACACGCGTTGTCTCAATTACATAGGCCGGCTCGCAAATCTTGCCGCGGTACGGAACGGGCGCACAATACGGACTATCGGTTTCAACGACCAGGCGGTCGAGTGGAATCCGCGCAAATGTTTCGCGGATGTCACCCGCGTTCTTAAAGGTTAAAATGCCACTTGCCGAAAAGAAGTATCCGCGGTCCAGCATTTTCTTTGCCATATCATAACCGGAAGTAAAACAATGCATAACGCCACCGATGTCCGGATATCGCGACAGGATTTCCACCGTGTCGCTTTCCGCGTCACGCGTGTGAATTGCGACCGGCAACCCGGCACGCCGCGCCATATCCAATTGCCGTTCAAACAATTCAATTTGTGCATCGCGCGTGTCGGCGCCCATTTCATGGTAATCAAGTCCGATTTCACCAACCGCCAGCACGCGCGGGTCGGACAAAATTTCATCCGTAATATAATCCGCCGGATTTGTTCCCGCATGTTCCGGATGAATTCCGATTGTCGCAAAGACATTATCGTGCGCGTGTGCCAACTTTATCGCCGGCAAGATATCGACCGGGTCCGCCGTCGGGCATATCATATACCCCACCCCCGCCGCGACCGCGCGCGCGATTACCGCATCCGCGCCACCCACAGACGAAAAATCATAGGTTAAATGACAATGTGTATCTATAAGCATTTTTGTATTTCCAATATGATTTTGAATATTGATATTTCGGGTTCAAGGTTCACGCGTGCAATATCCGCAATCGCCTTTGTTGCCACCGGGTAAAGTTCCGCCAAATTAAAGTGTGCAATCACGTCCAGTAAAATTCCGTAAAGTTCGGGGTTCGGCGCAATTTGCCGCGCAAGGTTCATCGCATCAGATTGGGTTGCGTATTTATTCGTTACAAATTCAACCAAACCATTATATATCGCGTCGCCACCCGATTGCTTTAGGTTCGCAATGCGCCCAAACGACCCATTGGCAAGACGCAATGTTTCGTCATCAATACTCTCGTCCGGCATAAATCGCGCACAAAGCCGCCGCAAGTCGGAAATCGACAGTGGTCGCATCTTTTCCACGCGCGCACGCGAACGCACGGTGGGCAGGACACTGGATAACTGGTGCGTGACAAGCAAGAACAATGTATTTGCCGGTGGTTCTTCCAATAATTTCAATATCGCGTTCGCCGCCGCGGTCGTCAGCGCGTCCACAGAGTCAATCAGCACCACGCGCCACCCGCCCGACATGGACGAAAGTTGCATTTTCTCGATAGTCGCGCGCACCGTATAGACCGATATCGATTTGCCGTCCGATTTTACTTTGCCATCTTTATCAATATTTCGGTCCATGTCGATTATAAAAAAATCGCCGACATTGCCATAGACCATGCGCGCGATTTGATATGCCAGTGTCGCCTTGCCAATGCCGCGCGGGCCGCATAACATCCAAACCGGGTGCAGTGGGTGCGTGTCGCGATTTTGCCACGCGTCCATGAACGCACGCAGTGTCGCGTCATGTCCGATTGTGTTATTATTGTCCATCGGATGCGGAAATTCGTAAATGGGTATATTTGATTTGCGTGCCATTTAACGCCCCATCAGCATTACAACAATATTACGCCATACGCGCGCCAAGAAACGCACGCGACCGACATCATTCTTGGCAACTAAGTTTGTTCGCGCAACGACATTGCCGTCACGTTCGGCGATAACCTGGCCCAACACGTCGCCGGCATGGATTGGCGCGGGCATCGGGTCGGTATATCGCGCAAGCACGCGGACACCGTTTAGGCCACTTTCCTTTGGTGTGGTAATTGCAAATGTCCGGTCAACCGTTCCCATTACAGTCCCATCACGTCCATACCAAACCGGTACCGCGGTCACATCATCGCCCGGGCGATAGAAAACTTTCGTCACCGTCGTATTAAACCCGTGCGTCAGCAGCGATTTCATTTCCGCCGCCAATGCATCGTGCCCCTTGCCATGGAAACCGTTTATAACGCCAATCAGGCGGCGGCCACCGGCGGTCGCACTTGCCACCATGCCGTATCCGCCCTTGTCCGTGTGCCCGGTCTTAAGGCCGTCCGCACCCGGCATAATGAACAGCAATTTATTATAATTCACCGTGTGCGTTTTGCCCCAATCGCGACACCAATCGGTTTTATATTCGCCAAATTCAAACCGCCGCGTTGCGAACATCGGGTATAAATCCGGATAATCAGAAATTATGTGATACGCCAGGGTCGCCAGTTCCCGACTCGTCATCAAATTCCTGTCATTGGGCAGGCCACTTGCGTTGCCAAAGGTTGATTCCGGCATGCCAATTGCGCGCGCCTTGGCCGTCATCATATCGGTAAATTTTTCTTCCGTTCCCGCCAATTTTTCCGCGACCACGACGGACGCATCACCGCCCGACAAAACAATTAAACCCAAAATCAAGTCACGGACGGAAATATCCTGGCCCGCGGAAAGGCAAATCTTGCTTGCCGGGTACCA
>CALABO010000002.1 GCA_937885575.1 uncultured Pseudomonadota bacterium | reverse complement strand
GCCATATTTTGCCCTTTGTTTTTTTATTTTACCGATTTTCTTCTTCGTTTTCCGCAACCGTTATACCGAACGCGATTTCGCGCGCCTTCATAATCACACGGCCGGCAAGACGTTGGCTCATTGTTTCTTCACCAAGGATTTCAACCAATTCGTCCGATGCCAAATCCGCCAAATCGGAAAGTGTTTTTATTCCGGCTTCGCCCAACTTCATAATTACAGGACGTTTGATAAAATCAAAGTTCAACAAATCGTCCGCCATGCCAAGTTTATGCCCCTGTTCAAAATAATCTTTTTCGATTTTTTCAAGGTATGCCTTGGCGCGATTTTGCAATTCGGTTGCAAGTTCGGTGTTGAACCCTTCGATTGATTCAAGTTCTTTTAATTCAACGAACGCAACTTCTTCTATCGTGCGGAAACCTTCGGACACAAGTAATTGCGCAATCATTTCATCAACGTCCAGCCCCGTCATAAAGAGTTCGGTTTTTTCTTTGACTTCTTTGGCACGACGTTCTTGTTCTTCGGCCTCGTTCAAGACATCAATGTTCCAACCCGTCAATTGCGATGCAAGGCGGACATTTTGACCGCGGCGACCAATCGCAAGCGATTGTTGGTCTTCGTTCACAACGACAACCGCGCCGCGCGTATCTTCGTCAACGATGATTTTTGCGACCTTGGCCGGTTGCATAGCATTCACAATGAACACCGCCGGGTCTTCGGAATACAAAATAACATCGATTTTTTCACCGTGGCATTCGTTGATAACCGGTTGAATACGTGTTCCCTTGATACCAACGGTCATACCAACCGCATCGATGGACGGGTCCTGGGTTTCGACGGCAATTTTCGCATGTGAACCCGGCGCGCGTGCCACAGATTTGATTTTAATGATGCCTTCGTATATTTCCGGAACTTCCTGAGTAAATAATTTTTCCATAAACAACGGATGTGTGCGGGTTAAAAAGATTTGCGGTCCCGAATTTGAACGCGCAACATCCATAATTAGTGCGCGCACGCGGTCGCCAACACCCAAACGTTCACCTGGGATAAGTTCGGTATTTTTAATGTAACCTTCGGCCTTGCCATTTATATCAACATAGACATTTCCGAATTCGATACGTTTTACAACACCATTTATAATGTCGCCGATATTGTCTTTGAATTCTTCGTATTGACGACCCTTTTCCGCGTCACGCACGCGTGCGGTCATAATTTGACGCGCGGTTTGGAAAGCCATACGGCCGAATTCCGGTTCCGGCAAAGAATCTTCGACAACATCACCAACCGATGGATTTTTGCTATATTTCTTTGCCTCTGATACCGTAAGCATTGTAAACGGGTTATACTCTTCGCCCATAGATTCCGGCGATTCAATAACATCAAACAAACGCTTTACATGAATAGACCCGTTTTTGCGGTCAATGTTGGCAACGATGTTAAATTCTTCGCCATATTTATGCTTTGCAATTTTTGCGATTGCAATTTCCAATGATTCAAAAACGGTTTCACGATCAATCTGCTTTTCAGATGCCAAAGAATCAATGGACAAAAGCAAATCTTGACGTGGCATAGAAACAAACGACATTTATTATCTCCCTTGGTTGGTGTATGTATCGTTTATCTTTAAGGGCGGGGTTTTTCGCCCCGCCCTTAAAATTTAATCTTTTAAGAACATGCTGATTATAACACCGAATCGCACAATTGCAAATGTTTTTTTAAGTGTTAGTGTAAGTGGTAAGTGGTTAGTGGCGGCTGGAATTAGGTCGTAATCACGCGATTGATTCCAGAATCTGCTAACCACTAACACTAATAATATATTTGACGGGCCCTTTTTTCGGCACTATACTTGTCACGATGAAGACCATAAATGGGTATTTTATCCGGCAACTGACTATGATATTTATGTTGTTGCTGCTTATTCTTACTGGACTTGCGTGGATGGTCCAGATTGTCGCTATGATGAAATTCCTTGTGAACTATGGTGTGGAACTTAGCAGTTTTTTGGGCCTTACCGCCATGATGATTCCGTTTATAATTTCAATCATTTTGCCGTTTGTGACATTTATTGCGGTTTTATTTGTATATAACAAAATGATTGGCGATAACGAAGTGGTTGTTATGGCATCTGCGGGGTGTTCACCGGGGCAAATTGCGCGACCGGCGTTGTTCTTGGCCGGGATTTTGGTTGCGGTGCATTTTGTTTTGAACCTTTGGATTGTCCCAATGAGCCAGGCAAAGTTCTATGATACGCAATGGAATTTGCGATATGGACTTGCGCATATGAAATTGCAAGAGGGGTCTTTTACGGAACTTTCGCGCGGCTTGGTCGTTTATGTCGATAAAGTTTCCGGCCATGATTTGAGTGAGGTTATGTTGTCCGACACGCGCGACCCGAAATCCCAAATTACAATTTTCGCCAAAACCGGAAAGTTAGTTGCAACCATGCGCGGACTTTCCATTGTGATGACCGACGGGTCATTGCATGCGATGAATAATGGTGCCGTGATTGGAACATTTGATACATTTGATATGGATTTAAGTATCGCGGAAAAAAATAACGACACCGCGTTCAAGGCACGCCGTATGTCCACGGGGGCATTGGTTAAAAGTTTGCAAACGGAACTTGCGCCAAAGCAATATAAAACCGTAATGTCCGAACTTTGCAACCGTTTGTTTGGGCCGACAATGAATTTTATTTTGGTGGCGATTTGTTTGGCGGTGTTGTTGCGTTCTTCGCTGTTGCGGCGGCGGACAAGTTTTGCGCCGGCGATATCGGTTCTTTGCATGGGGGGCGTTATGGCGGCGTTTATGTCGTTGTCGAATATGCTGGTTGGAATGGGTGACCTTTGGTTGATGGGTGGCGGGATTGCATTAGTTTTATGTATAACAATGGTGATATTGTTGCGGAAATGAGACGGTTTATTGTTGCCTTTTTATCGATTTTATCCACGCGCACCGCATTTGCAATCGCGGTAAACACCAATGAACCAACAACGATAAAGGCGGATAAAATTGAATACAACATTAAATCTGGCACATTAAAAACCGTTGGCAAGACCGAGATTACAAATAAATCTGGACAGAAAATGACTCTGCGCGATTCATATATTACGAACAACGGCAAAAATTTATCGGGCAGTGATATTGAAATATGGCTTAGTAAACATGTGTATTTGGAATCTGAAAATGTTTCACGTGACGGCGATATCACGGTTGCCAAAAACGCGACTTTTACCGCGTGCAAAAATTGCGACAGTTATGGCGAAGCGTGGGAAATAACCGCGAACAAAGTTCGGCATAATCTTGATTCGCGTATGCTGTATTTCAACAATATGGTGTTTTGGATTTATGATTTGCCCATTATGTGGTTGCCTTATTTCAGTATGCCTGACCCCGGTGTGAAACACAAGACCGGATTTTTAACCCCGAACTTGGAATCAACCAATAAAATGGGAACGCAAATAAATATTCCGGTCTATTTTTATATATCAGACACGCATGATTTGACAACAACATTTTCTTATTTAACCCAAGAAAATCCACTATTTCAATTGGAACACAGGTTAAATCTGTCGCATGCGGAATTTCGGTCGCGTGGTTCTTTTACCCATAATCGCGAAGGTGAAAATCGTTGGCACATTTTCAATGACGACATCATTGAACTTGGCGAAAACGCACGCGCCACGGTGTTCTTGGACCGCGCATCTGATAAAACATACCTCCAGAAATACGGGTTCTATGAAGAACAACCATATTTGGATTCTGGGGCGCGCATTGAACTGTTTGGACAATCAGGATATGTGACTGCGGATGCACATATATTCCAAGAATTGCGTAATGATGTGTATAATTATTCTGTGCCAAACGGCAATATTTTACCGAACATTCGCGGAATATATCAGACAAGCCCGTTGTTTGCCGCCACATACGCGACCTTTATGGGTGATATACTTGGCATATCGGGCGATGGAATTTCATCTGAACGTGTAATTGGCGAAGCCCGCATAACATCACCTTGGACAATTTTGGGTGGCAATCGTATCACTGCAAGTGTTGCCGCGCGTTACGATGTTTATAACTTTAACAATACACCAATGGTTGACGGTTCTGTTTATTCCGGCATTCGCGACAGGTTTTTACCAAGTGGATATTTAGAATGGGGGTTGCCATTGTTTAGACCGGGCGAAAAATGGACAAATGTTGTTGAACCACGGGCGCGCATAACCGCAATGCGGCACACGCGCGAAAATCAGTTTGCCGTTGATAATGATTCCGCCGGTGCGTTGTTGTCTGATGCGACACTGTTTTCAGCCAATCGTTTTTCGGGACTTGATTTGTGGGAAAACGGAACATTTGCGGACTATGGCCTGCGCTGGGCGGCATTTAATCCAGACGGCGAAACAATCGAAACCTTTTTCGGACAAAGTTATGATTTTACACGGCGCGAGGCAACCGACCCCAACAGCGGTTTCCGCAATGGGCAATCTGACTATGTCGGGCGCATCGGATATAATAATATGAAGTGGATTGATATATATTCGCGTTTTCGTTTTTCCAAAGATAATTTCGGTCTGCGCCATATTGAAACAAATGCGGTTATTGGAACACCACGAAACTTTTTGAATGTCGGTCATATTTGGTCAAAGCAATTTGTTGATGTGCAAACTGTTGCTGAATCAATTCACGAATTTGCAGGCGGTGTTGGATTTGCAATAACTGACCGTTGGTCTGTGCGGTGGACGGGTATATATAATGCAACCGATGAACGGTTTCAACAACACAGTGGCGCGATATACTATGAACATCCGTGTTATTATTTAAGTGCCGGATACAGGCGCGATAACGCGGTCAAAGAAGATTATGTTGGAAACACGACTTTTCAATTTAGATTCGGAATAAGTATGGACGGGAAACATTATTAGAAAGGAGAAAAAATATGAAAAAAATTCTTTTGTTTATGATTGCAAATTTGATGGTGGTATGTGCAAATGCCGCGACTGTTGTTGCGACTGTTGATGGCAAACCGGTGACCGACACCGATATCACCGCACGAACAAAACTTATGGCGCGGCAAGGAAACACATCAACCGACAATCGTCGCCAGGCATTGCAAAACATAATCGACGACAGTGTAAAATTAAACTATGCCGCAAAGTTTAATGCGGTTCCGTCTGATAAAGATGTTGATGCGGAATTGGGGCGTATGAATTTGGGCGATTTAAGTGCGTCTGAACGTGAAATGGCGCGCAGTGCCGTTCGCGCAAACATCGCGTGGCAGGTAATAGTTGCGCGAACAATTATGCCGACCGTTGATGTGACCGATGAAGATATAAAAAACGAAAAGACTGCACTTGAACGCGAACACGGGTTGCCGATTGAAATGACGATGGTGCGGTTGACGGATGTGCCGGACGATGTTGTAAAAAAACTTACAAAACCGAAAAATTGCGAAGATGCGATGAATATCGCAACGCGTTTGGGTGGATACCCACAAAAGTTCACCGCGGCGCAGTATGAATTGGCACCGGATATTCGTGAAAGTGTCGCGGGAATCGGGAAACTTCAATGGTCAAAACCAACAAAAGATGGTTCGGTATTTTTGGTGTGCGATACAAAAAAGACCAAGGAATATGGCAAACTTGATAACATAATAAAACAAAATGCGATATACAAACAATCTATGTTCATCGCGGACCAGCAACTTAAACAATTACGTCGGCGTGCGGTCGTAATTATAAATGACAACAGGTATAAAATATAATGAAAACGATTTTGTTTAATTTGACCGGCGTAGAATTAGAAAAGTTTGTCACCGATTTGGGTCAGCCGCGATTTCGCGCAAAGCAAATTTCGGAATGGTTGTCGCGCGGCGCACCGGATTTTTCGGTTATGAAAAATTTGCCGGAAAAATTGCGTTCTGATTTGGACGCATGCGCGGAAACTTTGCCCGTGAAAATTGTAAAAAAACTGCAATCGTCCGATGGACAAACGACTAAGTTTTTATTGGAACTGTGCGACGCGGAACAAATCGAATGTGTCTTGATGCGCACAAGTTATGGCAATAGTGTCTGTGTCAGTTCCCAGGCCGGTTGCGCGATGGGATGTAAGTTCTGTGCAAGTACCTTGCTCGGCCTTAAACGCAATTTAACGGTAAACGAAATTTTTGCGCAAATACTTGTAGCACAATGGGAACTGCGCAATGACAAATTTTCTGAAAAATCCATACGCGCGAACGGCGATATAAATAATGATGATGTGTCGCACATTGTGATTATGGGCACCGGCGAACCGTTGCAAAATGTTCAAAACGTTATCGGATTTATGGAACGCGCCAATGGTGAAATGGGAATTGGTTGGCGGCGTATCACGGTTTCAACATGCGGGATTGTGCCGGGGATATATGAATTGATTGATTGGGGGCGACCGATAAATTTGGCGATATCGCTGCATGCGCCGAACGATGAACTGCGCCGGAAATTGATGCCGATTGCGAATAAATACAGTATTGCGGAAATTATGGACGCGGCACTTCAATTTACCGACTTGCATAATCGCCAATTGATGATAGAATACTTGTTGATTTGTGATGCGGATGGCAATTTATTGAACGCGACGCCCGAATGCGCGAAAGAATTATCGGACTTGGTGCGCGGGAAAAATTGCATGGTGAACCTGATTCCATGGAACACGGTTGCGGAACGCGAATTTACCGCACCATCGGGGAATGCGGTACATAGATTCCAAGATGTGCTGATTAAAAACGGAATTCATGCGCGCATTCGTCGCGAACGCGGCACGGATATTGGTTCAGCATGCGGACAATTGCGAATTAGTGGTAAGTGTTAGTGTAAGTGGTTAGTGAAAAGAAATAATTATGGGAGGCATATCGGCAGAGAGAGTATAAACCAAAAAGGGAAACGTATGAACATAGAATATATAACCTGCAGTGATATGCGCGAACATAATGATATAGATGAAATTATAAACCTTGGCAAAAAATATCCGATGGCGGAATTTGCTATTCAGGCGCACCCACCAAAATTTTCACCATCTATGCCGCGATATGTTTGGTTTGATACATTGGTGCACGCGGCGCGTGTGAACAAGATAAAACTTGCCATGCATGTAAATGCGGAATATCGCACAGAATTGTGCCATGGAAACATTCCTTATTCTTTGCGACGACTGTGGGAAGTTCGGCGCGATAACGGCGCACCGGTTATTGGGCGTGTTCAGGTAAATATAAATGGTGGCAATGATAAATTCAAATTTTATGCGGGTAAAGTTGCCGATATAATTCGTGCATACCCAAATATTAAATTTATCTTTCAATATGCGCCGGCACAACAGGAACGTATCAAACGACTTGATAACCAAGGTGTGCCGTTTTCTCTTTTGTATGATGTTTCAGGTGGGGAAGGCAAATTGTCCCGCGATTCTTGGGGTGGTATTATTTTACCAAATCATCAAACTGGCTATGCGGGTGGTTTGTCGCCGGATAATATTGCCCCAAATTTAGATTATATAAACACACTGTTGCCCGTCGATTATTCGACTTGGGTTGATGCCGAAGGAAAGTTAAAAAGCGTTAGTCCCGATGGCAAGAAATTATTTGATACCGCACTGGCGGAAAAATATATCGAACGCGCAATCGCATGGCAAGTTCTAAATGGTTACCAAAGATAAAAAATGAAGGCGTTTGATAGATATTTTCTCTGCTGTGCGTTGGCACTTTGCTTTTCAGGTCACTGCAACGCGCAAAACACGCGACAAAATCGCCGTCATCAAAAGGTTGAAAATGTTACGAACGACACATTAAAAACTATGACGCATACCATACCGATAAAGGTCGCGCCACAGCATGTACAGAAAAATCCGGCGGTAAAATTTTCTAATGCAGATGAAGCGTTGTATGTGGAACTTGAAACTTTTACCAATGCGAAAATGGATAATGTTAAATGTGTTTTTTCGCCTTTGGTCATTATTAAACCTTTTATTAGATTTTATGATAAACTTGATGTCGGTGTAACGACGACCCAAATGGTTCAAAACTATACATCGGAAAATATGTCAACGCTTACGCATGATATGTATGCGTATTCAAAATTTCGCACGACTGGGGGTAATTTTACACTTCGTGCTGGGAAGTTTTCTGTACTAAATTACGCGGCACAATTTGCAAAATATATGCCAATAAATAATTTCTTTATCAATGCGATGTATTTCAAATCTGGACATTATTATCCACGCGCAATTGTTGCGGGATTTAATAACAGAGAAACAGCCATACATATCGGATATGCCGAAGAAGATAGCAACGGTTTCAAATTTACCCGGAACGGTGCAGTCATTATCGCAAGCGAAATTTTTATCGAAGATTCATTCAAAGGTGGCACTTTGGTGACCATATGGAAAGAAAAAACAGTAATCGATTTGCAAATGGCCTGGACCCCAAATTCCCGCAATGCGTTGTTATTAGAGGTTGCAAATATCGGCAACCAGGCCGGTTTTCATGGAACATATAAATATAATTGCAAACGTGGCAATATGGACATCTTCGTAAATGGTTTTTGGCAAACGGGCGACGGTGTTGCCGGCGGTGCGGTCGGGGTGCGTCATGCAAAAAGTGGTGCATACGCCGCGATTGGCACGACATATCACGACCCGATGCAGAAAACAAACGAAAAGTATGATAAAGTCACGCCATACGCGGAATTTGGAATCGTGCGTGGATTTTCAAAATAAAAACATCGCCAAATTTGGCGATGTTTTTATTTTTGCTTTCCCAAATTCTTGTACAAAAAATCCGTGATAATGTTCGGCGTTATGTTTGGTATATTCATTAAACCGTCCCTTGGATCAAAATTCATTGTCATACCAAATTCCGCCCCCAGGTGTTCCCAAAGGTTATACCAATCAAACGAATCTATGGCCAAAGGCGTATCGCCGTTATTTTTGGATTTAACCCGAATAATATCGCACGCATACAATGCATTGTTCAGTTTATCTTGAACTTCTTGCCGGGTCCATTGTTTGTTTTTCATTTTGTGCCTTTTATTTGTGCCCAGGATACCACCAGAATATGCCGTTGTCAAAAAAAAATAAGATATAACAATTGCTCTATTGACTTTCTTTTGTAAACAGTGCTAAGATTCAAGCGGATTAGTAAAATATAAAGGAGAAAACAAACATGAAAAAATTACTTATCTATGGCGCCGCGATCGCCGCAATTGCTGGCTGTTCGGCCAAGGAAGAAACAAACGAAGTCAAAATTTTTGACGCGTCTTGTGAAAAAGTTGTCGCCTTTGAACAAGGTGATATGATTGTAAAATGTCCAACCAACGAAACATTGGCTTCGTTGCAGGAACAAGAACCCACAGGCATATTCGTTCAAGGCGAAGGGTTCAATTTTGAAGAAGCGGCCACGGATGCGGAACATGTTTATGTTAACGTTATTCCGGCGGGTTCGTATGAATGGGCGGCCCAGAAAGAATACCGCATAATGGTAAAAAATCCGGTTATGGATGAAAACTCGCTTTATACCGTTAGCGTCGTCGTTCAAGAATAAAAAAATATTTCTGATGAAAAGGCCACTGATTTCGGTGGCCTTTTTTATTATGTTGAAAAAAATTTCATATTGGAATATAATCATAACGTGTCAAAAAGGAGTAAAATATGTTAACACTTATATTTGTAATATTAAAATTAACAAATGTGCTTAATTGTTCTTGGTGGTGGATAGTATTAACATTGTTGTTGGATTTCGGTGTGATACGGATTTTGTAATTACCACAATAAAATCAAAAGGCCCGCGCGCGGGTCTTTTTTATGCACCCGCATTTGATTTATATGCGGAACCGAAGACCAAATCTTATGCTGTCAAAGACATATTGCCCATCATCGTCGGCCGGGGCATAAACCCTGCGGCACCCTAAATCAAAGGTCGTTATGTCGGAATATTTATACGCCAAACCAAAATGCAACGCATAAAGTCCACCATTGGCATCCATTGGTTCCCGCGACCCGTCATCGTTGTCGCGTATCGCCATATTACCCCAACCATAGCCAAACCCCAATCCAACATAGGGGCTGAACCTATCAATTCTGAAATCCATATAGCCGTTTGCAAGAAAGAACACTTGGTCAAATTTCACCGTAAAATCGTACTTATCTGCATCTTTTTTTAATTTCATATTTTCGCGATAGTGATTATAACCCAATTCCGCCTCTAACCGCAGGTGCAACCATTTTTCAGTATTCAACGTCCAATCGATACCAATCGCGGGCGAAACCTCTAACAGCACCCCGCCAGAGGCATCATATTTAAACCCATTTTGAACAAAATAATCATCAATTTTGGTATTATCCTGATATATTGTGGTGGTGCCACCGCCCATTTTTACGGAAACATAATAGGTCTGATTTGCGTTCGCAATTCCAGTGATAAAAATCATGCCTGTTAACAAAAGGATTTTTTTCATGTTGTCCCCTTTCCAATGTAAGAGTATTATAGTAGTGCAAGAAATTTATTTCAACAACAATTCATTGAATTTCAGCATAAAAAACCAGAAACAAAAAAGTCAAGCACAAAATTTTTAAAATTTATTCATCAGGTATTGTTCTTTTGTTGTTCTTTGTGCCTTTTTATGATAAAATTCGCCCAGGTAGGAACCTTTATGTTATACCGAAACATGTTGTTTTTGGCGCTTGGATTGGTATCAACGGGTATTTTGACGTGCCCGTCCATGGCTGCGCCTACGGTAAAAAGATTGGGTGCAACGAATACCGGCAATATTCAAAATAGCAATATGACAGCATCATCAAAAGCGCCGTCAACCGTTCAAAGGGCATCTTCCCTGCGCACATCTGGTTCGTATATTAAACCGAGAATCGATGCGACTGGTGATACGGTGGTTTCGTCAACCAACACATCTGCGATTGGAAAAGCAACTTCTGCGCGGTTATCAGGATTCCATGGCAATATTGTGAAAAGTATAGGTTCAAAAATTTCCCAAAATCAACTGGGCTCGCCAAGTGGTTCAAATACGGCACCGTCTGATTTGACGGACCGTGTTGTCGCATTGGAAGAACAAATGGCGACTTTGCCAGACAAGGTTGCCGATTTGGAACAACGAATCGGCGATTTGAATGTCACAAATTATTATACAATTACCCAGACCGAGGAATACCTTGGGCAAAATTATTATACCAAGCAATACGTTGACCAGATTATAAGCCAATTGCCCAGTGCAAAAATTGCAAACAATTTTGACCCAGGTTTTTTGCGGGGGGGGGCAAAATAACGGTGGCCAAGGTCAACCATAGGGCGTAACAGGAACAAACAAAAAAACTAAGAAAATAAAGGAGGAACGATAAAATGAAAAAAAGCATGGTATGTGGTTTGATAATGTCGGTATCGATGTTTTCAATTGCCGCATATGCGGACAATGACGATAACGCGCTGACAACCAAAAAGTATGTGAACGATGGTTTGACATTCGTGTACGGGGTTGCAAATGGAACAGAAAATGGCGCGGTAAAAACCTTGCAACAGGTCGTTGGTCAAGTGGCCGACCCGGAACACAATGTTGAGGCATCTGGATTGGCCGGTGCATTGAGTGATGGAAACGGCGGGTGGATAAACGTCGGGACATTGAAACAAACTGTTGACGGTTTACAAACCCAAACCTACAACGGTGGCGATGGTATCACGGTAACCCAGGGAACGAACGGTAACCCAGGCACAATCAAAGTGGGGCTGCCAAACAATGCCCAAAATGGTGCGAAATATGTGTTCCAATCGGATGGTAATGGCGGTGGAACATGGACCCAGATGGAGGTGGTAAACACATGGAACCCGAATTTCCTGACGGGCGGGCAATAAAAAATAAAAAAATTAAAAACCATGCATTATGTTGTTCAAAAAAATTTTTTATTGTGATGTAATGCATACAGTTAAATAAAAAAAACGTAAGGAGAAAGAGAATGAAAAAACTTTTAAACATATCGGTTATCGCGGCTTTGGCAATATTGCCGTTCGCAGCGAACGCTGACCCGGTCGCCGGTGAGCCCGAGAATATCGCAACCAACCCACCAACCGGACAGACGGCGCAGAATGTTACCGCAAGTGCCGCACCAAAATACCAGTTGGCCGAGGCCAATAACGCAGTTGATGGTGTGGTTGCAACCGCAGGGTATGTGAAGGGCGCATATAATGCGGCAATCAAAGCGGTCAACAAACTTGCAGACACGAAGCAAGACGCCTTGAGCTCGGAGCAATTGAGTGCGATTTCAAATGTTTCTGGGTTGGACACTCGTGTCGGTACATTAGAGACAACGGTTGGTAATGCAACCAGTGGATTGGTAAAAGACGTTGCCGATAATGCAGCCGCTATTGCCGGCAAACAGGCCACCTTGACCGAGACACAACTGAATGCGGTTAATTCTGGTATCACGGCTGCAAAGGTCTCTACCTATGACTCTGTCGCATCTGCAGTTAATGATGCATCGACAGGTTTGGCAACAAAAGCAGCGGCATCAGATGTTACAAATTTGGGCACCCGTGTAACGACCGCAGAAGGCGATATTGATACATTGGAAGGAGTAGTCGGTAATAGCAATAGTGGTTTGGTAGCAGATGTTGCCGCTTTGCAAAATGCTTCTGGGAATTATGCGACAAAGACAGGTGCTGCGGCAACCGCTGCCGCCGCAGTTAATGGTGCAACTATAGATTTTTCTCAGATTCAAGCAACAAACGCAATTATTACTGGCACGGTTCCTGTTGTTGATACATGGGGTGCTACCTCTGTTGGGACTCCTGTAAGCGTTACCTTAACCAATAACAACGTCGTTACTAGTATATCTGGTAATACCTCTGGTGTAACTGGTAAGATTTCTGCAGGAACAGTTGCCTATTCAGCTGGAAATTAATAGTAAAAAATCTTAATTTTGGGTCTGGACAATTTTGCCGATATTTGGTATAATAATATGACGAAATTTCCAGACCTTTTATTTTGGAAAATGAGAGAATTGTTTTGTATTTTTGCCGCGTTTGTCTTGGTTTTCCCCGCGTTTGCGGAGGGGGAATTGGATAAAACATCTGTTGCGGCGACCGCATCGTATGTAGAGGGCGCATATAACGCAATGGATGCGGTAAAACAAGATAAATTAACATCAACAAATGTTGTTGAATCGGGGGCGGGTCCCATAGTGAGCAGTGTTACCGCAAGCAATGGAACCGTCACCGTCACAAAAAGCGAGGTTACAATCCCCGTTGGTTCCGCATCCAGTAATACCCGCGCAACAATTTGGTTTGAATAAATCGATTTTTTTACTTTGATGTGCATTATTTGTGGTTGCATAAAAATTCGTATTTTTCTACTATCCAATGGTAAAGGAAGGGAACGACTTGTTAAAACACACCTGTCGTGGCTTGTTTGTGTGTCTGATTTGTATGACCGCCGTTGTCGTGGCGGGTGCGCATACGTTGAATATTGGTAACAACACGACGATAGATTTGTTGGAAACTTGCACATCCACCCACAAATTAAAAGTCCAATATGGCAATACGGTTTATTGTGCCGAGGCCACGACGGACACCCTTACGAATACATTACACGTATCACACAATGGAACGACGTATTCGATTTGCAATGGTGCATGTTCGGGCGGTGGCACATGGACAATGCCCGAAGAACCCGGTGAACCGATTGTTATAAATGATCCAAATTGTGAATGGACACAAACCAATCCAAACGCATATTTATTGTCGGATGGAAATCAGTATTTTGATACGGGGGTTACGGCGGATACTTCTGTAAATATAGATGTCCAGGTTCAGGTTATCAACGGTTTAAGTGCGCGTATTTTTGGTACGAACAGTTCGTCATGTTGGTTTGATATGACGTTGGATCATAAACATCGTGCACAATTCAGATTTGGTTCTAGTAATGTTGCTGCATCTACAAATTTTACAGAAGCGAATAGTAAGAAAATATTAAGATTTGTAACATCAGACAGCTCATCTACAAAGAAACGCGTAGATTATTATATTAATGGGGTTAGGCAGAGTTATTTTACACGTACATATTCGGCATGCACATCGTCTGATACGTTAAAAATATTTAAAAACAATTTGATTTCAGATGGATTGATTAATCAAACAGACAGTGGTGGTATGAAATTATATTATATTAAAGTATATAACAAAAATGGCACTTTAATACATGATTTCCAACCAGTTGCGTCGGGTACAAATATTTGTGGTACTATTGCGGCAACAAATGCGATGTGGGATTTTGTTGATAAAAAATTGTATTACCCTGGTGGGACCGGTCAAATGGGATACGGGGTTGATTAATAATTGTTAATTAAAAAAACGTGGAACCCAAAATAAAATCTACTTAATTTATATATTAAAATTCCATCACATTTTGTGATGTTTTTTATTTATTGCGTAATGCGTGTGTTGGTTTCAAAATCACGTTCACCATACAAAATACTGTCGTCATACGCGGTATATTGAGTGTTTCCCTGGGTAACATGAACAGGGGTAAGGGTGTGATTTGTATCACTTACCCCGATATAATATGTTGAACCGCCCACTGGTTGAATATTTATTGCAGGCGTGGTTGGTTTTATGCTTTTTGCATAAAGAATTTTATCCCCAATATGTAATTTGCGACCACAATCCGATAATTCATCTGCACCATGGCCATATCCAACGGTGGTAAGTCCGGTTGCACATGCGGTTTTGATGCTTGTTGACCCATAATTTACCGCGCCACCAGTTGCCCAATACCCCACGCCAGCATCGGTGCATGTTGCGCCATTTGCGGTCGCCATATATGAACCTTCGGGGCAAATAATTTGACAATCATTTACCGCCGTTTTGCCATCGGCCGTATTGTCCGTATATCCAGTTGGACATGGAATACATACACCTACATTCATGTATGTCGCCCCTGTGCATGCCTCAACCGCCACGCATTCTTCGGCACTTTCTGCGGTTTCCGTATTCGTGACACCACCGTTTTGGCAACGGGTACGTGTTCCAACATCACCATAATATACGTTATCTTCGCCCGAATAATATCCATCGCCAACAGCAACGCATTGACCACCCGCAGTTGCTAAATATGTTCCCGCATAACAATGTATTTGACATTCGTTTATAGATTCCTTGTTGTTTAGAGTATTAAAATCATATCCTGTTGGACACAGCGTGCATACACCGCTATTTGGATCCGGGTACGTGGAACCATTACACGGTTCAACACCGTCACACCTATAAATACTGCTGGCATTATTTATAACGGCACCATTTAACATGGTCGGGGCGCCACCCGGACATTGATTACGCGTCCCAGCCGACCCATAGTTTGTATAATTCGCAGCGGCATAGTATCCATTACCAACCCGGGTACATGCTACAAAGGTGTTACCATTATCAGCACCCGCTGTAAAATTGCCGGTTCCCCCATTTTTATAAAAATCGCCATTAACACGATTATACATCCCCAATGCACCGTCTGATTCACGACGAACCGGAATTAAATCCAGTACCAAAATCCCATCATCATAAAGTGTTAATGAATATATGCGTCCAATAAATAATTTATCGCCATAGTTATTGATAACCACCGTATTACCACTTTTGGTTACAGCACCGTTTGTAAATAATTTGAATGTATTTCCCGTATCATTAATCACCGCATTATTTTGTTTTTGTGACACCTGCGGGTTGTTATCAACAGTAAGTTTTGCAGTTCCGAAACTGCTTCCAATGGTAACATCATACGTTATTGTATATTGGCGTCCTGCAAGAAATGAAGCATTATATTTTGCCTTGGCTCCATTTTTGCCCCCTTGAATCCATAATCCAAAATTCCCCTGTTTCCAATTAGAACTGAATCCGCCCGGGCCATATACATTCCCAAAGAAATTACCTGTATCTTGCTGGTTGGTTGTCATATTGGTAAGCGTTTCCACAACCGCCACACCATTGACATGTGTTCCAGTAACCTCATATCCAGTATCGATAAATTGATAGTCATTACTGCCGCTTTGGTTACTGTGTAAATACAAAATCGGTGTGTATGTTTCCGTGTAAGACCCCGCCGCACAGTAACGCTGGCACTGGTTAATTGAATTTTTACCGTTTGTTGTGTTGTCTGTATACCCTATTGGGCAATCTTCGCACTGGTCTGTTGTAGAATCGTGATATGTTGCACCTTCGCATGACGTTTGACATTGTGATGAACTTGTTGCGGTTTGTGTCCCTGTCACTTGCCCATTTGGACATTGGGTGCGCGAACCAGTTGAACCATAATTCACATTAGATGCCCCAACATAATACCCATCACCAACATTGGTGCATACTGTGTCGCCTGCGTTTGCAATGTATGTTCCGGCGTAACAGTGAATTTGGCACTGATTGACCGATGTTTTCCCGGACAGCGTATGTGCATTATAACCGCTTGGACATGGGACACACGAATCAGACATTGAATCATGATATGTCGCCCCAGCACATAACTCAATACATTGCGATGAACTGGATGCGTTAACCATTCCCGTCATTTGACCGTTTGGACATTGTTCACGCGGTGCAGTTGAACCATATGCAACCGTTGTCGCCGCCGCATACCAACCATCACCAACGTTAATACATGACGATGCATTTGCCTCTGGTAAATATGTTCCATCATCACAATGAAGTTTACAATCTGTGATCACAGTTTTTCCGTCTGTGTCATCATAATCATACCCCGACGGACATGTAATACAGGTATTTGTCGATGAATCCCGATAATCCGTTCCGCGACAATATACAACACATTGTGATACATTTGTCGCATTGGCGGTATTATTTATTGTGGGCATGTTGTCTGGACATTGTGTGTGCGAACTGGTTGAACCATATGATACGATAGATGCAGCCGCATAATATCCAACACCGGCATTTGAACATGCCTGATCATTTACATTTGCCAAATATTGCCCTGACGGACAACGAATTTTACATTCGGTAATTGATTCTTTGGTATCCGTGGTATCATAAGTATACCCGCCTGGACACGGCACACACACTTCGTTTGTTGAATCCCAGTATTCCGTCCCAACACAAGGGTTATTTGGTTCACAAGAAACATGTTCAGCCCAGGTAGATTTGGCTGCAGTTCCTTCGTATCCCGTAAAGAATTGATGTGTTCGTGACGGACAAGTTGTGGCGAAACCGGTACCATTGGATACCTCAAAGGTTCTGTCCCACATGGTGCTGTTTTGAGGGCTGCCTGCGTTTATCAACCCAGTAAACATGGATGGAGGAATATACTTCCCGACCAATCCTGTTGTTCCAAAAAATGTAAACATAAATTCATTATTGGCGGCAACGGTTATTCCGGCAAACAAATCTTCAGGCAAATTCGTTAACCCGACGCATTCATAAAATGTTGAACGGAACATATTTTGTGCACCACCGGTGGCATTGGCAAACAGACCGTATGGTATGGCATTTAGTTTGGAACATTTATCAAATGTTGAACGAAACATACCATCTGCGGAACCCGATACACCATTGAACAAAGTCGCCGGAATTGCGGTTAAATTACTTGCACCTTGGAATGTGCTGCGAAATCGTGGCTGTTGATTAGCATTTGCGCCAAGTGTTGGAAATACGGCCCCCAGTGTTCCAGATACAGATGCAATCAGTGTTTGTGAACCACCTGTGGCTTTGTAAAACGTTATTGCCGCAACAACATTGTCACCTGTGGCTGAATCATACTCTGTGGCCTTACCACAGAATTTTATATTTTTAATACCGCCGGCTGTATAAGTATGCGGATATTCCGTGGCGGTTGTATTATCACGGTTTATGCTGTCTATGTTACCATCGCCCCAATCAACAACAAAACTCCCTTTTGCAGACATGCTAAATAAAAACACAGTGTTTGCAGACATATTTGTTGTAGTGATTGTGAATCCCTGATTTTCACATGTGACACAGGTGTCTAAATTTGGGTCATAAAATGTCGCACCGGTACAAATGGTATCGGCATAACATACACCGATAAACATACTAATTATCGATGTCGAAAACGCTCTTAAAAATTTTTGCACTGGCTTCTACAACTCAGTATATCCGCGGGTTTTAGACGAAAAACCATATAACAAAAACCCAAAGCGGATAACACAAAACCCTCCTTCATTTTAATCTTACTAAAATCGAAAATATTTGCGCAAATGTTTTTTGATAAAATGCGATAATTTTTTGATTGAGTTTTGTCTGCGCACTACCCGTGACGATTTCAGTGCGCTGGCGCTTCCGAAATCTACTTGGTTTCGAACCAGTGGTTCTCATCTCACCACCCCTAGCCAAAAACAAAAACCGACCAAAATGGTCGGTTTGTGTTTTTGGTGGGAGTGGGTGGATTCGAACCACCTCAGGCTTAAGCCAACAGATTTACAGTCTGCCCCGGCTCTCCAACTCCGGCGCACGCCCAGAACTGTTTTGTCTTTGTCCGCCTCCGTTACACTACGGCGAGACACTGGATTTTTAGCCCTCGCTATCGCTTCGGTAAAAATCCGTGGTGCGGGCAGCGGGACTCGAACCCGCATATCAAGCTTGGAAGGCTTGCGTACTAGCCCTTGTACTATGCCCGCAACGAGTTCACAGTATGCGAATTATATAATATATTTGATAAAAATCAAGTGGTAAATTGTGGGCGAGTGTTAGTGTCAGTGGATAGTGGTTAGTAAAGAACACGTCATACCAGCGAAAGCCGGTATCTTGTCGAACTTCTTGTGAATTTGCTATACGGATGAAACCACAAGATACCGCGTTACCGCGGTGTGACGGGAATTTATTTTATGCCGTGTTCTATTCGCATTTGTTGTTTTGGCTATCCCATTTTTCAAAAACACATTTGCTATATTCCGTTGGGCTTGATTCCATCCAACATTTTCCAACATCACATAAACCGTCGATTAAATCTTTTGCGTATAGCGGTTTGTAATCAACGCAGTCTCCATCTTTGAACATTTGGTTGTCACCACATATTTTACAATTACCGTTATCTAAAACACCGGATTTTTTTGTTTTACCACAATCCTTTATACAATCTTTTCTATCAGAATTTATGTCAAATCCACCTTCTTTGCAACGATAGGAATAACAAGCAGATTCCTCAACAAGATAATGTTTTGCACTATCATAATTATCATCATATCCCGTGCAATATGTTATTCCCCCAGTTGAGTCATTATTTGGTTTATGTGGAACTATTATTTTGCAATTACTCGGTTTAACACAAGTTCCTTTCTCAAGTTTATATCCACTTGCACATAGGGTCGTTGTTTGATTATTTGTATTGACGGATATTGAACTTATGGCACCACCACCAGCTGTTGATATTTTTATTGGTGCAACAACAATTCCATAGGGAACATACCCGACTATTCCCAGTGTGGTTAATTGATATATATCTACTTGAGACAAACCATAGCCAGAAGTTTCTGAACCCGCACTAAATGCATTAATATTGTATGATGACAACGACACATCAGATTTAACATCGATTTTTAGTTTATCTTTAAAAACCGATTCATAATTGGTATTTTCACAAATACTTGGCGTCCCAATTTTTTCACAGTTGTTCCCATAGTGCCCAGGTTTACAGATTGTATAACATGTGAACAAAGGGTTGTCTTGATAACGAAGTGTAACATTTTCATATGACATACTGCTGCCTATGACACGTGTTGGGCAAAACTTTCCTCCATTTTCATAAATCTCACGCGCAATAATGACCGTAGTATAAGAACCGTATTTGCCAATCACTGATTCACCAGAAACATCAGTGTTATACAGGATTCCAACCTTCCAAGCACTAGAATAATTACTAATTTTTTCCGCAAAAACATTTGTCGTAAAAAGCAACATACATATGATAATTTTTCTCATTGGAATTCTCCCTGATTAAAAATCCTTTCAGATTTAGCATAGCAATTTCATATCGCACTTGCAAATGAATTTTTTTTATTTTACAATTATGTTTATGAAATTGAAAAAAGTTTTTCGTTTTTTTCTGCATGTGATTTTTTGGTGCATTGTTGCGGCGATTGCCGCGGTGGCCGCGTTGTTTTTGATATACGGTGGAAATTTGCCGGACTATCGAAAACTTGCTACATACGCGCCGCCGGTTGCGACACGACTTTATGCCGCGGACGGTTCGTTGCTGATTGAATATGCCGAAGAACGCCGCGTGTTTATTGACTTTGAAGATATGCCGCCGCAATTGGTGAATGCTTTCGTCGCCGCCGAAGACCAAAATTTCTGGACGCATCCGGGTATTGATGTTCAGGGGATTTTGCGCGCATCGATAAATAATTTTATGCGCACGCTTGGGTTCAACACGAAATTTACCGGCGCGTCAACCATCACTCAACAGGTCGCAAAAAACTTCTTCCTGTCGTCCGACCGCACGATTTCGCGCAAGATTAAAGAGGCGATTTTGGCGTTGCGCCTTGAACGGGCCTTTTCGAAAAAGCATATTATGACGCTTTATCTTAATCAGATATTTTTGGGCGCACGCGCGTATGGTGTCGGATCGGCGGCGTTGATGTATTTTAACAAGCCCGTATCGGAATTGACTTTGTCCGAATGCGCGTTCCTTGCTTCTTTGCCAAAGGCGCCAAATGACCGCGCGCGCGCCGAAGAACGGCGGAACTATGTATTGCGCCGCATGGCCGCCGAAGGTTACATTACCCGTGACCAGGCCGATGCCGCCGCCGCAGAACCATTGAATATCAACAGCGGTTTTACCGCGCAAATGGAAGATGACTTTCAATACTTTGCCGAAGATGTGCGCCGGCAATTGCTTAATCAACTTGGGCGTGAAACATTGTATAACCAGGGTTTATATATCAAAACAACGATTATTCCGGAATATCAACGCGCCGCGTCCGCCGCACTGAACAAGGCATTGGATACATATAACGAAGGGCGTACGGAAAAATTACAGGGCGCAATTATCGTGATGAATCCACATACCGGGCGAATCCTTGCCATGGCGGGCGGACGTTCGTTCGCGCAAAGTTCGTTTAATCGCGCGACCCAGGCGATGCGCCAGATTGGCAGTACGATAAAGCCGTTCGTGTATTTGGCGGCGTTGGAACGCGACTTTTCGCCCGAAGGTTTGATTTCGGATACGCCGATTGTTGGGTGGCGCGAAAACAATATGGAATGGAAGCCGGAAAATTACGATAAAAAATTCCTTGGCGATGTGCCGTTGCGATTGGCGCTTGAAACTTCACGTAATGTGCCAAGTGTTCGCATGGTTGACAAGATTGGTGTCGAAAATGCGGTAGAGGTTGCAAAACGCTTTGGCGTTTATCCCGAAGATATGAATAACCTTAATCTGTCGATGGCGTTGGGGTCGGGCGAAACGACACTTGAAAGATTGGTGCTTGGGTATTCCGCGTTTGTGAACGGTGGCCGCCGGATTCAACCGAAAATGGTGGACTATATCGAAGACCGGTATGGCAATGTTATCGGCGGGAATAAAACCGAGATTATTGAATGGATCGATGGTATGGAACCCGACCCCGAGGTTGCCGATTCTGAACCGCTTTCGGATCCGCAGAGTTTATATCAACTGGTGTCGATTTTGCAGGGTGCGGTTGAACGTGGCACGGGACGCCAGGCCGCCGTTGCCGGGCATACAATTGCCGGAAAGACCGGGACAACCAACGATGTCAAAGATGTTTGGTTTGTCGGATTTACCAAAAATCTAATCGCCGGGGTGTATCTGGGTTATGACACGCCAAAGCCACTTGGCAAAGGCGCGGGCAGTCATATGGCCGCGCGCGCATTTGCGGACTTTATGACCGTTGCACTTGCGAACGAAAAGAATCAACCCTTTGCGGTGCCGGATGGATTAAACTTTGTACGTGTGAATCGCGCGACCGGTGTTTCCGCCGCCGAAGACCCGTCAGGGACTATTATTACCGAGGCATTTAAGCCCGGCCAAGCCCCAAACCCTGCAAAAACAAACAACCCTGAACAATCGGATGCGGTTGTTGGCGGTATTTTCTAAAGGCCAAAAAAATTTTCAAATAAAGTTTCACTATTCAAACTATTGTGATAAAATATAGGCATAAAAAAGGAGAAATTATGCTTACGGACTATTTGTTATCACACGGGTTTGGATTGTTCTTTGGCGGATGGACCCAGTTTGGTGCGGCCTTTGGGACGGCGTTTATTATTATGATGCTGTTTGGGCGACCGTTTATTCGCGCAATGCACGCATGGCAGAAAAAGGGTCAGCCCATTAGTGAAAATGTTCCGGAATCGCATCGGCAAAAGGCCGGCACACCAACGATGGGCGGAATACTGGTCGTGATTGCAACACTGATTGGTGCAATTTTGTTTATGCCGGCGGATAGTATGACAGGTTGGATTGCATTGCTGTCTTTGGTTATGTTTTCAATTATCGGGTTTGTTGACGATTACAAAAAAGTAACGACGCAATCAAAAAAAGCATCAAATGGCCTTTCACCGGCGTTGCGTTTGATTATCGAAGGCGTATGTGTTGTTGTGTTGGCTTATCTTATCAATCTGACGATGCCGTCATATATTCCGGATAATTCGTTGGCGCTGCCGTTTGGAATAATCTTTCCACTTGGGATATTTTATTATGTGTTTGCGTATTTTGTTATCTGTGGCGGCGCGAACGCGACAAATATCACGGACGGGCTGGATGGAATGTTGGTCAAACTTTATATTCCGGTTTTGATTGTTTTGGTTGTCGCGCTTTATGGTGCAACGCGCATTGGATTTATGGACACGGTTTTGTTTATGCCGGCGACCAGTGGCCTGTATCCGGTACTTGGTGCGGTGTTCGGCGCGGTGCTTGGTTTTTTGTGGTTTAATGCAAAACCGGCGTCGATATTTATGGGCGATGTTGGGTCACTTGCGCTTGGCGGATTTATGGGAACGGTCGCAATGTTATTAAAGTCCGAAGTCATCATGGGAATTGCGGCGGCGATGATGGTTTTGATTTTGTTGTCGTCATTTGTGCAAACAATGTTCTTTAAGATTACGCGGCACGCAACCGGTACCGGTCGGCGGATTTTCCGGCGCGCGCCATTGCACCATCATTTTGAAGAACTTGGGTGGCCGGAAACAAAGATTGTGGACAGGTTTTTCGTGATGTCGGTTTTGTTTTCGGGACTTGCATTGATGTTGCTTAAATTCGCATAAAAGGGAAACGCGCATGTTCAAACGGACGGAAGAAAGCAAACTTACCAGTTGGTTTTTTGAAATCGACAGACGATTGCTGTATATGGTTTTGCTGTTGATGCTGATTGGTATGTTTTTTTCCGTTTCCGCGGGCAGCGTTGTTGCCGAAAACCTTGGCGAGCCATGGTATTTCTTTTTTGTAAAAGGTTTGCCATTTTATGCAATCGGACTTGCCACTTTATTTGTGGCGAGTTTATTAAACAAAAAAACAGTATTAAAATTGTCGATTTTGGATGTTGTCGTCGGTTTTCTTTTGCTGGCCGTCACAGTTATTGCGCCACATACGATAAAGGGATCTGCGCGATTTGTCGCGATTGGGCCGTTTAATGTTTTGCCCGCAGATATTATGAAACCGGGGTTTATCATATTGACCGCGTGGTTCTTGGCGGAAATGCATCGGCGTTTTGGCGAAAAACTTTTTGTTGCGGGCGATGCATGGAAATTCCGCATGCCCAGTTGGTGGATTTATATCGCACTTTTTGTTCCGGCACTGGTTGTGATTTTTACACACCCCGATGTGGGCAGTACACTGCTCTATCTTGGTGTGTTTATTTGTATGCTGTTAATCGCAGGGCTGTCTTGGTGGGCGTTTGGCGGAATGATTGCCGCCGGTGCAGGGATTTTAACAGTCGCGTATTACACGATGGATCATATTCATAATCGTATCAACACATTGCTTACCGGGACAGGCGACAAGTATCAAATTACGCAATCAGTTCAATCGATTCAGCACGGTGGTTTCTTTGGCAGTGGCGATAACGCGTTTATCAAAGAAAAATTGCCGGATGCGCATACTGATTTTATCTATGCCGCGATTGTCGAAGATTTGGGCGCAATATTGGCGGTCGTTATGTTGTGCCTGCTAATTTATGTATTAAAGTTGTTGGTGACGGACGCAATGAACGCGCGCGATAGATTCGTGTTCTATGCGGTTGGTGGCACGGCGGCGCTGTTCGGGATTCAGTGCTGTATAAACTTGGTATCGACACTGGGGCTGTTTGCGCCAAAGGGTATGACCTTGCCGTTTATATCGTATGGCGGCAGTTCACTTGTCGGGTTCTGTTTGTTGTTCGGCATGGTGCTGGCGATTGTGCGCGAAGATAAATGGCGCGGATAAATTTTACCAAAGGGGGTTTGACATGAAAATTTGGATTGCAACGGGTGGCACAGGCGGACATGTTTTTCCGGCACTTGCGGTGGCGGATGAACTTGCCGCGCGCGGGCATAAAATAATAATTTCCTGTGACGGGCGCGTTCATAAAATGGTTGCGGACGGTGCACCGCGCGGTGCAAAACGCGTTCACATTTGGGCGTCGGGCGTTGGTGCAAAAAGTAAATTGCATCAGGTATGGGCGCTGTTCAAAATCGGCGTTTCGGCCATGGCATTGATTTTGCGGTTTGCGTTCACGCGCCCGACGCGGGTTGTCGCGTTCGGCGGGTATGCATCTGTGCCGGCGGTCTTTGCGGCGCATGTGTGGAAAATTCCAACATACCTGCACGAACAGAACGGCGCAATCGGGCGTGCAAATCGTTTTACCATGCGTTGGGTTAAAACATTGATGACCAGTTTCCATGATGTTTCCGGAATTCCAAAGAATAAAAATGTGCGCGTGGTTTATACGGGACTGCCGGTGCGGCACGACTTTATCGAACGCGCGGGCGCACCGTTGCCAAAGAAATCACACTTGCTGGTGACGGGCGGGTCATTGGGCGCACAAATCTTGGACGATGTTGTGCCGCGTGCGGTTGCGGCGATGGGCAACAAAAAGATTTTCGTCACGCATCAAACGCGACCGGAAAATGTTGCGCGTTTGCAAAAATTCTATGCCGACAACAAAATTCACGCAAATGTGTTGTCGTTTATTCGCGACATGGCAGGCGCGATTGCGGATGCGGACCTGGTCATCGGGCGCAGCGGGGCCAGCACCGTTATCGAACTTATGACCATCGGGCGGCCGGCGATATTGGTGCCACTGGCCATCAATCCGGACCAGGCGGCAAACGCGGCAAACTATGAAAAATTGGGTGGCGGATTTGCCATAGATCAAAAGAAATTCACCGAAAAATGGTTGGCCGCGACACTGTCGGAATTGTTTGAAAATCCAACGCGCCTTGAAAAAATGGCAAAAAAATCATTGGTTGAAAACACCGCGGTCAAAACAATTGCAGATACGATTAGTAAATAGTGTTGGTGGTTAGAATAATCTACTAACCACTATCCACTTACACTAACACTAAAAACTGTACCCGATCGAAAGGCCGGCGAAGTTGAACCCAAGGTTTGTTTCGGTAAAATCGCCGTTCGAAAAATGTAATGTCACGAATTCTATGCGCGTGCGTTCCGCGATGCGTGCGCCAATAAAAAACTTTTCACCGAACACCAGACGACTTGAAACCCAGCGGTCATAATTGTTGCGGTAATATGGGCCAAATCCGATTCCCATATAGAAACCGCGCCATGAAATTGGTGCAACGTCCCACGATATTCCGCCACCAAAGAACGAAAGGCCGCGCGCAGAATTATACGCGGTATTTTGAATCAGATTCAAATTCATACGCGCCGGAAAACGGAATATTGTCATGGGTTGCGCATATTCCACCATCACCGCCGTCATCGGAACGATTTCCCAATCACCCGGATAAAACAGGTGCAGAAGTGACCCCGACCCAGTACTTTGCGCGACATAAATCGACAGCGAATTGTTGTAGCCATCATCAAAAAACACGTTGTTTTCGGCGGTTGCCGCGCTAAACAAAAACAGAGTTAAAAATGAAATGCAAATCTTCTTCATGTCTTGATTATATTGCGAATGAAATTTATGTTCAATAAAATAAACCTGTTGACTTTTTTACGCGAAAATATTTACCATGCAACATACACCAAAAGGAGGAAAAATGAAAAAAATATTTGTATTGGGAATGCTTGTTGGAATAGTTTCTGTTTGTGGCGCGCGGGCGGAATTGATTGAGACCGTCACCACCACGGAAAACGAAGTCGTTTCGGTTGAAAATCCAACGGTCGCGGAACCGGTTGCCGAACCAACGGTGGTCGCGGTGGAACCTGTGGCGGAACCGGTCGTTGTTGATGAAAATGTCGAAGAATATATCGAAGAAATTATCTTTCCCGAAGAAGAACCGGAACCCGAACCAGTGGAAGAATATCCGGTGCCAACCGAAGATATTCCAGATTAAAAATGATGCACAAAAATTACCCGCCGTATGGCGGGTTTTATTGTTTACAAAAATTTATAAATCTGATATAATAAAGCGTGATAGTAGTATAGTTCATATCGGACTATGCGGTGGAAAGGTTGGAATTCCGGGACATTTAGGAGAGTTTGATGAAAAGAAATTCTTTGCAAAATTTTGGCAAAAATGCACTTGGCACTGTGTTTTTGTTGATGGGTGCGTTTTTGGTTTGTTCAACATTTTTATCAATGCGGGTTGTGTTCGCCGACCCGATTGCCCCTACATTTGGTGGCGACGATGCCACGAACGACGGTTTAACACTGGGGCGGCAAAGTCCGCGCAATAACGCCGGCCGTAATGTTCGCGCAACCGCGGCAAGGCCCACAACCGGGATGGCGGCCACAACGACCGCAACACGTAATGTTGTGCAACGCCCAACAACCGATATTGCACGTGGTGCGACCGCACGTGGTGTTGTTTCGCGTGAATTGGCGCGCCGTTCTTCGCGCGCGACCGCGCCGACACGCACCGTTCGCGCACGCACCGCAACACCGGCCAACACCGCACGCACGTCTTTACAGGGCGACCCAATTCGCGGAACGAAAACCATTAGCGGGACATATTACACATATTTAAACAGCAAACTTTACACCGGGAATTACAGCAATATCGTTGATTCTTCGACGGGGCTTATTTCCGCGGACGCGTATAGCAACTGTTTGGAATCATACTATACGTGCATGGACGAAATTTGCACCGCCCGGAACGAGGCACAACGTCGTTGCGCGTGCGCCGGACGCGTCAAGGCATTTGCCGAGGCGGAAAATGCGCTTAATTCCGCAAACGAAGAATTGATTAAGATTTCTGGGCAACTTGCGTTGCTGATTGCGAACAAGGGCAAGGAAGTTAGCGCGGCTTTCGAACTGACCGATGCGGAAAGGGTTATGAATTGCGTATCCTGGCGCGAAGCAAGCGATAACGGAACCAATTCCAACAAATTCGGTGAATGGTGCGCGGAACACGGACTTTTTGAATCAGGTTCTTGTTCATATTCTGTGGCACCATCGTATTGCACAAACGAAAGCGTTTACGGATTTAATGTCGCCGATTTGGATGGTGCGGGGTCTGATATTCTGGCATCACTTTCGGCGTGGGCGGACCAGGTAAAGGAAAACACCAATACGATTTTGGCGGATAATACGGATTCTGTATTCCAAGCAATGGAAAATGTGACGACTATTTTGAATGGCATCGGTGGTTCTACCGCATCGATAATCAATGAAGAAACACGCGATACACTGGCGGAAACATGGGGATACGATTTGTTCCGCTATGCACATAATAATGTTTGTGCGCGCGTGCTTGATTCATGCTTTAACGGAATATACGAGGGCTGTGGCACACCGCCGTCGGGTGGCCGTTGTGCGAACGGTGCAACATCGTCTTGTCCATTTAATTACAACAGCAAGGTGACGATTTCTTCGTCGGGCGATGTAAAATTAAACGAACGCAGCAATATTGGCACCGCAGCAAACGCATCGTGTTTCGGTTACAGTTCATCGAACGACCCGTATGAAAGTTTGCGTGGGCCGGTTGCGGATGCGCGCCGCAGCGTGATGCAAAAATACTTGCTGGATGCGAACGCGGATTGCGATTTGTACGGCGAACAGTTAAAGGCAACCGCACAAAAAATTGCATATCAAAAGGTGGCCGCACAACAGGCGTTGCAACAAAAACGCTTGGAATTCTATAACGCGGAACGCGATGATGTCTTGTCCAAGGCGACCGCCGCCGGAACGAACTTTAATGAATGCATAAGCGAACTTTGGGATTGCTATGAAACCCAGGCGGCGGCGAATGAAAACTGGCCGGATGCGCGTATTAAAACATACTGCGCCCAGATTGCGAACGTTCCACATTGCTATCAAGACATGATTTGCAATCCATCTTATGCACAGTTCCGCGCAATAATTGACAAGGCCGATAGCGCTTCTTGCATTTGGAATGCGAGTGATTATACACTAAACACATGTCGTAATGTTGTGACGTTGAATGAAATATTGAACGGGGCATCATCAAACGCAACCAACCCACCAATGCCGACCGGTTCCGGAAATTCCGCAGATTTCCGTGAACAGTGCCTGCGTGATACTCTGGGGTGCCCGGGTGATGGCTGTATCCGCAATTGGACACGTCGTACCAGCGGCAATTAAAAGTTTTCCGACTTCTTTTGAAACGGCGCACACGCGCCGTTTTTACTTGCCACCACGCACTTATACTAATCACTTTGCATAAATTTTTCTACAAAACGCTTGACTTTTGGTGTTAAAAATGTATTATTTGCATAAACTTTTGAACAAAAGTTAAAATAAAAGGAAAATAATATGAGTGACTTTGCAATCTTTCAAACCGGCGGAAAGCAATATCGCGTAAAGGTCGGTGATGTTATCAAGGTTGAAAAATTGGACGCAACCGGCGATGTCACATTTGACCATGTCTTGATGTTGGGCGAAAAACTTGGAACCCCGACAATTGACGGCGCAAAAGTGGTGGCAACCGTTGTCGAACAAAAACGCGCGGACAAAGTTTTGGTGTTCAAGAAAAAACGTCGCCAGAACTATCGTCGCACACGCGGTCATCGCCAATTTATAACCGTGTTGAAAATCAAAGAAATCAAGGGCTAAAATTAAAGGAGTTTAATTATGGCACATAAGAAAGGTGGCGCAAGTACCGCAAACGGACGCGATTCAGCGGGACGCAGATTAGGGATTAAAAAATCCGGTGGTGCGCGCGTGATTCCGGGCAATATCATTATTCGCCAACGCGGAACCGCCGTTCATCCGGGCGAAAATGTCGGCATGGGCAAAGACCACACGATTTTTGCCAAGGTTGCAGGCAAGGTTTCATTTAAACGCGGATTCCGTGACCGCAAGACCGTATCGGTTATACCGGACGAAAGCGAAAAATAATAAAAAGACCGCCGTATGGCGGTTTTTTTAGTGTTAGTGTAAGTCCAGCATAACCGCGCCGCGGTCGTGACAGACTTACACTTTCCACTAACACTTTTACCTTTTTTCCCCCACAAATTTATGATATAATTGTCGGTAAGTATGAGGGTTTTTACACTTGGATTTTTAATCGCGCTGTATGCGCCGACCACGGTTTGCGTGGCGGCGGTGCCATCGCGTGTTATACCCGGAACAAATACGACAATGGGTGGCGACAACGCGACCGCGACCGAAGAAAGGTCGGTTGCACCGGTTCGCACGGTTTCTGCAACGCGGACAACAAATGAAAGTCCCGACCGTGGCGCGGTCACGCGCAGCATAGTTCGCGCAAACCCGTCAGAAGCCCCCAAAAAAACCGAAAGCACCCGCGTGGCAAATCGTACGGTTTCAACAACACGTTCGCAAACACCGCAAGATTCCGCACGTAGCAACCTGGAGGCCGCCGTCCGCAATGTCGGCCGTTCCCAGCGCACCGATGCCGCAAGCATAAATGCGAATCCGGCGGTGCGGCGTATGGGACTTACACTGCGCCCGTCCACGGCGGAGGTTGGCGGTCGTGCAATATTGGAATCCGGCGCACAGACCGGTTCAAATATATCTTCGGAAATAAGCAACCTTAGTCCGCGTATTGCGACAATCCAAACCCGCAAAGAAGAAAAATTGGACGCGGCGTCCATTGCCCAGGCCAAAGAACAATTGGAACAAAAGGCCGCGCTGAATAAATCTTGCCAAGACCAGTATAACGACTGTATGGATCAATTCTGTGCGGTGATTGATGCGAACCAAAAACGGTGTTCTTGTTCGGCGAACCTTGCCAAATATGTAGAGGTTGAAGAGACCGTCAAAGAAGCAAATACCAAGTTAAACGAAATCGCGCAAAATATTCGCTATGTCGGATTGTCGGCCGACGAAATTACCGCGATTATGTCCGCGACCGAGGCCGAAGAAGCCATGACCGGCATAACCGATACGACGGAAAATCGGACACTGTTGTCGCGAATTGAAAATATGATAAAAGACCCGAAAACAACGTCGACCTCTTCGTATGCGGTTGATTCATACGGGCTGCTGGACATAGATTTGGATTTTTCATCCGAAGATTTGTCGGACATGTTCAGTTTGGATTTCCTTTCGGGTTCAAACAACAGTTTTTCAAACCTGCGCGGGGGTGAACTTTACAAGGCCGCAAAACGCCGCTGTGAAACCGTGATAAAACAATGTCGCGAAGTTGGCGCAACGGCCGAACAAATTACCGGCAATTATGATTTGGCGATTGATAAAGATTGCATCTCGTACGAGCAAGGTTTAACCAAGATGAATGAAACTTTGGTGTCTAATGTCCGCAGTGCAACGCGTATGCTGCAAAAGGCGAGACTCGCGGTGTTGCAAAATCAAAACACATATGACGCGATTGGTTGTATTGGCGCACTTGAAAATTGCATGAAGGACGATATGGTGTGCGGCGATAACTATTTCAAATGCATCGACCCGACCAAGAAGTATATTGATGAAAATGGCAATGTTGTTTTAGGGCAAAATATAAACAATATCCAAAAATTTATGGCAAATTACAGCAACGCCGAAATCAACAGCACAAAATTGCAACAGGCATACGCCATGACATCATTGGATGACCCAACTTGTTCAGGAAATGCAAATGACGGACGTTGCGTGATAAAATACCTGCTAAGCAAAATCGGAACAAGGGCGGACGCGACCGCCGAAGGTCTGTGCCGACCGGTTTTGGATAAATGTCGCGCATATACCTATGACGACCGTGGTGCGTATAAATCATATAACGATATTGTTGTGAACTATGTCCAACGTGCGATGGTGAATATAAGTGCCGCCCAGCATCAAATTGTGGCGGATTATGCGTCAACATGCCTGAACGATATTGCGACATGTTATAATAACCAGGTTTCACAGATAAATTCTTGGTCGGCGACGGCGGCGGCATCAAGTGTGTATAATATTATGCGCGGTGCGTGCCGCAATGTCGCCCTGACATGTGGGTATGCAGTGTTTTCGGCGGACAGCACCAGTTGTCCCGACACCAACCCAAATAAGTGTATTGAAAGCATTTCAGAGATATTCTATCAATCGTTACTCTGCCCGGATAATTCGGAATATGTCCGCGGCACACACACGATTTCACCGAATAATACTGTGCATGGCTGGGTTAACAAGATGTGTCGGTGTCAAAGTGATTATACGGTGTTTAATGGGGCTTGTTTGCCGGTATGCGCAGATAATGGGTTATATTCAAGCACAGGCGTTTGCACACAACAAGCATGCCCCGAAGGGTCGCACGAAGATGCGACTAATCCTGAATTTTATGGGCATTGCACTTGCAACGGTAGCACTTTTTGGGCACCAAGTTGGACAAGTTGCAAGGTATGTCCTTCACAAACCTCAGATCCGGCCAGCGGTCTAGCGGGCAATATACTTGACGATCACTGTCAATGTAAAACTAACTATGTTCCGACCACTGAAAACCGTCCATACGATTGCCAACCATGTCCATCGGAACATGGACTAGGAACTGCCACATCAGACGGGAAAAGCTGTGTATGTGACTCTGGATATGTTTACAATAGGGTCTGTAATGAATGTGTCGCGGTCGGTAGTATGACACCCTCTTGCACACAACAGGAAAGGTAATCAAAACCCGCCCCTTTTGGGGCGGGTTCACTTACACTAACCACTTACACTAACACTTCCGTGGGAATTTGACCGCCGCCTGGGCCGCGGCAAGGCGTGCAATTGGCACACGGAACGGACTGCACGAAACAGAATTGAATCCGCATTTGTGGAAGAATTCAATCGATTCCGGGTCACCACCGTGTTCACCGCACACGCCAAGGTGGATTTTGTCACCCTTGGTCGCGCGTGCCTTTTGCACCGCGTCCTTTATCAAAAGCCCAACACCCAATTGGTCAACCGATGCAAATGGGTCGGCGACATAGATTCCGCGCGCACGGTATTCATCCAAAATCTTGCCCGTGTCGTCACGCGACATCCCAAGTGTCGTTTGTGTCAAATCGTTTGTGCCAAATTCAAAGAATTCGCAACTTTCCGCGATTTCGTTCGCCAAAACCGCCGCACGCGGCAATTCAATCATTGAACCAACCGTGTATTCGACACTTTCGCCCGTTTCCGCAAACAACGATTTCGCCGTTGCATCAATTACAGATTTAACGATATCGACTTCTTTTTTCGATCCCACAAGTGGCACTTCGATTTCAGGATGCACCGAAACACCCGCACGTTTGCATTCCAATGCCGCCGACAATATCGCGCGTGTTTGCATTTCGCAAATTTCCGGATATGTAATGGCAAGGCGGCATCCACGGTGCCCAAGCATCGGGTTTTGTTCATGCAACGCGTCCGCGCGCGCCCGCACGAATTCCACCGGTTTACCAATGTGCGCGGCAAGTTCCGCAATATCCGCATCGGTATGTGGCAAGAATTCATGTAATGGCGGGTCAATCAGTCGGATAGTGACCGGCAGGCCGTCCATAATCTTGAACAATTCGATAAAGTCCGCCTTTTGATACGGCAACAGTTTGGCAAGTGCTGCACGGCGACCGGCCTCGTCTTCGGCCAAAATCATTTCGCGCATGTCTTGGATACGCGCCGGGTCAAAGAACATATGTTCCGTCCGCGCAAGTCCGATACCTTCGGCACCAAAATCGCGTGCCTGTTTTGCGTCCTTGGGCGTTTCGGCGTTCGCCTTGACGGTAAGTGTTTTGATTTCATCAACCCATTGCATAAGCGTTCCAAAATTACCCGTCAATTCCACAGAAACCGTTGGAACCGCGCCTTCGATAATTTGGCCTTTGGCCCCGTCAATGGAAACCCAATCGCCTTCGTGGATAACCGCGCCGGATGTTGTTTTCATCGTTTTGGATTCATAATCGATTTTGATATCCGGGCTGCCCGAAACGCATGGTGTTCCCATACCGCGCGCAACCACCGCCGCGTGCGATGTCATACCACCACGTGCGGTAATCACACCTTGGGCCGCGTTCATACCCGCGATATCTTCGGGCGATGTTTCAACACGGATAAGCATAACTTTTTTACCCGCGGCCGCCCATTTTTCGGCATCTTCGGCATTGAACACCGCCATACCCACCGCGGCACCCGGCGACGCGGGCAGTCCCGTTGCAATAACCTTGCGCTCCGCCTTGGGATCCAACATCGGGTGCAGCAAGTGATTCAATTGGTCCGCACCAACGCGCAAAATTGCCTCTTCCTTGGTAAGTAAACCTTCATTCACCATTTCAACCGCCATACGAACCGCCGCCGCCGCAGTGCGTTTACCATTACGGCATTGCAACATCCAAAGTTTTCCGTGTTCGATGGTGAATTCCATATCCTGCATATCTTTATAGTGCTTTTCCAATTTTTCACGCACATCGCAAAGTTCACGATAAACATTTGGCATGGCTTCTTCCAACGATACACGGCCGGAATCATCTTTGCTCATTGGTTGCGGGGTACGAATACCGGCGACAACATCTTCACCTTGGGCGTTAATCAGGTATTCACCATAGTATTTGTTTTCACCGGTTGCGGGGTCACGGCTGAAACACACGCCGGTCGCACTGTCATCGCCGGAATTTCCAAAGACCATCGCTTGGACATTGACGGCGGTGCCCCAATCGCCCGGGATATTATTTAATTTGCGGTATGTGATGGCCTTTTTGCTCATCCATGAACCGAACACGGCACCGATACCAAGTTTTAACTGTTCCCATGGGTCCTGGGGGAAAACCTTGCCGATTTTGACACCGATTTCTTTGAACTGTTCAACCAGTTGTTTCAAATCGTCGGCGGTAAGTTCGGTATCAACCTTGTATCCTTTTTCTTCCTTCATGCGTTCCAAAGTGTGTTCGAACAAATCGATATCCGCGCCCAAAACAACATCACTAAACATCATGATAAAGCGGCGATATGAATCATATGCAAATCTTTCGTTACCAGAGATTTTCGCCAACGCCCGCACTGTTTCGTCGTTCAAACCCAAATTCAAAACCGTATCCATCATACCCGGCATAGAAACACGCGCACCCGAACGCACCGACACCAAAAGTGGATTTTCCATATCGGCGAACTTTTTGCCCATGATATTTTCAATATGCGCGATACCGGCGCGAACCTGATCCATCAAATCCGCCGGATATGTTTGGTTGTTTTCATAGTAATATGTACAAACCTCTGTCGTGACGGTAAAGCCCGCCGGAACCGGTAACCCAACCAAATTCATTTCCGCCAAATTTGCGCCCTTGCCACCCAGCAAATTGCGCATATCTGCGCGACCTTCGGCATGACCGTTTCCAAATGTATAAACCCATTTATTACTCATGGTGTCTCCTTTTTATTGTTGTTATTTTCGCGCGCATATTTTTCACAAAAAATTTCACGATTGCAATGAAAAATATTTTTATTTTGATTTTTTTGTGGTATAATATGTGCATACAAAACAACAACAAACAAGAAATCTGTGTTCGATATGTCCGGTGTTTTCAACGCGTTGATAATGCCGGACATGTAGAGGCAGATTTTTTTATATTTTTTGCTCATTTTATGCTTTACAAAAATTTGCAAAATTGATAAGATTGAATCGAAAGTTAGAGTTCGAAGAAGGCGGGAATTATGCGTTATTTTCGTAACATTCATGTTTTTTCCGTGATGGCTGTTATTGCCACTGTGCCGTTTATTGCATCGGCAAATGAGGTTTTTCCGACATCGGAATATGTTGTCCCGATATACCAGGCAACAAGAAATAACGGGACCGTTACCGCCACAAACGAAGGTGATATTATGCAGGTAGATAGCACTGGTTATTTAAACCGTGTAACACCGGTGGGTGATATTAGTACTGCACCTTCGACGGCCAATGCAGTAGTTCCAGTGACGGCGCGTGCGGTTTATGATGCATTGGAAGATAAAGAAGACATAAGTAATAAGTTAGATGGTGTTACAACCGGCGAAAAGATTAGTGACATCGCCGCCGGTTCTGGCGCTGGCCAAGACCAGGTTATGTATCCATCGGCCGCCGCGGTCAAGGGATACGCGGTTCAAAAACCCACAGTAGCAACAGCCGGCCAGGTTTTAACATATGATACCGGTGCAACCGCAAACAGCCGCCCCGTGGCAAAATATATTCAGGTTCCGATGGCAAATGGTGATCCAACCAGCAGTGGCAACACAGTAAGTGGTGTGGCATCAATTTGGTTGCAATAAAAAAATCGGCTTTGTGCCGATTTTTTTTATAATTCTTCCCAATAACAAACAATTTGTGCATTTTCGGGGGTATCGGCCGTTCGAATACGATGACGCGTGGTAAGCCCATCGAACGCGACATCAATATAAACCTCTGGCGTTGTGGGACTTATTTCGCGTTTATAGTTTAATTCTATGCCGCGCAGTTTATGTGTGTTGCGGTATTCGTATCCAACACTTTCCGTTGCCCAAACCGCATAGACCGCGTTATTTATATGCTGATTTTCATCAATATCATCAAAGCGACATTTTAGCACATGTGTCTTGGTCGCTTCAAAATTCGGAAATCGTTCAAATTTTCGGTCGTATGCACGAATAACATCGTCCGGCCATTTGCGATTTAACCATTCGTCCAAACGCAACGGCCGACGGCGGTCAAGGTCAATCAACACCCATTGCGATGTCGCACGCACGCGCAGTTTTCCGTTTTCATCGCGTATTTCAAAATCACGCGTCGCACGCAGGTTATCTTGGACCGCGGGCCATGATGAATATGTAAGTATTTCGCCATTTCGTGGCATATCAACAATGTCCACAAGGTAATGTGTCACAACCCACGCGATATTGTTTTCATGAATAAATGTCCGCCCGCATCCAAGCAATTCCGCATGCGTGTCGCCCATGCCTTGGAGTTCGTTCATCAAAATCCCGGGGCGGATATTGCCATACCGGTCGCATTGATAGGCCAGCAGTTCGCGCGTCTTGATAAGTTTTGCATCGGACATTTTATTTTTCCCCCGCGTCCGCAACAACGAAATCAACCGCATCGCCCGCGACAATATTATTCGCACGTGCGCCGGACTTTATCAGACCATAAAGCGCGGTCGGAACATTTTGCGGCACGGTCAGTGTTTCAAGTTTTGCGCCATTTCCTATCTTGCGTTCCGTCCGCAATGTGCGCACAGTTTTAATCACATCAATCGCGTATTGCATATCAGAAACATCGGTATCATATTCCGCGTTTACCATTGGATATTCGGTCAAATGGAGTGTTTTGCCACCTTCGTATGGTTGATATATCTTTTGCCACAATTCTTCGGTCAGGAACGGAATAAACGGCGCATACAGACCGATTATCGCGCGCAGAACCGTCCACAATGTCCACTGGGCCGCCGCAACCGATTCCGCACCATATTTTTCCGGCGACCAGAAACGGTCCTTGATAAATTCGACATATTGGTCACAGAATATGTCATAGAAAAATGTATCAATCGCACTGCGTGCATTGAAACTGTCGTATTTATCAAGGTTTTTACGCACTTCGGCAATCGTTTTATTTAACTCTGACAAAATCCAACGGTCCTCAATCGGGCGCGTTTCAACCGCCGGCGCGTCACCCGTCGGTTCGAAACTTTCCAAATTCCCCAAAACAAACCGCGCAACATTCCAAAGTTTGGTTAGTAATTTTGAACCACGTTTAACCTCTTCATCACTGTACCGAATGTCCGTTCCAATCGGCGCGGTTGACACGAAATAGCGCAACGCATCCGCGCCGAATTTTTCCACCGTATCCAATGGGTCAACACCGTTGCCCTTGGTTTTCGACATTTTTTGTCCCTTGGCATCGCGCACCAGGCCGTGGAAATTTAGTGTTTTAATCGGAATATCACCCATAACATAAATTCCAAACATCATCATACGGGCGACCCAGAAAAATATAATATCCGCCGCGGTATAAAGTAAATCCGTCGGGTAATAACGTTTCAGTTCGGGCGTATCATCGGGCCACCCAAGTGTTGAAAACGGCCACAAACCCGAAGAAAACCATGTATCAAGAACATCGGGGTCACGGGTAAGCGTTTTGCCACCCGATTGATTGATTGCTTCATCTTCGGTTTCGGCAACATAAACATTACCGCCATCGTCATACCATGCCGGTATATGATGTCCCCACCAAAGTTGACGCGAAATTGTCCACGGACGAATATTCTTCATCCACGACATAAACAGATTATAACGATGTTCCGGCAAGAATTGCACTTTGCCCTCTTCCACCGCCGCAATAACCGGCGCGGCCAATTTTTCCGCGTCCACAAACCACTGGGTTGTTAACATCGGTTCAACCGGCACGCCACCACGTTGCGAATACGGTGTCGGAATAATTTTATCTTCGATTTTGGTCATCAAACCGGCGGCCGTGATATCTTCGACCACCGCTTTGCGCGCGGCATACCGGTCCATACCACGATACTTTTCGGGCACCGGCGCATCGCTTATCAATTTCGCATCGGGCGTTAAAATACAAACCGGGGTGAGGTTATGACGAACGCCAACCTCCCAATCATCAAAGTCATGCGCCGGTGTGATTTTCACCGCACCCGTTCCCTTTTCGGGATCGGCATGAACGTCGGCAACAATCGGGATTTCAATATCGGTCAACGGTATTATCGCCTTTTTGCCAATAAGATGTTTTAACTTTTCGTTTTCGGGATGAATCGCAATCGCCTGGTCACCGAACAATGTTTCCGGACGCGTTGTTGCAATTTCGATAAATCCACCGTCCGCAAGCGGATAATTAAAGTAGTAAAATTTGCCGTGTTCTTCGCGGGTTTCAACCTCCAGGTCCGAAACCGAAGTTTGCTGACGCGGGCACCAATTCACAAGGCGCTTTTCGCGATATATCAAACCTTCGCGATACATTTTCACAAACAGTTTTGTAACCGCGCGCGACAGGCCATCGTCCATTGTAAATCTTTCGCGCTTCCACACAGGCGTCACACCCAACACGTGCAATTGGTTTAATATCTGGCCACCCTTTTCTTCCTTCCATTTCCATGCGTAATTCAATTTTTCATCCAGTGACAACGCATGCGGATTTATTCCGCGCTTTGATAAATCGCGTTCCACCAAAAGTTGTGTTGCAATAGACGCATGGTCGGTTCCCGGTTGCCACAAAACATCAAAGCCACACATGCGCTTATACCGACAAATAATATCCGTCATAACATTATCCAGCGCATGCCCCATATGCAGATTTCCCGTGACATTCGGTGGCGGCATCATAACACAGAATGGCGTTTGTTTCGAATTTACATCGTTGTCCCAGAAATTATTTTCATCCCAGAATTTTTGAATGCGTGCCTCTATGTCACGTGGTGCAATGTTTTTACCCAAATCTATTTTCATATCTTTACCCTTTATGATTATTTTATCGAATTCTACCAAATCGAAAATGAATTTCAAGCATCTATATTTATTCCGCGCGGACGACACGGCAAAATACAACGCCGTATACCCCCGCCGCGCCCGCACGCCGCAAAACGCGCGAAAGTTCATTAAATGTTGCACCCGATGTCATAACATCATCGACCAATAAAATCTTTTTTCCGCGCAATGCTTCGCGATTTTTAACATTGAATACGCCGTGAATATGTTGTGCGCGCTGTGCGTGCGTTTTGTGTCCCATGTTGGGTCTGTATTTACGATGCACGCTGTTAAAGTCAATCGGTGCACCATATGCACGCGCAATTTCCCGCGACAGCAATGTTGCCTGGTTATATCCGCGTTGAAACAGTCGCCGATTCGCAAGTGGCACCGGCATAACCAAGTCCGGTTTTATATCCACATCGCGCAGTGCCCAAATCATCGCATGCGACATAAAGCGTGCGAACTTTATGCGGCCGCCATGCTTAAACGGCAACATAACAGATCGCGACATATCATCATATCGACATGCGGCACGAACATATTCCAATTCGTTCTTGCCCGCGGCGCACACCGGACACATGGATTTTTTGTTCGATTCGTATTCATCGGGAAAAGGATAACCACAGCACGCACAATGCGGCCCATCAATCCAATTGAAATAACCAAAGCAATCATCACACAATTCGCCGTGTCTTTCCACGCGCGCAGAACACACGGGACACGTCGGCGGGAACAGAAAATCAATTATTGAATTAAAACATTTGCGACAAAAACCGGAAACCTTAGACATTACCAACTTAAACTTTTATACTTTTTTGAACCGGTATCGCGACCGTATTTATTGCGCGTTTGCTTGGTCAATGTTTCATATTGCTCGTTCGAAATTACACGCAGAACGAAACCTTCTTCGTCACGACTTGATAAAATCGGAACGATACGATTTTCCGAAACGCCGGTGTCGCGTAAAACTTGTTCCACAATGGCAAGGCGGCGCGCCGCAAGTTTCCGCGCATCCGTTGTTTCGGTTGCAATTTCCGGTATCGCAATTTGAATTGCACGCTTTGGATTACTGACCACTATGCCGGCATATTCCGAAAGCAAATTATAGTTTTCGCGCGACAATGCCGAATCAGTATTTTTGAACTTTATTTTGATTTCCAACGGGCGAATACGGTCTGTGTCTTCGGACAAATCGCGCACAGATGTGAATCCTTCTATTGATGTGTCAACGTCACTTACTGCGTCAAATCTATCATCAACAGGATATGTTGAAAGGTGTTTGTTTTCCGACAAAAATGTTTTTCTAAACGCGCGGCGCAATTCAGACGGTGTCATATTTTTCATATCATTGCGCACTTCCTGAATCTTCTGTGAAGTATTTTTGCGCGTGGCACGCACAATGACATCTTCGCCACTTTCATCACGCGGCACCACAAGGCGCGAAAGTTTTACGCCGTCGTCCACAGGTTCCGCGGCATTTGCAATCGTTCGTGTTGGCATTTTTTCCGGCACCGCCGCGATTTCGCGCACAGGGTTTATTGCAACAGGTGCACTTGAATAAATATTTGTTTCAACCGAAGGTAAATCCGCCACCGGATGCGCGGTAACCGATTCTTCGGCGCGACGTTGCATATCCATTAGGCGCGCAATCTGCGCATCCAGCGCATTTGTTCGCGTGGACAATTCGGCAATTTCATTATCGCGGTTATCGGCACGTGCGAAACTGTAAACCGGCCCCAGTTCTTCTTCGGGTAAAATTTCATTTGATGTTAAAACCGAAAATTCGTCCGCGTGCGGCATACGCAACGGCGTATCATTCTTGGCCCACAAATCAGAACTGGGGCGATTCGGAAGCAAATAATCCGCCATAACCGCACTGCGCGTATTCACATCATTTGCAAAATTTTGTGCGGTGGTCGTGCGCGCAACAACGCGCTTTTTATCGGTCACCGGATGCACAGAATCGGCGACACGCGATGCAACGACCGATACGGGGCGCGCCGCGCGCGTTGATACCGTTGTCAAACCATATTGTTCGCGCGCGGAAACAGTTCCCGCCGATGTATTCACCGCCGGCAAACGCGCACCCGCAAGTGCCGGAAAAACCAATAAAAATCCCAATCCAGAAACCAGAGTTTGTTTCATGTTCCTTTCCTTCCTTACCCCATCATAGAACAATTCACGAATCGCGCGCAAGTGTTTTTTATAGTGTTAGTGTAAGTCCGTCACGACCGCGGCGCGGCGTGCCGCGACGGGTGATTAGTGGCTAGCCATTGATGCAAAGATGTTTGGGCTAGTTAACCAACGTTTCTGTACCGATTCGGCTTTAATCAAACTGGGTAAATGATTTTGCAAAACATCGGCGCGCATATCAGCCAATCTATCAAAGTGCGACTTATCGAAAATTTTGCCTATATTACTACCCTGGCCTTTTGCAATAGGTTTATAAACACCCTCTGCATTCCTGTAAATTCTCCATTCATCACATTCCAATGGGACAGTGCCCAAGTTTAATAAACCATAATAAAAATGGCGTTCTTGGTCTGTTTCTTCAACAAAATGTCCGCCCTTCTCTTTGCGTTCAGATACGTGTTCTTTACCCTGTTTCACAGAGTCCAACATAATAAAAAGCAAAATGATTTTATATCCGTATTCGCGCGCCATTTGCACATACGGAATATTTCCCGCCAGGGTCGTTTCGCATATAATGGATGGACTCTCCCGACACATTAAATCTTTTATTTTTCCCATGGTCCTGCGACCGGCCGCCTTTGGGCCACACTTTTCTTCTTGCTGTATCGCATCAGGATTTACATATACGGACCTTAAATTCGGAAAATATTTAGACACTTTATCCATAGCGGTGCTTTTGCCTGCCCCATTCGAACCAGCAAGCACATACAAACGCTTATCACTAACAACACTTTTTTCCATATCACCCAAATCCCGTGCGAATTATAACATCACTTATTTATATTTGCAAGCGCATACAAAAAGAAAACCCGCGATGCGGGCTTTCCGTTTAGGTTTGTTTTCTTTACTGGCATCCACCACAATATTCTTGGCGGGTCGGATGTGGCACACAATCAACAACCGGGATATTGCTGTAATCCACGGCCGGTGCCGCATAGGTCGATACATAGGTCGGCGCAGGCTGCGCAACCACAACCGGTTCAACACGCGCATATTCACAGTTGACCTCGGTAATAACCGCACGATGTTCACGCGCCGCACGTTCCAACACCGCGTGCATAGCCGCCGGGTCACAATTATTTGTGCGTGTCCGGTAATAATCAGCCATCGCCGGGACAGTCGCCATCGCAATTAAAGCAAAAACTAATTTTTTCATTTTTAATCCTTTTGTCTTTTACACTGCAAATATAACACAAACAATATTCTTGTCAAGCAATTGTTTAGGATTTTTTTATTAGGAATACATACAATGAAAAAAATCTTGTCCTAGGAACATATTTCAACTATAATGCGAATATGTGAATTAAATCTAATTTTATCAAACAAGGAGAGAGATGATGACACATGATGATTTATGGCGGGCGATAGTTAAACTTGCGGCATCGCGGAATATGTCTTGTTCGGGGCTGGCCAAGTTCGCGGGGCTTGATGCGACGACGTTTAACAAAAGCAAGCGATTTAGCAAATATGGTCAACCGCGTTGGCCATCAACATACAGTTTGGCCAAAGTTTTGAACGCCACTGGCATCACCATGTCTGAATTCGTGCATTTTATGCCTGAACAGAGCAAAGATACGGAAAAATAGGCACAAAAAATCCCGCCAACACGGGCGGGGAATTGGTTATTTGTTATTCTGCATAAGATGTGCAATTCGCCGACACAGATACTTGTGACGTAAATCGTCCGGCATATCACATGCTGTCTTATAATTTTTTACTGTAATTTTACCAGAATCATATTTAATAACAACAACCGGTTTATGCCCCCGAAAATGATAAGATACAAATATTGTATGTTTTTGCGACATATTTCACACCATTATGTCACGGGTTAATAACGCCGAACGGGTTCCGTATGAACAAACGCTTTGCGTTGCATCATATTCTTTACAATCTCACGCTGTCTTTGTAGTGCTGAAATACTCGCCTTGTTATCGGATTGCGAACGGTATAACGATGGCCAACACAACATAAAACGAATTAAAAGAAAATTTCTCATTTTTTAACCTTTTTGTCTTTTGCGCGTTTTATGCGGAAATAAAAACCGCCACATCTGTCTCGCTGTAGCGCCAGTGAAAGCGGATGGGCGGTTTAAACGGTTTTTACGTCGATTGAGTTTAATTCTGGCGACGACCTACTCTTCCGTGGCTTAAGCCAAAGTACCATCGGCGATACGGGGTTTCCCTGTCTGGTTCGGAATGGAACAGAGGGTGACTCCCGCTCTATAATCACCAGAATTAAACTCACGAACATCGTGTTAAGAAATCAACTTCAACGTTCTCTTCAAGCATTTCGTTTGAACAAGTCAAACGAAAGATAAAAAGTCAATGGTTCGATTAGTACGGCTCGGCTAAACCCCTCGCAGGGCTTACACCCACCGCCTATCAATGTCCTAGTCTAGAACTGAACTCATGGGGATATCTTATCTTGCGACCAGCTTCCCGCTTAGATGCTTTCAGCGGTTATCTGTTCCGAACATAGCTACCCTGCGGTGCCGCGGGCGCGACAACAGGTACACCAGGGGTTCGTTCGACCCGGTCCTCTCGTACTAAGGTCAAGTCCTCTCAAATATCCAACGCCCACGACAGATAGGGACCGAACTGTCTCACGACGTTCTGAACCCAGCTCGC
>CALABO010000001.1 GCA_937885575.1 uncultured Pseudomonadota bacterium | reverse complement strand
TATATTTTCGGTTTAACTGTAAAAAGCCAAAATCGGGAATAACCCTTAAACAAATTATTCGCAGTCATATACGACCATACAAATACTATTCCGATGATAACAAACTGGTTGGATCCTATGTCATGCATATGCCGAATGAATTTGATGGGCGACCATATTTCAGTATAGAATTCACCCCAATAATTGGTACACATATCGAAGCCGCAGTTGACGCATCAATTCAGATATCATATGATTACCAAACAAATGTTTGGATGATGTTTCGTGGTGTGCAAATCGATGTGCCGTATAAAACTAAACCAAGTGAGACGGGGGCAATTATCGATAAATACCTTAGCGCATGGCATCAATTGGTGGCGACACGTGGGCATCTTGTCGCCGCAGATTATAGCGATTAAATCTTAACAAAAATCCCCGCGGGTTCCGCGGGGATTTTGAACAGAGGTCTATAACCGTATTATTTATCGGTCTTTTCGGCTTTTGCACCTTTTTCTGCGCTTGCCGCCGCCAAATCTTCGACAATACGCGCCTTTTTACCGGACAATTTCCGTAAAAAGAACAATTTCGCACGACGCACGCGACCAATACGAACCTTTTCAATCTTTTCGATTGCCGGGCTATACAGTGGAAACTTGCGTTCAACACCAACACCATAAGATTCGCGGCGAACCGTGAACGATGCGGTATTACCCATGCCACCGTCACGTGCAATCACGACACCTTCGAATAATTGAATACGGAATTTGTCGCCATCTTTGATTTTTACATGCACGCGCAAAGTATCACCGGCCTTGAAATTCGGAATAACCTTGTCGCCTTTGACCTTTGCGATATTTTTTTCTTCGATTTTTTTAATAATGTTCATTTTTCATTTTCCTTTATTAAGTCCGGACGACGCATTTTTGTTATTTCGTCCGATTGTTGTTTCCGCCACCGTTCTATATTGCCGTGGTGACCAGACAGCAGGACTTCCGGGACCATACGTCCACGCCATACCGACGGGCGGGTATATAACGGCCATTCCAACCCCCCGATTTCAAAACTTTCATTGGCGGTTGATTCCGCACCACCACCAAGGACATTATCCAACACGCGAACCGCGCTGTCAATAAAAACTTGCGCGGCAATTTCACCGCCGGACAATATATAATCGCCAATAGATAATTCCATAATGTTATATTCATCAATAACCCGCTGGTCAATTCCTTCGTACCGACCACAGAGCAGGGTATAAACCGCATTTTCCGCATCATTTGCGAACCCGCGTACCATTTTTTGGTCTAAACGCGCCCCACGCGGTGAAAAATATATAATTCGTCCCGGTTTTTCGATCGAATCTATCGCCGCACCCAACGCATCGGGGCGCATAACCATACCGGCACCGCCGCCGAATTGCGCATCATCAACACTGCCGTAATCATTTATGGCAAAATCGCGAATATTTATAACATTATACGACCAAATTCCATCCGCCAAGGCACGACCAACCACCCCGGTACCAAGTGTGCCGGGGAACATTTCTGGAAAAACGGTCAGTATGTTAAAATGCATTTTATCGTTGTTTTTTATTCAATTCGTTCCAGCATTGCCCACATATTATGCAAACCTCTTCGGCGTTTTTACCGTCACGTTCTGCCTTTATTGCTGGACACCTTTCCGGTGGCAGGCAAGTTCTTCCCGCTACTATCGAATAAACAAGCTGTTCGAATAGATTCATCTTGAATATTCCTTTTTTATTCTACTGTTATTATTTTCTTATCAAAATCTACACTTGCACCGCGAAAAGACACCATATCGCCATCTTCTAATTCTATAATGTCGCCGGCACCAAAGTTTTGAAAGCCTATGGCGCGTCCTAATTCCGTGCCGCCACGCACAACGGTCATGCCGATTAAGTCCGCCTGATAATATTCTCCATCACGCGGCGCAGGCAAATCGGAACGGTTGATATACAATGCCGTCCCGCGCAGGATTTCCGCAGCGTTTCTATCGTTGGTCCCATCAACACGTGCAATCACGACATTTGTATTCGGCACAACGCGAACAAAGTGCAACGCACCGGCTGGAATTCTATCACCAAAAACCGCCAAACTTTGAAAGTCCGACGGTTTTTCGGTAAAGGTTTGAACACGTACTTCGCCCCGAATCCCTTGGGGTGCAACAATTTTCCCAACCAAGATGTGCGTGTTCATTGACATATATTATTCTGCCGGCGCATCCGTTGCTTCCACCACTGGTTCTTCTGCTGGTGCTTCGGCTGCGGCCTTGGCGGCTGCCTCTGCGGCGGCTTTTTCTTCGGCAAGTTTTGCGGCTTTATCGGCCTTGTCTTTTATCTTTTGCAATGTTTTTTCAGATTGCAGATTTTTCTTGGTCTGAACCGGAATTGCACGCTTTGCAACCAACCCCGCGTTTGCCAAGAAACGATACACACGGTCGGACGGTTTTGCACCCCGCGCCAACCAAGCCTTTATCTCATCAATTTTAAGCACCACGCGTTTTTCATTATCGCGCGGCAACATTGGGTCGTATTTACCAACAACCTCTAACACATTGCCCGAATTACGCGCATTGCGGGAATCGGTCACCACAATATGATAATACGGACGCTTTTTCGCACCATAGCGTGCCAAACGAATAACAGTTGCCATATTTTACTCCTTTTGTATTTTAACTGTTTAACCCACAAAGAAAACCGACATCAAGGTTGAAACTCAACGGATGATGTGCCTTGTGCATACCGCACACAGGTTTGATTCAAATGGCAATCTTTGGGATTTGCACGCCCATTATGCACCACAAATATTCAAAAGTCAAGTAGTTGAGTAAAACTAGCCACTAACCCCAACATAAACACCCAAATCGCCCGCCACGCGCAAAAGCGGATCGTCAGGTTCGATATACGCATTTGCCGTCTTGACCGCCGGAATATTCGGGTCTGCGCGCACATCGCCCGCGGCATAGAATTCCGAAAGTGGCACGGTCACGCAATCGTTCCCGCGCAGTGCCGTCATAACATAGGTTTCGTTATTTTCAATCGCATCCAACGCGCACGTCACCATTTTCGCACCCAATATCCGGTCGGCCGCAACGGTATCACCGGCGCGCTGAATATAATCCGGGAACGCCGTCCGATTTGTAATTCCCGTCGCCGTCAGTTTCCGCGCAATCATATCCGCCGGCCGGCCCGAATGCCCGCGCAGCGTTATACCTTCGGACACCATAATAATACCATAGTCGCGATTCACAGATTTTATGTGTCGCACCAATTCATCAACATCGAACTTTATTTCCGGAACCAAAATCGCATCGGCGCCAACCGCAATTCCGGCATACAGCGCAAGTCGCCCACAATCGCGTCCCATTGTTTGCACCACAAACCATCGATGATGACTGCGCGCCGTCAATAATATCTGGTCACAATATTTGGTCAGTTGTTCCACCGCCGTATCAAACCCAATCGTCCGGTCGGTCAGCGGAATATCAAAATCAATCGTCTTTGGAATACATACCAACGAAAGGTCACGATAAACATCGCGGTTTAACCATGCGAGTGAAAAACTGCCATTGCCACCGACCAAAATCAGCGCATCCAACTTTAATTTTATCAATGCATCGCGCAGGGTTTTATTGAATTCTTTGACGCGCCCTGTGGCGGCGGCCCGTTCAAAATTCAGCATACATGCATGCCCGTTGTGCAGGAAACTGCCCGCCAGCCGCGCATTTTCAATCGGTACGGTATTCGTATTCATTTCTATTACATTTATGGGTTTACTGCACAGGCCGTCGGTGCCGTCAACAATTCCATAAACCCGCCACCCGCGAACGGTTGCACCCAAAACAATACGATTTATCACGGTGTTCAGGCCACTGCAATCGCCGCCCGTTGTCATAATTGCTATTTTTTTCATATTTTCTCCATTTTTCTGAACAATTATATCATAAATAAATTGACAAAGAAATATTTTTTATGCTATTTTGTCTATTGGTAAAACATACCCACCAAAGGAATACAAAAATGGCAAACAATAATACAACCGCTATGGGCAAAACAAAACGTTCAACCGATAATTTAATTGATGATGCAATTGCGCAACAGGATGGATGGCTTTCGCGCCGCCGGCGTTTCACGCGCCGGTTCTTGAAATCACTTAATGATACCGAAGAAGAGCAGGTCGCAAAGCCAGAAAAAAAAGTTTCCCGCACGGAAGACGAAGAGCCAAAAAAATCTGTGTTGCGCGAATACTGGTTTCCTATTGCTTGCGCGATTATTGTTTTGTTCGTCGCGATTTGGGCGATGTTTTCGCAAACAAACGCCGGCCGTGATGTTGTCATAGTACGTGCGCCCAACCCAGTGGAAATTAAAACAACAATTAAAACAAATCAAAAGCCATCACCAACAATGAAAACCGACAAACCGTCTTTTGACATTGTTCGTATAAAGCCAAACGGCATGATTGTTGTTGCGGGCCGGTGGCAACCAAATAAAAATGTTTCAATTGTGCTGAATAACAAAATTATCGCAACCGAACGAACAAATGCCGACGGCGAATTCGTCTATGCGCCGGGCCGCGGACTGCGTCCGGGCAATTACACAATGTCACTAATCGGCGCGAAACCGGACAAAAAATCCGAAGATAGCGTTTTCCTTTATGTATCTGATGTCGATTATCGTAATTCTGTATCGTTGCTTATGACAAAAGATGGCAGCCATGTTATGCAATCGCCCGCGATACTAAAAGACGGCGATTTGATTGTTTCGAAAATTGATTACCTGGATACCGGGCGTCTTGTTGTCACCGGGAACGCGTTGCCGCGTCTGCGCGTATCACTTACATTAAACGATATGTTCCTTGGGGATGCACGCGTATCAGATTATAAAAATTTTGGAATCGGCGCGGATGTGGGCAAATTGACACCGGGACGGGAATATACATTGGGCGTTCGTTTACATGATGCGGACGGCCAAACAATCGCGACCGTAAATCATACTTTTGTTATGCCGGAAATGACGGGTGACAACGACACATTCTATACCGTGCGTCGTGGCGATTGTTTGTGGGTCATTGCACGAAACTTTTTGCGTCGCGGTGTATTGTTTAGCATTATTGCCGAACGCAACGCCATTGAAAACCCAGATTTGATTTTCCCAGAACAACTATTGCAAATTCCAATGAAGTAAAAAGGACATTATTATGAAACAAGAAAATGTTTTTGTTAGCCCCAAGGATATGGTACGTATCACCGAAGAATTATACAATTTAACTCGTAATTATAGTGAAAGCCAAAAAGCGAAGTTACAATGGACAACACGGAAACTTTTAACATATTTGAACAGTCAATATATTTATAACATGAAATATTTTGTAACAAATAATAAAACATTCCAAACAAAATTTAATTCTATGATGACGCAAATAATGAATACAATGGAACGTTGTGATGCCGAAACATCCCCCGCAGAAAAGGTTCTGACCGACATTGAAATTATCGTTGCACTAAATCAAAATCAAAAATTAATTAATCGATGCGCCAACCCGTCGGTCGAATTACAAATGTACATCTGTAAAAAAGATTCAGCAAACTTCAAATATATAAAACATCCTGCACCAGAAGTTGTAAATTTTGTTATTCTAGAAAAGAAACATTATGATGCAATAAAATACACGGACACAGCCCTGTTACCAACCAATGTAAAGATTGCCGCATTTACCGAAGGTAATCTGCCAGACGACAAATTTAACAAAACCGAAATTTTGAACTATTTAGAGAACAATCCGGATGCCATAACTGTATGCACCACACAATTTGTCCAAGCACTGGAATCTAGACACAAATTATTTACGCCTGCGGAATTAGAGCAATTTCGTCTTGCATTAATAAGAATCCAGGCCCAAATAAGCCATAACGGTCTTGAAATGGTTTCAAACCGTCCAGGTTTAGGACGACAAATATATACTAAACAAGGAATATATAACCCCATTGAACCCAAGGCGCGCCAAGAATTTTTCATAAAATACATGAATAACCCGGGTTCAAATATTTGTAGTGAGTCTGTTTATTTAATGCCTTACTCTATTAAAGAAATTAGTTCTCAATCAGAGGCATTACAAGAAATCGCACTGCGCCAAGGTTTTGAAAAATCTTTTGATTTAAATCGCATTTATTCGTACCTTCGCAATCCTTCGGATAAGATACAAATGCTTTATTCAATTATGTGCCAAATACGACAATTAGCAACAATGAAAAATTTACCAAAAGCTTTATATAATGATCTTTTGAATGAAGCACATAAATATGGAATCCCCACAACAATTGTGGAGAAATCATCGCATATTTTGGGAACCCGTATTGAACAAGAACTGCGTAAAAAAATAAATCAACGTGTTTATGGAGTATAAAAATGAGGGAAAATCCTTACAACATAAAAACAACCTATTATAAACGCGGTCAACAGGTATGCGCTGTATCCACAGGGGCAAAACAAAAATTACCACGACCACAACGTGACCACAAAAGGTTCCGCGGCGGATGGAATTTAACGAAACTTTACCAAGACCACGAAAAGTAAATATATGATTACAGATATGGCACGAAAACACCCCAGCAATCCACAAGAAAACCAAGATTACTTGGATGTGCTTGCACGTTTTGAACGGTTGAAGGTTGAAGCCGAGGCGAAACATGACTATGACCTTTTGGCGAAAATCAAACAAATTCTAAAATCTTTGAAAGTAAATAATCCCAAGCCAAAAGTAATTCGGTCTGCAATGGACAAATTGGCAGAATTTGAGGCAAAACGAACACCACAAAATCCACCACATTCACGTTGATTTTTCCACTGGACAACGCGGCAATATTGGTATAGACTCATCTCATGTCGCGGGCGTGGTATAATGGCAGCACGAAAGCTTCCCAAGCTTTAGACGAGGGTTCGATTCCCTTCGCCCGCACCAAAAATAAAACCGACCGTGTGTCGGTTATATTTTTGGTCATGTGAAACAAATGTTGAATCGAACCCGAAAGAGTTGCCAACGGCAACGAGAGGGTTCGGAACAAGCGAAGCGCAGTGAAAGGGGACCATGAACAAAGTGAATGGGAATTACATTCCCTTCGCCCGCACCACCAATTTTCGTTATCGCGCGCGAAGCGCACGATAACGAAAATTGAGTGCCTCGCCGAAGCGTAACCCGGAATATGAGAAAATTATTCGTAATTAGCGGCGTAGGCGGGGCAGGTCTTTTTGCCGGTTTAATTTTTGGCCTGTGGCGACGGAAGAGAACCCGGTAAAGAGGGTTCGGAGCGGTTAGTTGGCAAGAACAAGCAACACACAAAAAACGGGCGCAAACGCGCCCGTACTAACACTACACACTTATACTCACACTTATTACTTCTTCTCTGAAAAATCGGCATCGCGCGCGCCATCGGATTTGTTGTCATCCGATGCGCCGGCACCCGCGGCGTTTTGCGCCTCTTGCTGTGCCTTGTACACCGCTTCGCCAAGTTTCATGGCCTTTTCGGATAACGCCTCGGTCTTTTGTTTAAGTGACTCTGCGGTCGCATCGGCCTTTGCCAACTCATCAGCCAATTCTTTCTTGGCCGCTTCTATGGCATCTTTATCCGCCGCACTTATCTTGTCACCATGTTCTTTTAGTGACTTTTCGATTGCGTTGATTGCGGCTTCGGCATTATTTTTCGCCTCGGCCAGTTCGCGTTTTTTCTTGTCCGCTTCGGCATTGGCGGCGGCTTCATCAACCATGCGTTTGATTTCTTCTTCGGAAAGTCCACCATCAGATTTAATCGAAATCGCCTGTTCTTTGCCTGTGCCTTTATCGCGCGCCGACACATGAACAATACCATTTGCGTCGATATCAAAGGACACCTCAATCTGGGGCATGCCACGCGGCGCGGGCGCAATACCTTCCAAATTAAATTGCCCCAGTAATTTATTATCCGCCGCCATATCGCGTTCGCCTTGGAATACGCGAATCGTCACGGCCGATTGATTATCTTCGGCGGTTGAAAACACCTGGGACTTTTTGGTTGGAATTGTTGTGTTGCGGTCAATAAGACGTGTAAACACACCACCCAATGTTTCAATCCCCAGTGACAACGGCGTCACATCCAACAACAAAACATCTTTAACATCGCCTTTTAACACGCCACCCTGAATTGCGGCACCCATTGCAACAACTTCGTCCGGGTTCACGCCCTTGTGCGGTTCGCGACCAAAGAATTCTTTGACCGTTTCGACAACCTTTGGCATACGGGTTTGACCACCAACCAAGATAACTTCGTTGATTTGTGATTTTTCAATACCCGCATCTTTCAGTGCCTTTTTGCAAGGTTCAATTGTTTTCTGAATCAAATCATCAACCAAAGATTCCAACTTTGCGCGCGTCAGCGTTGTGTTGAAATGTTTCGGGCCCGACGCATCGGCGGTAAGGAAGGGCAGGTTGATATCGGTTGACATCTTGGACGACAATTCAATTTTCGCTTTTTCGGCGGCCTCTTTTAACCGTTGCAACGCCAATTTATCGTTCGACAGGTCAATACCGGTTTGCGCCTTGAATTCTTCAATAAGGTATTTCAAAACGCGCGCATCAAAGTCCGAACCACCAAGCGCCGTATCGCCATTTGTGGACTTAACCTCGAACACGCCGTCAACGATTTCCAAAACAGAAACATCGAATGTTCCACCGCCAAGGTCATATACAACAATCGTGCCGTCCTTGCTTTTATCCAACCCATACGCCAACGCCGCCGCGGTCGGTTCGTTCACAATACGCAACACATTTAACCCCGCAATACGACCGGCATCTTTGGTTGCCTGGCGTTGCGAATCGTTAAAATACGCCGGCACAGTAATAACCGCATCAGTCACCGTTTCACCCAAATAATTTTCCGCATCCTTTTTAAGTTTGCCAAGAATCATCGCCGAAATCTGTGACGGGGCATATTTTTTACCGTCAATTTCGACCCACGCATCACCATTATCGCCCGCGACAATCTTATAAGGCACGCGCTTCATAATTTCTTTTACCTCTGGGCTATCATAACGCAACCCCATAAGACGTTTAATTTCATAAATAGTATTTTCCGGATTCGTCACGGCCTGGTTCTTGGCGGTTATGCCGACCAATTGTTCGCCGTTCGCCGTAATTGCAACAACCGAAGGCGTTGTCCGGCCACCCTCTGCATTTTCAATAATTTTTGGATCGTTTCCGTCCATGAACGCCATGGCGGAATTTGTCGTCCCCAAATCAATACCCAATACTTTTCCCATTTTTTACTCCTATATTTATTTGTCTTTGTATGCCACAAATATAGTTATCACAAAACCCATTTCAAGACCATAGGAATAAAAATTAGTGGAAAGTGTTAGTGGTTGGTGAAGAAAAACAAAACGGCGCTTTGCGCGCCGGTTTATTAAGATATTTTTTTGTTTTAAGGTTAAGTTACCTTATCTGCGTCTGACCATTGAATTTTTGCAATTGTTTTTTATAAAACGGCAAAACAACTTTTTCGATGAATATTTCATATTCGCCAGTGGTATAGTGTAACCCCGATGATCTGCTCTTTATTTTGTGATTATTCAAGACAATAGGGTTCCAAAACGAATGTTCAAACACCCCATCTGACGACGGTGAAAAGACAAGCAATTTATCTGCTTTGTTGCGTTTATTATTGCGTTTATTTATGACACTCATGGTCCACATTGTTACTTTATTGTCGTTGTGTTTTTCTGGTTTGAGTGGTGTAAACTCAACATTTATTTCATCCTTCTTTAAAAGGTTGTCTAAGCAATTCGCAATTGTGTAAAACATACCAAAGAACTTTTCCTCTTGTTCCAAGGAAAGCACTATCCCGTTGTTTTCCAAACAGTTCATACATTGTACGAACTCATCTATTTGTTTTTTATACATTTTTAAGTCACTATATGTCATTCTTAACTCCTATTTTAGATATCACTTATAGCGAGAGTGTAAATCAAAAAATAATTTTGTCAAGTATAAATGTTTACTATATAATATTTTCTAATACGAACTGGCGCAATTGCGCCAGTTTCACTAACACTTACACTAACCACTAACACTATATTATTTCTTGGCTGGTGCTGCCGCAGGTGCCGCGGTTGTTGCCGCCGCCGGTTTCTTCGCGTCGGCTTCTTCTGGCATCTTACCACCGATTGTTGCGAACGCCAATTCCGCCTGGTGCAGGCCCAACGACACGCCGTCCGGCAAGACCAAATCGGAACCGTGGACGGTGTCGCCGATATTCAAATCCGCCAAATCAAGGACGATTTTTTCCGGTAATTTATCAACGAGTGCCACCAACGAAACCTTACGCACCGCAAAGTTCAAAACACCACCCAATTTTAATCCCTTGGACGTGTCGGCATTTATAACCTCTACCGGCACCGAAACACAAACAGGCTTTTTAACATCGATGCGTTTGAAATCAACATGAACGATTTTATCAGACACCGGATGATATTGAATATCCATCAACATTGCGTCTTCTTTACCATTTTTTGTCGTAATATGAAACAGTTTTGTCCTGAGCGCCGGAATTTGAACAATCGGCGCAAAATCACGACCGGAAATTTCGATTGCGATCGGATCTTTCTTTTCGCCATAAATGACGGCGGGGATATTTTTGTTATTACGAATTGCACGTGCGGCCCCCTTGCCGGCAACATTGCGAATCTCTGCATTTAATTCAATTGCCATTTTTTATCCTTTTGATTTAGCATTTTTTATGTCGCACAACCTCCAAGGGTGTTATGCGGACCGCATTATGCACCAAAATTATTGAAAATGCAAGTTATTTCGATAATACTTTGTTATCAACAAAATTTCCCATTTCGCCACACCAAGGAAAATCCCCGACTACAAGTTCTTTTCCTCGGTGATATTCCGTATAATAGCCCACTTTCCAAAAGCAAAATTTTTCAGTAACACCGTGTCACCACACCCAAATGAAACATTATCGGCATTATGTAATTTAATACGTCTCATACGTGATTTACCCGGCACCATCCGATCATTGGCTGCAAAACGTACGGTTGTATAAAAATCATCAAGTTCTGTTACCGTGGCGACATGATACGCAAATTCACCACCAGGCAGACGTTTTATCAATGGGATTTTAACCTGTTCAAAAGCAAACGGTGCACCATAAAGGCTGACATGCGCGCCAATAGCAACATTTTTTAACTTGTCATCAATCGAACACACATGTATCCCAGGCAATCCATATCCGGGTTTTAAACTAAACTGTTGCTGAAACGCACTTTGTCCTGGGCGGGGGTTCAACAATATACTTGTGGCATAATTTTTGCCTTTTTCATCAGTTTTATATCCCAAAAATAGTGCCAAAACACACAGATCTAAATCCTTGTAATTCAACATAGCAATCCTCTTAATTTATTAACACAGACATTATAGACAAACAACAACAAAAGTCAAATTTAAATTTCCGCTAATTCCGTCGCCGTAAAATCAAAAAACGTGCCCGGCCGTATGTTTTATCGCGCAACACTTCCCATTTTGTTTCATCGGGCGAATAGGGGACGGTTTTCTCTATTTCTTGGACAACAATCGTGCCAGCACGCACAGAATCCGCCAAATTTGCCACAAAGTCAATTCCAACACGCGCATCTTCATATGGCGGATCAACAAAAACCAAATTCACACGCGGCGCATATTTCCAGATACGACTTGCCGCGTCAGACGCATCAATTTTAACCCGCACCCAGTCAATATCGCGAACATTTTGCCGCACCGCGTCCAAAGAATCATCCGAAACATCGGTAAAAATCGCGGTCGAATCATTGTATCGTGATAGAACCTCTAAGCCCAATGCGCCGGACCCCGCAAACGCATCCCAAACCGCCAATTTTTGATACGGTTCCAACAGTATTTCGCCGAGCATATTAAACACCGCCGCCCGCGCCATATTCTGGGTTGGTCGCGCAGACTGGGGCACCCGCAACTTTCGTGCGCGTAATGCCCCGGAAATAATTTGCAATTTTGAATCCATATGCTACAGTTTATAATAATGAATATAATGACGCAAGTTTTAAATTTGGCACGGCGCGCGGGCGCGGGTGGCGATGTTCCGATTGGTGCGGTAATTGTCCGCGACGGGAAAATTATTGCGCGTGGCGAAAACTTGGTCCAACGAAAGATGAACCCAACATTGCACGCGGAAATCGTCGCGATAAACCGCGCGTGCAAAAAATTGGGGCAAAAGTTCCTGAGCGATTGCGATATTTATGTTTCATTGGAACCGTGCGCAATGTGCGCAACCGCAATATCTTTTGCCCGAATTCGTAATATCTATTTCGCGGCGACGGATGAAAAGGGTGGGGGCATTACCACAAATGCACGGATTTTTGACAACGACAAACATCTTTGGCACCCGAATATAATTCAAATGCCAGAATACGCGGCCGAATCCGCCGAACTGCTGCGCGAATTCTTTGCCAACCGACGCAGAAATAACAAAAAGGAGTAAAAAAATGTTAGCCACAATTACAAAAATGCAAATCGACAAAAAACCTTATTCCGTTAAACTTGTTCCACTGTATCAAGCAGGCACCCCAATAGAGATTACTGTTCCGGAAGCTCTATCCGCATCTATTCATGACAACTTTGCTTGCGGGGACACAATAAAATACAGTCCAAACACAAATGGCAAACCTGTTTTATCTAGTCCACTCAACGCGAAGTACACCTATGATACTATGCTTGTTGAATCTATGAGAAATACTGTTGATACGGATGGTGTCAAATATACACTCGTTCAATTATTTGGTAAAGAATTCGGCTGTCAGACAATAAAAATGTACACCAATAATCATAATGTATACCCAGGTGACGAAGTATTGGTATGGCAAGCGCAAAACCATAGTTTCTGTATCGAGTACAACCTTTCTTTTGAGGAACGTCGCAAAAAATTCTTAGCAAAACAACGCTAAAAAAAATCCCGCGCATGCGGGATTTTCACTAACACTTACACTAACGACTTTCCCGTCATGTCCGCCGGTTGTTTCACACCCAGCAGTTTCAAAATTGTTGGCGCGACATCAGCCAGACCGCCATTTTTTATCTTTTTATACGGTGGTTCGCTTACCAAAATCGCCCGCACCTTGTTATTCGTATGTGCGGTCCACGGGGCGTTCGATTTATCATCCCACATTTTTTCCGCATTACCATGGTCGGCGATAATCAGCATTTTTCCCCCAACCGAAAGCACCGCCGGCACAATCTGGGCCAATTGTTTATCCAAACACTCCATCGCCCGCACGGTCGCACCTTCGTTCCCAGTATGGCCAACCATGTCGCCATTGGCAAAGTTCAACATAACAACATCGAACCGCCCAATCCGTGGCAACAGCGCCGCCGTAATTTCATTCGCCGACATTTCCGGCTTCATATCAAAGGTTGCAACCGCCGGCGAATCAATCAGGACCTTTTCTTCGTTCGGGTAATCAATTGTCCGTTCCGCATCCATAAAATAAGTCACATGGTTATACTTTTCCGTTTCCGCAATGCGCAATTGCGACAAACCCGCCGCCGCAACAACATCGCCCAAAGTGTTGTCCACCGGAATATCGGCCAGCAGTGCAGGGCAATGTTCATTTAACCCTTCGCCATATTGCGAAAAGCATAATATATGCGCGCGCGTCCGCAGAATTTCGCGAACGATTTGCCGCGCACGGTCACTGCGGTAATTGCCAAAGACGAACCCATCGCGCGCCGAAATCGGTGTCGGATTGATAATCGTTGGTTTAATAAATTCATCGGTCATGCCCGCGGCATAGGATTGTTTGATTGCATCTTCTATTGTTGGGGCAGATGTGTCCGCGCGCGCATTTGCAATCGCATTAAACGCCATTTCCGTCCGATCCATATTTTTATTCCTGTCCATCGTATAGTACCGTCCGGACACGGTTCCAAAGAACGCCCGCCCGTCCGCAAAATACGGCGCCAACATGCGTTTAATTGTGCGAACATACTTTAATGCCGATTTCGGTGGCGTATCGCGTCCATCGGCAATAAAGTGAATACAAACCCGCAATCCAGCATCCAAAATATATTTCATAATCTTTACTTCGTCGCGCACATCCGCATGCACGCGCCCGTCGGACATCAGACCCGCAAAGTGCACAATTCCGCGGTCGCGCCGCACAGCCGCAATAAATTTGTTCAGCGGTTTATTCTTTGCCCAATCTTCGCGTGCAAAGCGCAACAAATATTGCATGACCACGCGCCCGGCACCGATACAGATATGTCCAACCTCTGAATTTCCCATTAAATTCCCCGGCAACCCAACCGCCGTGCCCGACGCACGCAAAAGCGAATTTGGATATCGACGCAACAGTCCATTAAAAAAGGGCATTTTCGCCATTGCCACCGCATTATGCGCGCGCACTGGTTCATATCCGACCCCATCCAAAACACATAAAACAACCGTCTTTTTCATATCTTTTCTCCTGTACTGGGGACATGATATCACAGGGCTTTTTTGATTGCAAAACAAAAAAAAACATTGTATACAGTATGGGAAACGTATCATATTATAAAAGGACGAAAGATGTCTGGGAAAGCATATATACCATCAACCGTTGACCAACATATCGGCAAACGCATGCAATTGCGCCGCACTATGATGGGCATGTCACTAAAAGATTTGGCGAACGTCTGTGGCGTCACTTTTCAGCAAATTCAGAAATACGAAAGCGCGGACAACCGCATATCTGCATCGCGATTATTCGAAATAGGGCGCGCCATGCAAACGCCGGTATCTTTCTTTTTTGTGGGTCTGCCCGGGAATATGCCTGACGAAACGAAATCTAGCAAATCAATCCACGTTCATTCACCAAGTTCGGACGACCCATTGATTCGCACGGAAACACTGGAACTGGTTCGCATGTATTGGAAACTGGCCAGCGATAAGCAACGCGAATCCGTTATGAATCTATTAAAATCATTGACCGAAAACGAGTAAAAAAACGCCGCCCAAACGGGCGGCTCTGATGCGCTAGTTTTGCCCTCTATCGATACTTAGATTATTCAAAGATCCACCAGAACAAGAAACCTCTGTTCTAGTACCATTGTTGATACTGGTACAATTCCCCACAACTTGCCCAAGCATTTCTATAATTTCACTAAGTTTCATATTAACCATGTTATTGCTTCCGAAATTAAACTCTTGATTTTCCACTGCACCTGAGACCGCAGAATTAACCGCAGTTGTCAAATCCGAACTTTCCACTTTGTTATTTAAACTACTAAGCATACTATCATTATTATCGATTTTAACATACAGATCAAATTTCCCAGAACTAATAGTACCATTATAACAGGCATCCCCAACTCTAGCGCCACCAGCACCCAAAGTACCATCATACGAATACCCCACCCCCCCCTGGGAACAGAAATTATCCAACCAATTATACAATTTTGCACCAGTGCCATTCGATGTTATATTGGTTGTCGGACATGTTGTATTAACGCGATACTTACGGTACCAATAAGCAACACTGTCCACCGTTTGCTGTTCTGTAGTAACACCTACAACATTGGTCGAACACGATGTTCCGTAACTCAATGTCCCATCGCTTCCAACCGTCAACGCACTTGCATCCAATTTCCCCGACACCGCATTTGCCGCGTTAGTTGCCACACTGACCGCCGTTGTTGCACTATCCAACACATCACCAATTTCAACAATACCAGTATCACAATCACCCGTACTATTAATACCTACACAATACATCCGTGTTGAATTCGATGACGCACAAACCCCAGAACTTGTCGTTCCACTACACTTACATTTTTGTCCACTCGAACTTGTGGTTCCTGACTTTGCAATTGTGACACAGCTATCATCCACCTGCACCGATGTTCCAGCCACATCCATTGTCAAATATCCAATAGTATAGTTACTTGCACTGGTAATAACGGGGGCAGTATAATTATTCGTAACTTCGGTTTTACCAACAACATTTGCCAATATCGAATTTCCCGTCGCACACAGTTTGTATGTAGAATTATTATCTTGCTGTGTACATTCATAATATACATTACCCGTCCCCGTGCAAACATTTGCGTTCGGCCTCGCAATTTCTTCACACTTGTCCGGCGTTGAACTTATTGTTGATGTACTACCATCACACTTCACGCTTTTGTTCACTATTTTACCGACCGTGGTGTTCCAAGTATAAGTTCCATCCGACCCCAAACCCGATGGCGCAGTATATTCAACCGTCTTTTTCCTTTCCACCGAAGAAGATTGCTCATTTGCCCCAACGCACAATGTATCTTCTTTGTTGCTCAATGCTGATGCAATTGTTGTTCCGGTTGTCGACTCACACACATTATACTTTGCATAATTGTTATTACCAGTATACGTCCCTTGTGGCTTACATTCAAGATATGTACCCGCACAGGTTGCCGCACTCGCCGCTATTATGGGGACGCATTCATCCTTGATCTGATCATCCGCCGAAGAATCATTACATTTTGTATGATGTAATTTCATATATCCACGGGCGCTAGATGTCGGCCCCTCATACGATCTAACCGTATTTTTTATTGCCACCGAAAGATCTGCAACCCCATCACAAATACCTTCACCTTGCGCGCCTTGTGGTCCCTGAAATGGGACCCCGCCAGATGGGCAAAGAGGAAAATCGTTATTCGTCCAAATATACAATTTGCCCGCATCATAACCAGTTCCAAGATCTTTTACAAACCACGCATAACCAGGTTCCTTTGTAACGCTTGAATTATTTTTCAATGCGGTCAAAGCCGAACAATCATTAAGTTCCCCTTGGTAATAAATACCGGTTCCAACCTCGCCATCATATGTATAAGCATCCGTCGCATTACCACCATTACAATCCGTCTTGGTTATTTTCAACCCAGACTTCTGAGAAACATTCCCTCCTTCAAAACAACGCACAGACGCCGTTCCTTCCGGTCCGCATCGCACGGTCGTTATCGTTGCATTACATGCCGCACCATCGCCCCCATCATAAATATACTGTGTAGAGGCCGCGACTATAGAGCCTGAACAATCTTTTTTCTGTATTTTCACCCCACGTTTACTTGAATCATCACACCTTTCATCTGCAACACCACTCGGTCCACATGTCGTAACAACAACCTCTGCCTGACAGTTACTGCCGTCTTCACCTACGGGAACATCCGCCGTTGTCGACAAAGGATTCGACTCACAGGTATTTCTAAACGCTACTCTTTTATGCGTAACTGGTTTTGATAGATCGTTATCTTGATGCACATCGGTTACACTATCAACCGTCATTCCACAATTATTATCATATATATACGAAGTCGTAGAACCCGTCCCATCACATTGCGTAGTTACAATTTTATAACCCGCACGTCCTGCGGTTCCGCAGGCTTCCTCTGCACCGTGCCCGCACGGCGTCCGTGTTTCACTGGGGCGACAATCACAAACGGTATCTATGGTTGACCAACTTCCCGTGGCCTCACAATTACCACTTATTGTATTTCTAACTTGGGATTTTTGTTTAACCACAAAACACCCCTGTGCATTCTTTGTATCAGACGAAATCAGTGGTGGGCATGCATCCGTCCCGTTTGTCCCGTTGGTACCGTTTGTTCCATTCGCCCCCCTTAATGCGACGAAACGCCCAATTTCACCGGGCACTGTATCGTTTCCAACGGTAGCATAGCAAGTGGCACCATCCACCACCAAACATATTCCCAATACAAACAAAAACATTTTTTTCATATTTCTTTCTCCCTTTTATCTTTTTCAAAAACACTAATTACAGGTCATAACATACTGCTTGCCTTCCCCGTCACTACCGTTATAACTCGTATTTTCAGTAATGCTAAAACCACCCTGACACGGTTGCAATGTTGCGCGATATGCCGAACGCGACACATCCGCGCTTGCACCGTTTGCCTGATATTCCGTGCGCGCCCACACACCATAATCGGAAATATCCTGCAAAAACTCCGTCAATCCCAAAGCATTACAATTTTTGCTAAACAATTTTTGACACGTGGTATTATCGGTCTGTTGTGCCTGCCAAAGTTCCAAGGCCGATGCACCGGTGGCACCGGTATTTCCGGTGGCCCCAGTATCACCCTTGATATCCGCAATCGCCACAACATTTACCGGCGTTGATATTCCGGTTGCACTCATCGTGATATATCCATTCGACTTGGAAAAACTAACATCTTTGTTCAATTTGTTTGCAACGGCTGTTTCCAGATTATTTGTTTGTTGGACCAAGCCACTGGTGCTATTCCCAACGGTGGTTTCCAGCGTTGTAACCTTGCCAGAAAGGGTTGACAGTTCACTCGCGTCCACCTTGTTTGCAACCGCACTGCTAATCGCATCCAGCACCGATTCCCCCAACGGATCCGTGCAGAGATAATAAGGATTCGTGGAATTACTTATCTTGCCTTGGGGTCTGCATTTATAGAACTTCTTAGACGAACTTGTGCAAACATCTGTCGGCTTTACAATCTCATCGCAATAGTCCTGAACGCTGCCTATCACAGTATTATTAACACCATTTGTTCCCGGATTACATTTAACACTGGTCGTAACCATTTTGCCCGGATTGCCGGTATAATAAGAATAACTTCCACTTGTGGTCTTACTGCCATTCGGTGCCGTATATGCCGTGGTTTGGGTTCTTTCGGTTGTCGAAAGATTGCCTGATGCTACCCCCATACACGGATTATCAATCGCACTTGTCACCGAACTATAAGTCGTTTCAACGCATAAATAATAAACCTGCGCTGCGGTCCATCCCGTAGTCGCCGCTTGTGTCTTGCATTCATAGTATGTTTTACCGGTGCAAACACCACTTGGCGCGACCACAGGAACACACCTGTCATCCTGGGTATCTACAGTGGTATCGGCGCTATTACCACTGCACATATTATGCGTAAGATTCATATGCCCCGCGACATCATAATACGTATATGTTGTGCCATTCACCGTGACAGTATTCGACCCACTTGGCCCGCTATACGACCGCACAGTATTCTTCACCGCCGTCGACGCATTAGAAACATTTGTGCAAACACCTTCGCCGGGTACGCCTTGGAAATTCGCACATTCACTGGGACAATCGGGCCACCCATTCGCAGTATAAATACACACTTTCCCGCCACCATCACCATTTACTTGATACGCATCATTTTGGGAAGGATTTGAAAGAGCATACAAAGCATCACAATTTGCAACCGTTCCCATAAAATTAAACGACGTTCCATCATTACCATGATTAACGTCAAATTCTTGGTTGTTTGCACTATTACAAGAATCGGTTAATACAACATGAGTTCCCACCACACGGCTAGTCGGATCACTGGGATTTTGATAAATATTCGATTTTGATGCGCTCACACTACACCCCTGTGGCCCCGCTGGACCTTGAGACCCATTGGTGCCATTTGTTCCATTTGCACCCCTTAGCGCGACAAACTCACCAATCCTATAATTTGCCAACGCCGGCATGGCCGCGCAAACCCCAAAAAACATAAAAATGAAACTAGATTTTTTCATTTGTTCTTTACCGCCGCATTTTAACTATTCAATACAGGTCATAACATATTGCTTACCTTCCCCTTGGCTACCGTCATAGCTCGGATTTTCAGCAATTCCAAACTGTTGACACGGTTTCAAACTATTTTGATATGCCGTCTGTGACAAAGAAGCCGAATCCTCCTTGTAACCCTCGATGTCTTCTGATGTTGCATTTTTAATAATCTCCTCGCGCCAAACACCATATGCCGTAATACTCGCCAAGAAATCTGATTCATTCAAATTCGAGCATGTATGGTCATTTTCAAAGGCCAACTTACATTTATCATCTGTCCAACCATTAGCAGACGTAAACTGCTCCTTCCAAATATCAAACACCGATGCACCCTGTAAACTTTCCAACGCCACCACAGGTTTATCAGTTATATTAGATCCAGTAATAGTTATATAATCCTTGTTACTATCCTGGCTATTTGGTTTTATCGCAAATGTGACATCACTATCCAACTTGTTCGCGACCGCACTGGACAACGCAACCGCAGATTCCGAAGGATTACACGTATTATACTCACGTGCACTCGCGCTTGCCGTTGTAGGCTGTGTCTGGTTATAGCATTTATAATTCTTGTCATTTGTCCCATTACACCCAGATGCCGCCGCCACAGAAACACAAGTATCATATATGTATTCTGTCGTATTCCCGGCAGTATTACACATCGTCGTGGTCTTTTTAGAATACCCAACCTTAGATGTGTTTCCTGTCGCATTACGCGCCACATATTCATACTCAATATTCTTTACCTTTTTCTTTGCGGCATCGCTAGTTGTATCACCACCACACGGGTCATTACCTTCTATGGCCTCAAATACCGATGCCCCTGTTGCACAAAGGTTATAAGTTGATTCGGCCTTTAGAGTGCTACTTTCATCACCCTTGCGTTTGCAACTCTTAAGCACCTTATTCGTCGGGCATATTGAACCCGTATCCGGAATTTCTTCGCACTGGTCATCCTCTGACGAATCAACTATGGCGCTTGCACTTGAACTGCACGGAATCTTGTTTGTAACCATTTTACCGGGCGTATCATAGTAAGAATTTGTTCCAGTTTTAGTTGGTGCCGTATACGCCCGTTCTGTCTTTTTGACTATGGTTGTCGAATTCTCGTTACCGACACACTGCGGATATGTTGCACAGTACCCATAAGTCGTTCCACGTGCCGTCGCAGACGCAGTTCCTTCATCGGCCTGGCGCTTACACTGCATCCAAACACCGTTCGTACAAGTTTCACCAGCCGGGGTCGGGATTTCATAGCATTCATCTGGTGTAGTTTCAGCATGATCATCATCGTTACACATCTTGTACACCGATGTCAAAGCCCCTTGGCTACCCGTGGTGCGTGTGTATGTCCGACTCACCACCTTTTTAACCGCGGTCGCAGAAGTGCTACCATTACAAGGATCATTGTCCGCGGCATCATCAATCGCCGCACCAATATCGGTCAAACTAGATGGGCAAGTCCCATTCGCATAGTTCAAACAATAGGTGGCCCCAGCATAATAAGTGGTCGTCAACCCCGATGTTCCCACCGGCGCACCAACCGTACACCGCCAAACACTTGTTGTGCTGGTCGTGTTACCACTGGTGGTTCTTGTCGCCAACAGTTCACATTGATCTTTATCACGATCTGTTCCACGCAAAGATACACTGTTCACATCTTTTTCTTCAGTATATGTCCACCCTGGGGCCACCGGTGTCGTAGTGTTTGTGGTATCCATTATTGGCAAATGATACTTTAACGTGGATGTTATTTCGTCAGAAATACTGTCACTATACCCGGCACAACTGGTTGATGCATTATTTGTAGTATTCAGGCAATATGTTGCGCCCACCGTCCACGTCAAACCGGTTGGGTAGTCATAACTTTGCACCGTACATTTTCTCACGGAACTTGTTGTCGCCGTTACTGTATTGCCACTTGCGGTGCGTTCCAACTTATAAACAGGACGACATTCATCTTTATCAATCAACTCACCCGGCACTTCATTTCCACCATCGGTATACTTGTGCACCCATGCGGTATAACCTTCCTTGATAAATTTATTACCTGATTCCGCCGGCACAAAATACTTTTGTTTTGGATAACCACTTGCTTCGGTTGTATCACATATAAAATACGGCGTCTGCGTTCCTTCTTGGGGCATACAACGCTTTAGCACCTGGTTATCCCCGCAACTTTGCCCCGTGACACTGCGTGCCAAACTCGCATCCGCCACAGGCGTGCATTCATCCGCCGGTGCATATGTTGTCGCACTGCCTTCGCAATAGGTAACGGTCGTTTCATAATACCCACGCGCAGGACTATAATGATTGTTTGAATATTCACGCGAACGATACACTTTTGTTTGATTTAGTATCGTTGTTTGTGCCGCCACACTCCCCGCCGTCAACCCATCACATGGATTATAATCATTACCCGGCGCACCGTCCGTACCATATATCGAGTCAAGATTTTCCGCATCAGAATTACATGTATTCGTAACTATGACCCTTTCACCAATTGCCCCCGCCTTGGTATCATTTGCTATCGGATCACCACCATTATTATCATGCAAATACTTATGTGTATAATTAACCTGACACATCATACCGTTTAATTTATTTATAATATCTTGATCCGTTATTATCGAACAATCATTTCCAGCATAGGATGGCGAACAACACATATTCCAATTCGTTCCATCATTGGTCACAAAACAAGATTTACCGTCTGCACCCTGCAGTCCATTTATAGACACACGCCCCCAACAACCGTTTCCATCGTTGTAATACGGTGTTCCACCAATAGTGCCATCAACCCAGCAAGCCGCAACATTACAATTCGAAACCTTGCAATAATATAAATAATTACTATCCGCGGCAAAATCAGCCGGAACGATTTCATCTTTATGCGCATACAACCCGTTCAAAGGATCCGGGAAGCACCCCGAATACGAACTCGAACCACCGCGCGAATCCACCGGAGTACATGTCTGATAGGCATAACCCGTTGCGCAAACAACATTTGACGGGGGCGTTGCTGATGAACAGTTATCATTTTGCTTATTTTCACGCGGATTACCACCATCACACATTGTTTCTTTGGTTAGTTTATATCCAACGGTTCCTGTACAATTTGTTGTACACGTGCCACCACCGACCGGATAAACATGTTCAATATATTCCGATTCCGAATGGCTTACTGTTGTAGTCCACGCATTATCAGACGATGTCAACCCCGCACATGCATCGACCGTCCCAACCAGCAAGGTATATTGACCACAATCGCTTTGATGATTACCCAAACAATATTCTGTAGTACCCGGCACCCATGTTGACAACAGATTCGAAGGATACTGATAACTTTGAACGATGCACTTTGTAACACGCGCACTCCGATCATTAGGTTTCGCATATTCCTTACACTCATCTGTCGCACCGGTTTCTGTCACCCTGCGTCCATTGTCATACACATAAACCATTTGCGTGAATCCCGCGGCCACTGGATATCCCGAAGTTCCACCAGATAATCTTGGGGCAGTATATTCGTATCTTGGATATCCCGATTCCAACTCATCAACCGAGAAAACGTAAGAATCACCTTGTTGGTATGGATTATGAGTATTATCAGCGTTAGGCCAACTTACACCCACGGCATTATCTTGGGCGATACATTTCTTGTATGTCAATCCATTTTCATAAAATTCCTCGCAATAATCTGGATATTTCAATATGGTGTCATCATCGCCCTCATCGGCCGCAGGGATTGTGACCTTGATATACCCCTCATTTTGCGGCTCTGCACCACCAAAAGTGGATGCAGGATAGGGCACATACACCTTGGTCACATCGACTGCACCACCGGCCCCATCTTCACCATCACAGGTTTCCCTAACTATTGCATTACCATCATTTACACAGCTGCCACTTTGTAGCGTTTTTTTCTGAATAGTCGTGGTATAGCAACCATTTGCATCTTTGTCTGTAACCGTAACATCCGGTGTGCATCCGTCCTTGCCGTCGACGCCGTTAGAGGGCAGGGGAATTGAAATCACCCCCATGGAAATATCGCCCGTTTTGGCGAACGCATGTCCGCCCGTGACCAACACCAAAGCAAAACCAATCATACAAAAAATCATATTCTTTCTCATTTTTTCATCCCCTCAATTATTCATTATCATTCGTGTTGCATACCAATCTATAACACACCGAACCATTCACCGGGCACCCATCATAACCCGGTTGCACCGATTCCGTTCTATAAGACCTACACATCAGATCCTGAACACCAGCGATGATACCGTAATCGTGAACCACAGTACCATTGTCAACCTGTTGCAATTTTATGTCCGCACCATCACGAACCAATTTAAGCCCGCTTTGTGGCAAATATGTCCTTGCCGCCGTATCACTCTTAAGATACGCACCCAAATCAATATCAAGTTTCTGCCAACCACAAGTATCAGGATACGTCCCATTTGCACACGGCGGTTCCCCATCACAATGATCACCACTACAGATATATGTCTCATTTACACCATTATTGCTGACGGTTTTCACAGTCACACCACCACTTGACGTATTTGCCGCAACATAATCCGCAATATATTGCGCCACAGTTTTATCAGCACTGGTAATATCAGATCCAAGTTTCGCTGCAACACTGACCGCCGGGGTATTCGCGGCGTTATTACCCAAATTGCCAATTTTATTACCAACATAAGTTTCTGTTGCCAAACCATTAACCGCGTTATCAACATATTGTTTTACGGTCTTGCTCGCATCGTCCCCGCTATTAAGCCCAATTTTGCTTGCAACGGTATATGACTTCTCAACATTCTGACTATTAAGATATGTTCCCATATTGCCAATATAGCTCATAACACTTGGCCAATCATTATCCCCGGTTCCAAACCCACCGAGTATCGCTTCTATGTTATCTAAAGCGGACAAATCGACACTCAATTCTTCCCAACCATCATTTGGTGCATGATTCGTACAATTACCAGACGAACAGATATACGTCGTACCCTGATACGTTTCTGTCATAATAGTCGGTTTTACAGTCGCGACCTTATCATCAACATACTGCTTTACAGTTTGACCAGACGTAATATCACCCAACCTATACGCCACATAACCCGTCACCGTCTTGTCAGTCAGTCCACTTACATCATTTAACCCTTTAACCTTGTCCCACGCATTGTTTGCAGTCGTATTTGCAGTATTTGCCGTGGATTGGGCACCTTCGGCCGCACTCTGTGCCGCATTCGCCGTTTGCTGAGCATTACTTGCCGCCGTGGATGCACCACTAGCCAACGTATGTGTCGCACTAAGACCGTTTGTCGGATCTTCCACCGCACTCTGAACCGATTTCGGCGCATAAGTGTTCGCAGCATCAGCTATCGTCAGGTAAGTATTTGCGGCATCAGCTGTCTTAAGATAAGTCGACAAATTCAAACTTTCCGATATATCAAACTCTTGCCATCCGTGAGCCGTATCCAAATAATCCGTATTGCACCTCGTTGCTAAAGTACAATAATACATTTTCCCATTACTGCCCGGCGCAATCTGAATATTCGGTGTCTTGCTATCAACATAGTCCTTTACCGTCACACCGTTAAGCCCCCCCAGCAATGTCGTATGCCCTGAAACCGTTGACGACAAAGTGTCAAACGCGCTTTTTGGCGCATAATTTGCATTACCGTACGCTATCACATTGTCATAAGTACCAAGCGAACTTGTACCAATTAAACCGTCAACATACTGCTTTACCGTCTTGCTTGAATCGGTAGTACTATTAAGACCGATTTTACCCTCAACAGTATAAGGTGTGGTAGAATACTGTGGATAACCCAAATTTCCAATAGTAGTCAACGGAACATAACTACCCGCAAGGAACTCCACCACGGTCTTTGGCCGCGATTGGCCAGAATAAGAATCATTAACCGTTCCTGTATTGCCAATCCGTTGACTAATATAGTTCGTCACAGTTTGATTTGAACCAATTTCATTCCCCAATCTTGTAAGCGGAACGTAAGTATCTTGGATATACTCCACAACGCTTCTCTGCGCATAAGGATACGTAATACTATTCCCTGTTTCGCCAATTCTATCACCAATATACCCAACCACGTTTTTATTGGAATTAGTCCCTGTAAGCCCGATTTTCTCCGCAACAGTATATGTTCTTTGTGTTGTTGGATTTGTTCCCAAATCACCCAAATTGACGGCAACAGGCGCCCAATAACTTGTATTTGTTAAATCATATGTGGGGCAACCGCTACCTTGTTTACAAATATACGTTGTTCCATTTGATGTTTCAATTTGAATATTCGTACTAACATTGGAAAGTTGTGCTGCGATATACTGCACCATAGTTTGATTTGTTGGCACTGCTCCAAGTCTTTCCTCAACACTTCCAAAATTACCCATCGAACCAATATCAGATTTCAGTGCATACTCTGCCTTTGGTGCATATAATGCGTTCCCTTCGATTTCGGTAAGGTATTCATCAGATATAGTAACCGTTATGGGTTCCCAATAAGACGAAGGTGGGGTATCCAAGCATTTTCCAATCTTACAAATATACGTTACCCCGCCAACCGTCTTAACATCAATAGTCGTGCCAAGTCCACTAACTTTATCTTCAACAAACTCCCGCACCGTTGTATTACCCAAATCACTCAACTTACCCCACGCAGCGTCTGCCGTGGACTGCGCCGCGGTGGCGGTTGATTGCGCAGTGTTCGCCGTCTGTTGTGCAGCGGCCGCAGTGGTCTTTGCCTCATTCACCGTAGTTTTTACGTTGTCTAGCGCACTAATCGTCGCATAACGGTTGTCCGCATCATCTTCGGTAAGGTACCCCGACATATCAACACT